>JAZUFB010000294.1:0-4538 GCA_045640475.1 Clostridia bacterium
GCTCATGCCGACACCCTTCATATTCCCTTGTGCTATCAAAATATATGCCCGAGATCGTGATAAACCGATAAAGGAGAATTGCAGTGAAAAAAACAGCCGTCGTACATCGCCCTCATAATTGGTTCATTCGAGAATTACCGCTTCATTTAATGCTTCTCCCTTGTGTAGCTGTCGTGCTGATTTTTCACTATTTCCCGATGATGGGCATTGTAATGGCTTTCCAGAAATTCAACCCGATTCTGTCTTTTACAGGAAGTAAATGGGTAGGCTGGAGTAATTTCCAGTATGTATTCCGGATGCCTAATTTTGTTTCGATATTACGCAATTCTTTTGAAATTGCTATCGTGAAGATTGTTTTGGATCTGATTGTACCTCTGGTTATTGCGCTTCAGCTGAATGAGGTGACACAGAATAGATTCAAACGTATTTCGCAGACGGTCTTTTTCCTCCCGTATTTCCTTTCCTGGGTCGTACTGGGTGGAGTATTTCGTGAATTGTTTGGCCTGGATGGCGCCGTCAATACGGTTTTGGACACTTTGTCCGGGCGCAAAATATACTTTTTGGCAGACGGTGGATGGATGCGTGTGATTCTATATGTTACGAACATATGGAAAAATCAAGGGTATCATATGATTATCTACCTTGCTGCAATCACTAATGTTGATAGCGGCTTGTATGAGGCAGCGGCAATCGATGGCTGTGGACGTGTTCGTCAGTGTTGGCATGTTACTATGCCGTGCATTCGTCCCATGATTATCCTTCTTTCAACGCTTAGTATCGGTAGTATCCTGAATGCGGGCTTTGACCAAATCTTCAACATGTACAATCCGTTGGTATATGATTCTGTGGATATCATTGATACATTTGTGTATCGGTTGGGTTTGTTGAATCGACAGTATTCTGTGTCTGCAGCTTTGGGTTTGTTCAAGTCAGCCATATCTTTGGTGCTTGTGGGAGCATCCTATTTCGCTGCCTATAAGTTTAGCGATTATCGCATTTTCTGAGGAAGGGGGAACAACAATGAAACCATCCAAGGCGCGTGTTGCCTTTGCTGTATGCAACTTGACGTTGTTGACCATTTTGATGGTTGCCTGTATTCTGCCGCTTTGGCATATTCTATGCATTTCTGTGTCTGATAACCGGTATGCCGTTGCAGGTCGTGTTTCACTCCTCCCCATGGGTTTCACCTTGAAGGCATATTCATTCCTGGCTGAAAAATCCGGCTTTATTAACGGCCTTATTGTATCGATAAAGCGTGTTCTGCTGGGAAGCATTGTGAATATGGTTATGTGTATCTCGGCAGCTTATCCCCTGTCACGCGAAAATACAGAATTCCGTTTTCGTACAGTATATGTGTGGTTTTTCGCAATTACTATGTTTTTCGGCGGAGGAATGATGCCAACATATTTTGTCGTGTCAAAACTCGGACTAATCGACAGCATATGGGCGTTAATCCTTCCCGGTGCGTTGAATGTACATCATTGTGTTATGATGTTGAACTTCTTCCGAGGCATTCCGAAGGCATTGGATGAAGCAGCCGTATTGGACGGTGCGGGTCACGTGAAAAAATTGCTGTATATTTATGTGCCCCTGTCCATGGCATCTTTCGCGACCATCCTGCTGTTCACTTTTGTTGGACATTGGAATAGCTGGTTTGATGGGTATATTTATATTAATTCCCCAACAAAATATCCGCTTCAGACGTATTTGCGTACTGTGATTGATTCCGCAGCGATGGTAAACAAGGACTACATGTCCGTAGAAGAAATTGAACAATTGGCCAACGTAAATGACAAAACGCTGCGAATGGCTCAGATTTTTCTTGGCGCTGTTCCGATAATGTGCGTGTATCCTTTCCTGCAAAAATACTTTGTAAAGGGAATCACTGTAGGCAGTGTAAAAGAATAAGATGCCATTTTTTAGCTACTGATGTGATATGACATCAGATCTCATTTTCATCAATTGCAAGCGGAATTAGTACGGTTTGATATATGCATAAAAAAAGGATGCTCACCAAATATGGCATGAGCTTCCTTTTTTTGATTGTAAAACTATTGTAAGCGCTCAATGTTCCGCGACCGAGTTCTCCATCCCGAAAGACCTTTGCATTTCTTCAGCCCACGGCATCAGATCGTCAATGTTTCCCTGAGGATTATTTGTGAACCGTTCAGGCAGAATCGTCAGCAGATGGTTCAGGTAGGTCTCGGGGTTCAGTCCGTTGGCCTTGGCGGTTTCCAATACGGTGAAGATGATCACGCTGGCGTTGGCTCCGGCCTGTGTGTCGCAGAAAAGCCAGTTTTTTCTGCCGACTACGATCGGGCGAATCGCGTTCTCCACCTGGTTGTTGCTGATTTCTATTTCGCCATGATTAAGGAACGCGCAAAGGAACTCCCGCTGGTTCAGGGAGTAGGTGATTGCTTTCTTCAGCTTGCCCGCAGGCTTGAAAATGGTCTCCAGCCAGGCGTAGTATTCTTCCACAATGGGGCCGGAAAGAAGCCGGCGCTGCTCCCGGCGTTCAGCGTCCGAAAGACCTTCCAGCTTTTGCTCTGCCTCAAAGAGCCGGCTGCAGTATTCCAGCCCTTTTGCCGCTAAGGCGTTCTCCTTAGTGGCTCCGTCGGGCATGGCTTCCACCCATTTGCGCCGGGCATGCGCCCAACAGCCTGCGCGGATGGCATTACTCAGTATGTTGTACCCGCTGTAGCCGTCTGAGATCACAACACCGGCATAACGTCCCAGCACTTTCTCGGCGCAGGCACCCTTGCGGCTCTCTTCATATCGGAAATACCGGATCTGTCGTTTTGCTCGTTTCGCCGAAGCGTAAGCCCAGATGCGTGATTCCGCTGTGGCTTCCCGCCCCGGTTCCTTGTTTACCTGCAGCACGGTCTCATCCGCGTGGATCACACTTTGCTGCAGCAGCTCGGTCAGGAAGGCGTCGCTGAAGGGCTTGAGGTAAGTCTCGGCTGTCAGGATTACCCAGTTGGCCATGGTGTTGCGCTTCAGGTCAACGCCCATCCGCTTCCACATCTGTTCCTGCCGGTACAGCGGCAGCGCGTCCAAGTACTTTTTTACGATGATATCCATGACAACAGAAGCCGAGGCATAGCTGTGCGGCAGCAGCGGCGCGGGTACATGGGGACGGCGAATGTCGGCGTTTCCGGTCTCCTCTTCCGCTTTCGGATCGGCATACACCTTGCACCGGTAGACCCGTTTGTAAATCCGGCTTGGTTCACGAATCAGTTCCACCCGTACATCGTCTGTTCCGATGTATTTCAGAGGACGTCCGTCTGCAGCAAACTTCTGCTCGTCCGGAAGATCCACAATGACTGTCTCTTCAGGAACGTTTGCACATAGTTCTTCCATGGTGCGCTTCGGTTTGCGGGTGTGCGCGGATACGGAGACTTGCTGCTTTTCAGCAGAAGGCGCTTCCTCCGGAGTTTTCTCTGTTACTCCGTCCCCGGCCTGCCCGAACAGGCTCAGCTGGCCGTCGCAAAGCAGATACGTCCGTTTCTCACTGCTCTGTCCGAACCGCGCACGGTTCTGGTTCAGGATGATCTCAATCTTTTCCGCAATGATCCGGTCTTTTTCTTCAATGGTCGCGGTGAGCTTGTCCACTGTGGCCTGCAGGGAAGAAATCTGCTGCATGAGAATATCCACAATCGCCTTGGGAACCAATTCTTCCGCCACACCGCTCACCGCCTTCCTCAAGAATCTTTTCACTTATATTATTCGACATGAATGGCAAAAATCCTTTTGGAAATTTCCACTTTTTTCATTTTTTTCAGCAAATTGTTCCGGGATTCCCCGGTTCAAACGCCTTCTTTTGGACAATGGACAGTCCTTCCATGAGCCAACGGAATTCCTGCTTCGTCAGCAGTTTCAATTCCTGTTCATTCCGCGGCCACTGAAAACGCTTTTCCGTCAGACGCTTGTACAACAGCACGTATCCCGTCCCGTCCCAATACAGCGCCTTGATTCGGTCTGCCCGGTGTCCGCAGAACAAAAAGATGGAGGTTTCCTCCAGTTTCTGCCCAAACTGTAATTCCACTACAGCCACCAGCCCGTCGATCTGCTTCCGCATATCCGTATACCCGCAGGCAATGTAGTAATTCTGAATCCGGCTGAAGTCAAACATGGCGGTTCAGCGCCTTTACCAGGTCTGCGACGGCGTCCGCGCTGCTGCCCGCAGGCAGCGTGATGACACTCTCGCCATGACGAATGGTGATGCCGGCTCCGCTCTCTGCCGTGTTGGCAACCGGCATGGTGTCCGGATTAACACGCAGCAGCGAACCGGCTTGTGTGGGGGCCGGAAGGTTGAGTTGCCTGGTTGCTTCGGTGACGAATTTCTTCTCCCAATAGTAGTATGTCTTGATGGGGATTCCCTGTTCGCTGCACCAGGTCCTTACTGACATCCCGCTGGAACGGCATTCAGCTATCCGTCCTGACCATTCCTGCAGCAGTGCCGCGTGTTTCATTGCCTGCACTCCCATTGCACAGCCTCCCTGTCTTATGTTTTCTAATAGATTCTATTGGATTCTATT
>JAZUFB010000295.1:0-4503 GCA_045640475.1 Clostridia bacterium
CCTTGGCCCTTGGCCCTACTTCTTCCCATTCAGCACTGCCCCGGTCAGCTTCTCCCCTTCATAGGTCAGCTTCAGCGAGAAGAACGGCACGTCCTCATCCAGCAACTTCAAAAAGATCTTGTCGCCTTCCCACTGCGGCAGGGCGTCAAAATCCTTCTTCTTGACCCACTGGATATCGCCCTCGTTACAATCGGAAATAATCTCGCCCTCAAAGCCGTCCGCTGTGAAGAGGTGCATATACTCCCCTTCCCACCGGTCACTGACGAAGGTCACAATGCCGCGGTAGCGCCAGGAGGTCAGCGTCAGCCCGGTCTCTTCGCGCACTTCGCGCAGCACGCACTCCTCCGGGCTTTCCCCTTCCTCAAACCCGCCGCCGAAGCCGATCCATTTGTCCCGGTTCAGGTCGTTTTCCTTCTTCACGCGGTGCAAAAGCAGCACTTCGTCTCCCCGGGTGATGTAGCACAGGGATGTGTTTCTCATTTCAGCCTCCGCCTCACAGCTTCGCGCGCTGGATCTTGCCGCTCACGGTCTTGGGCAGTTCGTCGCGGAAGACCACGATTCTGGGATACTTATACGGCGCGGTATGCTGCTTGACATAGTTCTGGATCTCTTTTTTCAGTTCCTCGGTCGGCTCGGTGCCCTTCACCAGCACGATGCTGGCCTTGACGACCTGACCGCGCACCTCGTCCGGCGCGGCGGATACGCCGCACTCCAGCACGTAGGGCAGTTCCATGATCACGCTCTCGATTTCGAACGGTCCAATGCGATAGCCGCTGGACTTGATCACATCGTCCGCGCGACCGACATACCAGTAGAAGCCGTCTTCATCCATCCAGGCCAGGTCACCGGTGTGATACCAGCCGTCATGCATGGCTTCCTGTGTCTTTTCGGCATCCATATAGTACTCGCGGAAGAGGCCCACCGGGATGCCCTTGCTGATGTCGATACAGATCTCACCGGGCGTACCGGGCTCGACCTTGTTTCCGTCCGCGTCCAGCAGCGCCACGTTGTAGATGGGTGTCACACGACCCATGGAGCCGATCTTGTGGTTCGCGCCCGCCAGGTTGCCGATGATCAGGGTGCTTTCGCTCTGGCCGAAGCCTTCCATCACCTGCAGGCCTGTCAGTTTTTCGAGCTGGCGGAACACTTCGGGGTTCAGCGCTTCGCCGGCGATGGTGGCATGGTTCACGGAGGACATATCATACTTCGTCAGGTCTTCCTTGATCATCATGCGGTACATCGTGGGCGGCGCGCAGAAGGTGGTCACGTGGTACCGGGCGAACAGCGGCAGGATATCCGCGGCGTTGAAGCGGTCAAAGTCGTACACGAACGTGGCGGCTTCGCAGATCCATTGGCCGTACAGTTTGCCCCACAGTGCCTTGGCCCAGCCGGTATCGGAAATGGTCAGATGCAGACCGTTTGGATTCACACAATGCCAGAACTTGGCGGTATGGAAATGGCCCAGCGGATACTTGTAGCTGTGGGCCGCGATCTTGGGATAGCCCGTTGTGCCGGAGGTAAAGAACATCAGCATCAGGTCATCGCCGCCGGGCGCGTCCTCCGGACGGGTATAATGGGTGCTGAACATTTCGGATTCTTCGTCAAAGTTATGCCAGCCTTCGCGCGCGCCGTTGACGGAGATCAACAGCTCCACGCAGGGCGCGTTCTTCGCGGCGGCCTCGGCCTGGTTGGCCGTGTCGCCGTCCGCGGTGCACAGGATAGCCTTCACGCCCGCGGCATTGAAGCGGTATTCAAAGTCATGCTCCTGCAGCTGGCAGGTGGCAGGGATCGCGATAGCACCCAGCTTGTGCAAGCCCACGATGGCAAACCAGAACTGGTAGTGCCGCTTGAGCACCAGCATCACGCGGTCGCCCTTGCGGATACCGAGGGACTTGAAATAGTTGGCCGCGCGGTTGGAATAGCGTTGCATATCGCGGAAGGTAAAGCGGTGTTCTTCCTTGTCCTTGCTGAGGTGAAGCATCGCCAGCTTGTTCGGTTCCCGCTCCGCGATGGCATCCACGATATCAAAGGCAAAGTTGAAGTGTTCTGTATTCTTGAATTCGATCTTGGTCGGTGTGCCGTTTTCATCCTGCTCGACGTCGATAAACCGGTGCCACACGCGTTCCTCGTCCGCTTCCGTCACCTGCACGGGAGAGGTCGCCGGCAGGGCTTGACCGGGTGTCAGTTCCGGGATCGGCTCTCCGGAGGGATTGAGGACGATCGCGTAGAACAGGCAGTCCTGCCCGCCCACGGCGATCATGCCATGGGGCGTGCCGCTGTCGTAGTAGATGGAGTCGCCGGGGTTCAGCACGGTGCTGTGCTCGCCCACCTGGACCTTCAGCTGGCCTTCGATCACAATATCGCATTCCTGCCCATCATGGGTGGTCAGCTTGATATCCTGGAATTCCGCTTCCCTGCTGTAAGTCGCCTGGACATACAGCGGTTCAGCGATCCTGTTTTTGAAGGAAGCAGCCATGTTGTAGTACACCATGTCATGCGCTTCTTCAATGCGCTGGCCCTGTCCCTTGCGGGTGATGGTATAGGAGGCCAGATTCGGGCTGCTGCCCTCGATGATATCGCTCACGTCGACGCTGAAAGCCAGCGCGCAGCGGTACAGGAAGGCGAAGTTCAGGTCGCTCCGGCCCATTTCGCAATCGATATATTCCTGCTCCGTAACGCCGGTCTTCATGGCCATTTCGGCGATGGTAAAGTTCTCGATCTCCCGCAGCTCACGGATGCGGTGCGCCATTTCCTGGATCTTGAAATTGAGACCTGTCATCTGTGCCATGTGCTTTTCTCCTCCACATACGCTTTGCTCTGTCTGTCACAGGGCTTCGCGGCATAAAATAAAGCCCGCCTCAAAGTTTTCTTTGAGACGAGCGTTGATCACACCCGCGGTACCACTCAAATTGCGGCATAAACCGCCTCTCCGGGGATCTTCCTTCTTTGGAGATCCCATGCTCTTACGCGGCAATCACGGGAAGGTTCTACGTCCGCAAGATACGGATTTCTTCCTTCCGGCTCCGGAGCTACAGCTTCCGTCCCCATCCGCGGCTCTCACCACAACGCCGCTTCTCTGCGTCCGGGGTTCCCGTCGGCCCTCTCCATCAAAGCCATTGACGCAAGTTTACGCCACAGAAGGCATCTTGTCAATGCCATGGATGTATTTTGAGGGTATTTCGATTTTTACTTCCTCAACCAACCGATCTGGTGGTTCAGCAGGTCCGCGATAAACGTTCCCACCACCAGCGCGGTCTCCGCGATCATGGCCCACACCAGCCGCGCGTTCCGCTTTTGCAGCCGCTGGATCTCCCGGGTGCTGTTCTGCTTCACGTCGTCCAGTTCCGTCTGCAGCTTGGCCACGGTCTCCGCATGTCCGGCCCGTATCATCTCAAGGCTTTCATGATACTGCTGTTTCAATTCATCGGTATATCTCGTGTGCGTCGCCTTGAAGCGGTCCAACTGACGCTCATGTTCCTCGTTCAGCTCTTTTCTCTGTGCCTCCAGGCTCTCCAGAGAAATCGCGGTTTCTTTCTTGCTGCCGGCCGCCGGGATCGTCGCGGGCTCTTTCTTTTCGCCGCCCGCCTGTTTATCCAGTCCGGACAGGATCTCCGTCAGCGTATTCTGGGGCATATCCTTGACATCGTATTCCCTCAGGACCTTCAGCAGATCCTCCACGCGGTAGCCCATGGTCTCCACCAGCGTCACCACGCCAAAGAAGCCGGGTTTCTGCACACGGCCGTAGAACAGATTGTTCAATGTATCCACCGTGATCCCCGTTTTTTCGGACAGGGCACCCACCGTCATACCGGACAGTTTATACATCGCCTTCAGCACCAGTCCCAGTTCAACATTATTTGTCACCCTGTTCCGCCTCCTTTAAGGTCATGATTGTCAACTATGCTTTCAGAAACTTGGATGCAACATTTTTCGCCATCACTCAAGCCTCGGCATTCCGATCGCTCAATCGTCGTACAGAACCCTGCCGGGCTCTGTACTCGTTTCGCTCTTGAGCCCAAGCGTTTCTCGCGTAGCGAAAACGCGGGGGTTCACTTCCGCTTCGCGGACAGCTTCTCGCGGTTTTCGTTTCACGAGAAACCGCTGTCAGCCTCCCGCTGTTTCGCTGTGCGAGAACAGCTCGGGCCCACTGGCCTGACGTTCGCCTCGGCTCCCCCTTTGGGGGAGCTGTCAGCGTAGCTGACTGAGAGGGCGCGACATCCCTTTGGAACGCTGTCGCCTCCGGCGACTGAGAGGGATCTCGTCAATCCAAGCTTCTGCATACCGTTTTTCATTATATCCGGTCCATGGGCATTCTTTCATCCGTAATTTTTCATCATTTCTGTATTTTTCCTGTACTAAAACAGGGCGACCGTCACCCGGTCGCCCTGTCCATAGTCCAAATGTGTCATTCAAAGTCAAACGGTTCAAGCGGTTCGCCATTTTCCCCAAAGAAGGCCGCCGTCGCAAAGTCTGTCCAGGCATAGCGCGCTTTGGTCGCCTGCC
>JAZUFB010000296.1:0-26158 GCA_045640475.1 Clostridia bacterium
GTGTGGCAGACCGTGACGGTGGCGTTTTTGTGCATCAGCATCATCGCCGCAGGCCGACCGACGACCAGACTGCGTCCGATGACGACCGCCTTTTTCCCGGCGCACTGCACACCGTAGTAATCCAATATCTCCATGGCAGCCTGCGCCGTGCAGGGAGCAAAGCCCAGCTTCGTGTTGGTGAACA
Source organism: Clostridia bacterium (assembly GCA_045640475.1). Lineage (GTDB taxonomy): Bacteria > Bacillota > Clostridia > Christensenellales > Aristaeellaceae > Aristaeella. Next base: position 185 of record JAZUFB010000296.1, read on the forward strand.
CTCCGGCCAGAGAGCCGTCCGTGCAGCCGTCGATGTCCTTGTCGGGGGAGAGCATCTGCCGGGCCTTCTCGCCGTCGATATGCTTCGGAAGCGGACGGAACATCAGAATGCCGTGGACGGAATCGTCCCGATTCAGCTCATCCAGCGTGCGGAAAAAGCTGTCCGCGTCCACATCCGCCGGAAGAACCACATTTTTCACATCCACGCCCACGGCGGCACAGCGCTTCATCGCGCCTTTTTCATAGGAGACGTCGTCCGCACGCTCGCCCACGCGCAGAATCGCCAACGTGGGCGTCACACCTTTTTCCTTCAATTCCGCGACCTTTGCGGTCATCTTCTCGTTCAGCGCCGCTGTAACGGCTGCGCCCTTCAAAAGCTCCGCCATCAGCAAAACCTCCTGTATACGTCTTCGTACACCTTTTCCGCAATGGGCCAGTATTTCGCCATCTGCTCGTCCACGTGAGCATTGAGCTTCTCTGCGTAATCCCGATCCTTCATGGACTTGGTGTTCACCTTCACATTCACCGCTGCGCCGTACATGGCGCTCCAGCAGAACACCACGCCCGTGGCGGCATCGGAGATGGCCAGCACGCTGCCCTTGTCCGCAAACTCCCGCTGCAGCTCGATGGCCTCACAGCACAGATCGAGGATCTCCAGCGGCGCGGCAGCGGCGTCCCGCAGGCACTGTTCCATGACCTCGTCCCGCGTGGGATCGTCCTTGGGAATGCCATAGGCACGGCTCAGAGGCTCAAAGGCCTCCGCATCCTTCGTTACGCACGCCAGAAGTCTGACCCGCAGCTCCTGCGCCTTTGCCATGAGAGCCTTGACGTCCTCTTCCACGTCCGCGTATTTTTTCTTACCCACGGTGAGCTCGCCCACCATGTCGCCCAGGGCGATGCCGATCGCCCCCACCAGAGCGCTGGCCCCGCCGCCGCCGGGAACGGCGGCTTTGGAGGCCAGAGCCTCGGTAAATTCCGTAACGCTCTTATTCAGCATCGGTACACCTCAGAACAGGCCGGAAATCTTTCCGTTTTCGTCCACGTCGATCTTCTCGGCGGCAGGTACCTTCGGTAGTCCCGGCATGGTCATGATCTCGCCCGTCAGCGCGACGATGAAGCCCGCGCCGGCAGAGACTTTCAAATTACGCACCGTGACGGTGAAGCCCTCCGGTGCACCGAGCAGCGTGGGGTCATCGGAGAAGCTGTACTGCGTCTTGGCCACGCAGATGGGCAGATTGCCAAAGCCCAGCGCGGTGAGCTGCTCCGCCTGACGCTTCGCCTGCACCGTCAGCAGTAAGTGCTTGGCGTGATACACGCGCTTGGCGATGGTGCGGATCTTTTCCTCGATGGAAAGGTCGAGGCTGTAGGAGGGCTGGAAGTTGTTGGGCTGCTCGCACAGACGCACGACCTCCTCGGCCAGCGCCATGCCGCCCTCGCCGCCCTTGGCCCAAACCTCGGACAGACGAACGTTCACGCCGTGCTCCTTGCACATTTTTTCTACGAGGTCGAGCTCCGCCTTCGTGTCGGTGGGGAAGGCGTTGATCGCCACCACACAGGGAAGTCCGAAGACCTGCGTGATGTTGTCCACGTGCTGAAGCAGATTCGGCAGACCCTTTTCGAGCGCGTCGAGGTTCTCGGTGTTGAGCTCCGCCTTGGGCACGCCGCCGTGATATTTGAGCGCACGCACCGTGGCGACCACGACGACCGCCGACGGAGCCAGACCCGTCATGCGGCACTTGATGTCAAGGAACTTCTCCGCGCCGAGATCGGCGGCGAAGCCGGCCTCCGTCACGACATAGTCGCCGAGCTTGAGCGCCATGCGCGTCGCGGTGACAGAGTTGCAGCCGTGGGCGATGTTGGCAAAGGGGCCGCCGTGGACGAACACGGGCGTACCCTCCAGAGTCTGGACGAGGTTGGGCTTGAGCGCATCCTTCAGCAGCGCTGCCATCGCGCCCTCCGCCTTGAGCTCGTGCGCTGTGACGGGCTTGCCGTCGTAGGTGTAGGCCACGATCATGCGCCCCAGACGCTCCTTGAGGTCGGTGATATCGCTTGCGAGGCACAGCACCGCCATGATCTCGCTGGCGACAGTGATGTCGAAGCCATCCTCACGCGGAACGCCCTGCATCTTGCCGCCGAGGCCGTTGACGATGTTGCGAAGCTGGCGATCGTTCATATCGACACAGCGCTTCCAGGTGATCTGCTTGACGTCGATGCCCAGAGCGTTGCCCTGCTGGATGTGGTTGTCGAGCATGGCGGCGAGCAGGTTGTTCGCCGCGCCGATGGCGTGGAAGTCGCCGGTGAAGTGGAGATTAATGTCCTCCATGGGCACGACCTGGGCATAGCCGCCGCCGGCTGCGCCGCCCTTGACGCCGAACACGGGGCCGAGCGAGGGCTCACGCAGAGCCGCCACGACGTTCTTGCCGATCTTCCGCAGACCGTCGGCCAGACCGACGGTGGTGGTCGTCTTGCCTTCACCGGCCGGAGTGGGGGTGATGGCGGTGACGAGGATAAGCTTGCCGTCGGGTTTGTCCGCCATATCCTTGAGCATCCGGTAGTCTACCTTGGCCTTATAGTTTCCGTACTGCTCCAGATACTGTTCGTCTACGCCCGCGGTCTTCGCGATCTCCCCGATCTTCTTCATCTCGCACTGCTGTGCAATTTCAATATCGGATAAATATGCCATTTTCGATGCCTCCCAATCGTATAAATTTATTGTTATTAATTTTATTGTTATCTATATAACACACTTTCCCAATTAAGGGAAGAGTGCATCAGAAAAAATCGACTTTCTTCTAATAATTAGTATTATTTTTGTGTGAATTTCAGATGTTTGTACAGAATATATGTCAATTATTGAATACTGTTGACAGTAGCTCCGTTTTTGTGATATTAATAACATAATATATAATGTTTTTTCTACCTATTGAAAACAATTTTAACATTAGAAGGGACATATAGCAAATGAGTATTGTTGAAAAAATGAAGCAGAAGACCACCCTGTCTTTTGAGGTTTTTCCGCCGAAGACCGAAGCCGGTATGGGCAAGCTCGGCGGCGTCCTGGATGAGCTGTATAAGTGGAATCCGGACTGGATCAGCTGCACCTACGGCGCGGGCGGCTCCGACAAGGGCTATAACCTCGATATCTGCAAAGCGATCCAGGATTCGGGAAAGAGTCAGGCTGTCACCCATTACACCTGCATCCACCACTCCAAAGAGGACATCAAGAAGGACATGGACGAATACCTCTCCATGGGCGTGGATCATGTTCTGGCGCTCCGCGGCGATTACGCCCCCGGTGAAAACGCCACCAACGGCGCTTTCGATCATGCGACCGGTCTGATCGAGTTTTTGCGGAAAACCTATGGCGATAAGGTCACCATCGCCTGCTCCGGCATCCCCGAGAGCCACATCCTGTCTCCGAATATGGCCAGCGATACCGCCTTTTTGAAGAGAAAACAGGATCTGGGCGCTGATTTTATCATCACCCAGCTCACCTTCGACATGGACCAGTTCAAGCGTTGGATGGACGAGATCCGCGCCGCCGGTATCACCATGCCCGTGGCGGTGGGTGTCATGCCCGTGCTGGATCGTGACAAGTGCATCCGTCACTGCGTGAGCATGAACGGCTGCGCCATTCCCCGCAGTCTGGCCCGTCACATCTCCAAGTACTATGACGATCCCGAGGGCTTCCGGGATGCCGGCATGGACTACACCGTGCAGCAAATGTATGAATACATCCAGCTTGGCGTGAACGATCTGCACATCTACGCCCTGAACCAGTCCGCCGCCGTAGACGAGATCCTCAAGCGCAGCGGCCTCTATACCAAGGCGGAATAAGACAGGCGGGCCTGTGAGTCGAGTCGATTTGAAAACGATTTATAAATAATTTTTAATTTAAGGAGAATATTGCCATGTCACTGGAGAATGTTAAAAACACAGTTATTGCAGGCAAGCGGAAGCTGATCGAGGGCGTTGTGCAGGAAGCGCTTGACGCAGGTGCTACGGCGGACGAAGTTCTGGCCGTGATGGGCGAGGCCATGGACGTGGTGGGCGCCAAATTCCAGAGCGGAGAGATTTTTGTTCCCGAGATGCTGGTGGCCGCGAAGACCATGCAGCTGGGCGTCGGCGTTCTGAAGCCCTTGATGGCCGGCGATCAGATCGGCAAAAACGGCAAGTTCATCATCGGCACGGTCGCCGGTGACCTTCACGACATCGGTAAAAACCTGGTTGCGATGATGGTGGAGTCCGCGGGCTTTGAGGTCATTGACCTTGGTGTGGACGTGCCCGCCGAGAAATTCGTCGAAGCGGTTAAGGCCAATCCTGACTGCAAGGTCGTGGGCGTTTCTGCGCTCCTGACGACCACCATGCCGGCCATGCGCAACACGGTGCAGGCCCTGATCGACGCCGGACTGCAGTCCCAGGTCAAGATCATGGTGGGCGGCGCTCCCATCACGCAGGCCTTTGCCGATGAGATCGGTGCGGATGCCTTTACGACCGATGCCGGCTCCGCCGCCGAAAAGGCTAAGGAACTGGTAGCCTAAAAGAATACGCACGCGGGGCTGCTTTCGTCCGTTGGAAGCAGCCTCTTTTTACAGTAGAAATATGCTCACGCTTCCGATGATACCATTATAATTATAGGAAAGGAAAAAATCATCATGATTATCATTGGTGAGAAGATAAACGGCTCTATCCCCTCTATGGGCAAGGCCATTGCTGAGCGCAATGAGGAGTGGATCAAAGATATTGCCAAAAAACAGGCGGACGCCGGCGCCGATTTCATCGACTGTTGCGCCAGTGTGGACGTGGATGAGGTGGAGACGCTTCATTGGATGATCGACCTGATCCAGAGCGTTACGGATACGCCCATCTCCGTGGACAGCCCCTCCGCGCAGGCCTGCGTGGATGCTATGAAGTACTGCAATAAGCCGGGTCTGATCAACTCTGTGTCCGGTGAGGGCAACAAGATCGACATCGTCTTCCCGGTCATCGCCGACACCAAGTGGCAGGTCATGGCGCTGCTGTGCGATGACAGCGGCATCCCCAAGAGTGCGGCTGACCGTATCCGCGTTCTGGATCACATCATGGCCAAGGCCAAGGAGTATGGCATCGCCGAGAACCGCATCCATATCGACCCGCTGGTGGAGATGCTCTGCACCGCCGAGGACGGCATCGCCGTGCTGCTGGAGGTCATGGCCTATGCCAAGGAGCACTATCCCGGCGTGCACCTCTCCGGCGCTATCTCCAACATCTCCTTTAACCTGCCGTACCGGAAGATCATCAACATCGCCTTTGCGGTCATGAGCATCACCGCCGGTATGGACAGCGCGGTCATGGATCCCCTGAACCGCGACCTGCGCGGCGCGATCTATGCCACCGAAGCCCTGAAAGGCGAGGATGATTACTGCATGGAGTATATCGGCGCTTTCCGTGAGGGTATTTTCGGGCCGGTCAAGGACTGAACACAGAAACATTTTCATGAAACGACCCCGAAACCTCTGCGGTGCATTGGTTTCGGGGTCCCTGTAATTTATACTTTTGGGGAGCGGAAAAGCTCCGATCGAAAGAGGGAAAAAGTCTGATGAACATCACCGTATTAACGGAATCCGGCCCGGTATCGCTGACGGCGCGACCGGGGCAAACCCTGTTGGAGCTGCTGCGTGAGCAGGAGGGGCTTCCGCTCCGCTCGCCCTGCGGCGGACAGGGGACCTGCGGGAAATGCAGGGTCTATCTGTCCGGCAAAGACGGGGAGACGACCGTGCTTGCCTGCCGCACGCAGGCTGAGGACGGCATGGTATTTCGTCTGTCGCCGGAGGCGCCGCTGGTGGTCCGGCTGCACGGAGAGAACGCCGCTTCGCTGAACGCCGACCCGGGTCTGACGGGCTATGGGATCGCCTGCGACATCGGCACCACCACGGTGGTGTCTCATCTGGTGGAACTTTCCACGGGGCGTGTCCTCGCCACCGTCGGGGAGGGCAACGCCCAGCGCTCTTACGGCGCGGATGTCATCGCCCGCATCAAGGCATCCATGGACGGCCTGCGCCCCGCGCTGACCACCGCCATCGTCGTGCAGCTGACTCGCATGATCAAGAAGCTTTGCCGGAGCGCCGGGGTGCCGCCGGAGTCCGTCTGCCGCATGACCGTGGCGGCCAACACGACGATGGAGCACCTGCTGATCGGACTGTCGCCGGACGGCATCGGGGTCGCTCCGTTCGTTACCGAATCCCTTTTCGGCGACTGCCATGACGCCCGGACGATCGGCTTGCCCTTTGACGGCGAGCTGTATCTGTGCCCCGCCGTGTCCGGCTATGTGGGCGGCGACATCACCGCTGACCTGCTGGCCGCCGGACTGGATCGCTCGAATACCCCCACGCTGCTCATTGATGTAGGCACCAACGGCGAAATGGCGCTCGGCTGCGGGGATCACTTCGTCTGCTGCGCCACCGCCGCAGGCCCAGCCTTTGAGGGTGCGCAGATCCGCTTCGGCATGACCGCCGCCCCGGGTGCCGTGTCCGAGGTGCGATGGGAACAGGGACAGCTTCGCTGCACCGTCCTCGGCGGAGGGGAGGCGGTGGGCATATGCGGCTCCGGCCTCATCGACGCCGTCGCCGTCATGCTCGACATGGGCGTGCTGGATGAGAGCGGACGGATGCTGAACATCGAGGAAGACGATATCCCCGCCGAGGCTTTACCTTATCTGTTCCTGTTGGACGATAAGCCCGCCTTCCGACTGACAGGCGATGTGGCCGTTACGCAGCAGGATGTGCGGCGGCTTCAGCTCGGCAAGGGCGCCATTGCCGCCGGTATTCGTGTGATGCTGGACAGCTACGGCGCGGATTTCGGCCAGGTGGGGAGTCTGCTGCTGGCCGGCGGCTTCGGCAGCTATATCCGCCCCGAGAGCGCCGCACGCATCGGCCTTATCCCCGCGGAGCTTCTGAATGTGACCAAGGGAATCGGAAATGCCGCCGCGCAGGGGGCGTTGGAGGCGTTGGTATCCATGGAGGCCCGAAGCAGGCTGGCTGATTTTCAAAAAAACACGGATTATCGGGAGCTGTCCGGTATGGCCGAGTTCAGCGATGCCTATATGGACGCGATGATGTTTCCGGAGGAGCTCTGACCTATGAATGATCAACAGCTTTTAGAGCTTGCCGAGAGCTGTGGCTTTGAACGGGTGGGGATGCTGAACATACCCGCTCTGGAATTCAACCCGGCGGTGCGCGAAATGTGTGCGGCTGACCGCTGTCATAGCTATGGGCGCTGCTGGACCTGTCCGCCTTACTGCGGTACCCTGGAACACTTTGCCGCCAAGGCCGCCTCGTACAGCCGCGGGCTCATTGTCCAGTCCATCGGTCAGATGGAGGACGACTACGACTATGAGAGCATGATGGAGACGGAGACTCTGCAAAAGGAAAGATTTTGCGCTCTGACGGAAAAGGTGCGCGAGATCTATCCTGAATGTATGCCTCTGGCCGCCGGAGCGTGCCGGATATGTGAGAAATGCGCCTGCCCGGATGAACCCTGCCGCTTCCCGGAACTGGCCGTCCCATCCATGGAGGCCAGCGGACTGAATGTCAGCAAAACCTGCCGTGATTCCGGTATTGACTACTATTACGGCCCTCAGACTATCGCCTTTACCTGCTGCATTTTGACGGACTGACCATTTTTATTGTTTATAAGAAGAGATGCAAGCTGTACCAATGGCATGGGCGAGTATGGATGATTTGCCTTGCCGGTCAAAGAAAAAACACCCGTTCTATTTGAAACAGAACGGGTGTTTGATTTTGTTTGCAAATTTGTCAGGCGGAGAACGCCTTGGCGAAACGGTCGATCTCGTCGGCAATGATGGGGTCGATGTTTTCGTGGATGCTGCTCGGGCCGCCGGCGGTGATGGTGGGGATATAGCGGCCACCGGGGATGTAGGTTTCGCACGCACGGCGAACTTCCTCGCGGACTTCTTCCTCGGTAGCGTCGGCACGGTCGGTCTTGGCCGCATCGATACCGCCGAACAGAACCATCTTCGTGAGCTGAGACTGGATCTTCACGATGTCGTTCTGGGGCAGAACGCCCTGCCAGATGTCAACGCCGATCTCTTCCATGTCGGCAATGATGGGCTCCAGATAGCTGTCGGCGTGGTGCATAACGATCACGCCCTGCTCGTGCAGATAGCCGTAGAGCTTCTTGTAGCCGGGCTTGAAGATCTCGCGCCAGGTGTTCGGGTTCATGAACATGGCCTTCTTGGAGCCCCAGTCATCGTGCACGAAGATGATGTCGGGATGGAGATTTTCGCAGATCTGCTTGAAGCATTCCATGCGGTAATCCACGATCATGTCCACGATCTCCTGGATCATTTCCGGCTCTTCAATCAGATTCATCAGGCAGTTTTCAAAGCCCATCAGATTGCGCAGAAGCTCAAAGTTGCCCACGGGGACCATGGTCAAAGAAAGCTTGCCCTGCGCACGAGCAGCGGCCTGCTGACCGAGGAAGGGGGTCCAGTCGAAAGTCATGGCGGCCACATCGGGCTTATGCAGAACTTCCTTCCACTTCTCGATGTCGGGGCAGACGACCTTGTCGCCCTCCAGAGGCATGGCACCGGGCTGTCCCTCGGGCCAGCTCATGGAAACGCCCCAGGCGTCCTGAACGGTGTGACCGGGCCAAAGGGGAGACATGGCGATGGTGACGGGGTTCATCATGAACTCAAAGGCTTCCCAGCCGTTGATCACGGAAACGGGCTTTTCGCCGCTGAGCATAGCAAGAACTTTTTCTTTGGGAGTCATAGGAGTATCCTCTTTTCTGTCAGAATTGGGATTTTCGGATTTGGGTGCTTCGGGTTTGGAATTGAAGATGGCAAGGAACTTTTCTTTGAATGACATAGAAAACGCCTCTTTCCATGCAAGATTGTTATTATAATATCATATTCTCTGTTTTTCTCCAAGCAAAAAAATAGGCACATATCAGAAACTAAAAGTTTCCGATATGTGCCAAAGAAAGCGAAAGTTTACAAAAAGTCCTTTTGCAGGACGGACAGACCGGAGAACAATTCGGCAAAACGGTTGTCCGGCCGGTAGAGGAGCGAGAGGGTGAACTCGGCATGATATTCGTCGGGTAGGGGGAATGCCTTCATACCCATTTCCCCCAGTTTTTCAAGACCTGTGGGAAACACGGCGTAGTGCTGTCCCAGGCCGAGCTGAGCCAGCATCGCGTTGTAGCCGGGTGCAAAGTGATAGGAGGCGGCTTTCAGGCTGCTGTAGAAGCCCTCCTTATCCGGCCCGTTGGAGCGGCTTAAAAACAGAACGGGCGCCGCAGCCATATCCTCTGCGGTGATCGCATCCTTGACCATCCACGGGTGGAGATAGGACACCACGACCGAGCAGGGGAGAGAAAATAAGGGAATCTGAGCCAGATCGGAAAGCGTGTCAATGGGATTGACGTACATAATCGCCAGATCAATTTTTCCGCTGCGAAGATCGGCATAGAGCTCATCCATCTCCGCGCTGCCCAGCTCGATCTGAAGCCGCGGCAGCTCCATCAGCAGCTCGGAAAGAACCGGTTGGACCACCTGACGCTTGGGAATGCCCTGAAAGAAACCGACGCGCAGCGTGCGTTTGGAGTTTTCCAGATATTGCTCGACCTGCGTCTGGGCGGATTGATAAAGCTGATACACCGGCTGCATATTGTCGCGAAAGAAAGCTCCGAAGGGGGTGAGCGTCAGCACGGGCCTGGTCCTCAGAAAAAGCTTTTCCCCCAGCGACTCCTCGAGCAGACGGATCTGCTTGTTCAAAGCCTGGGGAGAAATGTACAGGCGCTCCGCGGCTTTCGTGATGCTTTCGCTTTCGCAGACCTGAAGGAAAAATGCGATCCGGTTGAAATCCGAAGGCATGGGCTCACCTCCCGTTCATGGAAAAAACTTATTTTTAGTATACTACGGCGCCTGCAAGCTGTAAAGAGCGCAGAGCTGCATGATGCGTTATACATTTTAATATTTTTTGCATACGAAACTCAAAGGGACCCATGCAAAATATGAATGAGATAATGCGTGATTAATATTTCACAAACAATGGAAAAGGGATTATTATATGGGCGGGGATAATTGCGGTGTTCCGTGCTGGTGAAACTGTCGATATCCAGAGGGGGCGCAAAATAATCCTACAAAATTATTTTTCAGAGGTGTCTTATATGCAGAAACAAAAACTAGGCATCAACTTTGGCTTCCGCGGCTGGATGCTGCTGATCGCTGAAGCCACCGCGTTCCTGATGTTCCAGGCGTTCTCCAACTTCCCCATGAATATGACGGCGGACTTCTACGGCGGAGCGCAGCTTCTCTCCACCTTCTACACCGTCGGAACGCTGGTCGGCATCGTTATCCAGCTGATCCTGTCCTCCTTCATCGGCAAGGTCAAGAACATCAAAGTGCTGACCCTGCTCATGGGCGCGATCACGCTGCTGACTGCTGTCGGCATCATGACCCTCCAGCCCGGCGTGTTCTGGAAGGTCTGCTACTTCGCTTTCAATGTCTTCTCCATCATCTACGGCATGTTCGGCCTCGGCATCATCATCGGTCAGTGGTTCCCCACCCGTAAGGGCGTGTTCATGGGCATCGCGACCTTCGCCTTCCCCATCTGCAACGGCCTGATGGGTCCCTTCGCCAACTGGGTCAACATCGGCGGCGCTATGGGTACGGCCATGGCTCCTCTCGCCTCGGGCGAGGCTCCCGACTTCGCGGCAGGCTTTGCGCTGCTGTCCGTCTTCAAGGCCTTCCTGCCCTTCCTGCTGGCGGGTCTTGTCGGCTGGCTGCTGCTCCTCATCTTCGTCAAGGACTACCCCGAACAGGTCGGCTGCTTCCGTGACAACAACAAGGATATGACTCCTGAGATCGCCAACGGGATGATGATGCAGGAAATCGAGAACAAGAAGACCACCGTCTGGAAGACCGGCAAGACCATGGGCACTGCTCAGTTCTGGTTCATCACCATCCCCATGGGCACGCTGCTGATGTGCTCCGTCGGTATGATGACCCAGACCCAGTCCATCATCGGCGCTTACGGCCTGCCCTTTGAAACCATTATGGCCATCGTCATGGTCTGCGCTCTGCTCGGCTCGTATCTGCTCGGCCTGATCGATACCGCCTTCGGCAGCAAGCGCGCTGTCACCATCTCCGTAATCGTCATGCTGCTGTCCGGCATTCTCGGCGGCATCGGCCAGAACGTGACCACCGTGGTCGCCATCGTTCTGCTCGCCATCTTCATGGGCGCTGCCTCCAACTTCACTGTTTCCGCCGCAGCTCAGTACTGGCGTCGTGAGGACTTCCCCTCTGTCTTCGCTGTTGTCAACCCCTTCGCGAACGTCATTCAGTCCCTCGGTCCCATCATGGTCGCCACGACCATGAACATTGGCGTGACTCAGGTCGGCCAGATCAACGCGACCATGCCCTTCTGGGCTGTCGCCGTTGTCGCTGTCATCTCCCTGGTCCTGGTCCTGTGCTTCAATCCCGCCAAGGTCAAGGAAAGAGACGACGCTCTGCGTGCCGCTGCCGGCAAGGAGCTGGACGACGCCCTCGTTGGCCGCAAATAATTCAATCCATACATACAACAGGCACACGATCCGACGATCGTGTGCCTGTTCCTTCTCATTCAAAAGCCTGTTTTTTCACTCGTTAAGCTTCAGCTCCTGCCGCAGAACCTGTGTATACAAGGCGATGGCGGGGTTCAGGTTTCCCTGCAGCCATACGGCGTGAAGCTCCAACGACTCCGCCTCCAGAGAAAAGCGGGCGAATCGGCTGTCAAAGGCCGTATTCATACACTCACCGGTGATCCCGATGCCGATGCCGGAGCGTATGAGAAACTCTTTTGTTTCCAGGGTATCCACCGTGCGAATGCTCATCCGGCTGAAATCCTCTTCCGTACAGCCGATGCCGGAGGACAGGAGCTTCAGCGCTCTTTTTTCCTGCCCCTGACTTTCGGACTCCGTGAGGAGGATCAGGGTCTGACCGTGCAGATCGGCCGGAACAAGAGCGGTTTTCGCTGCCAGAGGGTGTTCGGATGACGTTATCAGCGCGGTGCCGCAGCGATAAGCAAGCTGACTGACGGATTTTGAAAGAGCGGGCAGCTCAAAGTGAGCGGTGAAGATGATGTCATACGCCCCGCTCTCCAGTCGCTGTCGAAGACTGCCGAAGCTGCCGCAGCCCATGCACACGCGCACATGGGGATACTGCTTGATAAATGCAATCGTGGGCGGATAAACGTAACGGTCTGTGTTCAGGCCGGAGAGATAGGCGACGCTCAGCCGCCCCTCAAAGCCCTCCCGCAGATGCTCTACTCGCCGGATCGCCGCTTGCAGCGAATCTTTCTGCCCGGCAAATTCGGACAGCATGATCACACCGCCGGGGGTGAGCCGTAATTGCTTGCTCTCTCGCCGGAACAGCGGAAAGCCAAGCTCTTCTTCCAGAAAGGCGATCTGACGGCTGACTGTCGGCTGTGAAGTGAAAAATTCCTCGGCGACTTTTGTAAAGCTCAGGTTTTTCGCAGCGCTGAGAAAGTATTCGATCTGCTGTGAGGTCATATACTGCCTCCCATAACACCGATTTTTTGCTATTATAGCAAAACGATTCCACAAAACGCAAGCCCTCTTTGCCGCCCGGCCGGCTATCCCGCCCATACGCGCTGCACAGCTCCGCTCCGGAGACGAGAATTATGGCGGGGGCTTTGACAGCGACGGCTCTTGCGATTATAATCTTTACATGATCGACTTTTCGGGGGAGGTGATCGTACGGATTGGAACGAGCGCTTTGTTTCCGCGAGGGACGGTACGCGGCTGTTTTGTCGTGTGGCCGGAAAAGGCCCGTGGCTCATCATGATCCACGGCGCGGTCTGTGACGGCAATTTTTATTCGGCGCTGGCGGAGCGGATGAGTTCGCAGTACCGTGTCATCCTGTACGACCGCCGCGGCTGCGGCCGCAGCGAGGACAGCGGAGACCGCGCGGAGGACAGTGCTGCCTATTTCCGCAGGCAGGCCTCGGATGCCGCGTGCGTGCTGGAGCAGCTCGGCGCACGGAACACCGTCGTGCTGGGATGCAGCTTGGGGGCTTTGGTGGCGCTTTATCTGGCGCATGACTATCCCGAGCTGGTGAGTCGGACGCTGATGCACGAGCCGCCGGCATACACCCTGATGGCGGATGATCGGGATGGCTGGGAACAGATCAACGGCATTCTCGAAAGCATCGGACAGGGAAAGTATATCCGTGCGCTTAATCGTTTTTTGCTCTTTTTGTCCAATGCCTCCGCCTCCGATGAGCAAGCCATGACCGCAGAGGAGGAGGACAGCTTCATGCGTAACGGTCTGTATTTCATCGAACATGAGTTCGCTTTCGGCTTTGACCCGAAGCTGCCGCTGCCGCTTCTGTCCGAGAAAACGAAGCCCGCGTTTCTGCGCGGCGGAGCCGGTGTGGGTACGCCGCTTTGGATCTGCGCCGAGCGTCTGGCGGAGCGTCAGGGCTGCGGTGTTTTCGATCTGCCCGGCGGCCACAACGGAGCTCGAGAGCGGCCGCAGGCCTTTGCAGACGGCCTGTGCCGTCTGCTGGATGAATTTAGGAGGTGAGAGGATGACTCCCTTGAATCAGGATAGCTTGCGGCGCGTTAAGGATGCGCTGTTTCTCGCTTTGCAGTCCAAGCACTCGCTGCGCCATTTTCTGCGCCTTACCCATGAGGCCACGGGGCTGCAGCTGACCCTGTGCGACACCAGCTTTTGCGTTCTGGCCGCGTATCCCGCGCTGGACGATGAAAAGAACGTGGAGACCATCAGCGACAGGCAGTATATCCGCTTTGGCGTGACGCTGGAGATGGAGGAAAAACAGCAGCTCAAGCATCTGATGGAAAGCCGCTGCCCCAGTGTGTATTCCGATCCCGAATTTCCCAATCCCATCATGTTTCAGGGCGTGCACATCAATCAGGCGCTGGTGGCCTATCTGTTTTCCCCCGGTCGGGCGGAGGGCTTTTCCGACAAGGAACTGGAGTTGATCGAGTATCTGTCTCAGATCCTGTCCATCGAGATGCAGAAAAACGAGTCCTTTGCCTCGGAGAGCGGGATCAAATACGAGTATTTCCTCTCGGAGCTGGTGGAGGGACGTTTGAAAAGCGACCAGTTTGCTGTCCAGCATCTGAGCCAGCTGAAACGGCAGGTCCGGCCGTATTACTATCTGGCGACTTTTTCCTTTGACGATGTGACCAGCCGCCATTCCTCCGGCAGTTATTATTCCGAAAAGCTTCTGACCATCTTTCCGGAAGCGTTGGTGGGGCAGGTCAAGAGACGAACCTGTATGCTTTTGCCGCGGGCGGATCTGAACGCGCTGACGGAGCGGGAGGAGCTGACCCTGCGGAAGTTTCTGGAATTCAACAAAATGCGGGCGGGCTTCAGCTACCGCTTCACCTCTCTTGTGCGCACCAATTACGCATGGGAGCAGGCGGAGGCTGCCCTGACCGACGGGGCGGACGCTTGCCGCATCCGCTATTATGAGCAAAGCTACCTGTCCCATCTGTTTGCGCAGATGGGCGATGATGAGCGTCTGCAGGCGCAGATCCATCCGGATATCCACCTGCTGCATGATTATGATCGCGAACATAACTCCCAGTATCTGCTTACTCTCCACAGCTTCCTGAAGGAGGACCGCAATGCCGTTCGGGCGGCGGCCGCGCTTTATATCCACAAAAGCACCTTCTTTTTCCGCATGGGCAAAATCGCCGAGCTTTTGGGCGAGGATGTCATGCGCGACAGCCGGAAGCTGTTTGACTACGAGCTGTCTTTCCATTTGCTGGATTATCTGAAAGCAAAGCCGGAGGAGTGGGAGACCAGGGAGGGGGAAGCATGATCCTGGGTATCGGAACGGATATTCTGTCTGTGAAACGGCTGTCCGGGATTCTGGACAGCGACAGCAGCTTTGCCCAAAGCGTCTATACCCCCGACGAGTTGGCGATCATTCTGGAAAAACCGGAGCCGATCTATGCTTACGCCACCCGCTTCGCCGGCAAGGAGGCTGTCTTCAAAGCCCTCCGTCTGGACGGAAATACCCGATGGCTCGAGATCGAAATTTTATCCGAGCCGGACGGTGCGCCCCGCGTCAGACTCCACGGCTCTGCGAAGCTCCGCGCAGAGCGTCTGGGGGTCACGAGCGTGGAAATTTCGCTGTCTTACGAGACGGAATATGCCTGTGCCTTTGCCCTTGCGGTGAAAGCTTGAAGATGCACTAGACAAACGTCCGAAATGCAGCCTGCTTACTTGTCTTTGTTTTGACAAACGGCGGATGACGGGCGCAGAAAAAAATTATATAATAGTGTTAAACTCTTGGCACAATGAGCGACTGACGGAAGTATCTTTTTTGTAAAAGGCGTATACATCCCGACAGGGCGCTCTTTTTTCAATCTTGCGCTTATCGAATATAAATAAATTTTTTGGAGGTAATTATTATGGCGTTTAAGGTTATTGGCCTGTGTGCGGGCCGCAAGGACAGCAACAGCGAGATCCTGCTGAAGGAGGCGCTTCTGGCCTGTCAGGAGCTGGGTGCGGAGGTCACCTTCGCCAATCTGCGTGATTTCGAGATCAAGGACTGCATCGGCTGCACCTCCTGCACGCAGGGTATGTTCATGAAGGGCGAGAACGTGGGCTGCGTGCTGAAGAACAAGGACGACAAGGATAAGCTCATGCAGGTCATGTTCCAGCAGGACGCACTGATCTTCTCTGCCCCCACCTACGATCTGCAGGCGAGCGCCAACTTCACCCGCTTCATGCAGCGCTCTCTGGCCTATGAGACCGCTTTTCTGGAAAAGATCGGCGCCATCGAGGCCAAAAAACGCATCGCCGGTCTGATTGCCGTCGGCGGCTCCACCCGTGCCTGGATGAGCATGGCGCTGGAGGGTATGCAGGCCTCCATGTTCACCTGCGACTTCGACGTGGTCGACATGATGCTCGGCACCCGCGTTCCCGCCAAGAGCCAGGTGCTCACCCGTCCCGAACACATCGAGCGTGCTCATAAGCTGGGCGAGAACATCATGCGCAGCCTGTCCAAGGCTCCCGAGGATCGCGGCTGGGAAGGCGACGAGGACTTCGGCTGGTGCCCGCACTGCCACTCCAACTCCCTCTCTCTCGGTGAGATGCAGTGGGACGGTGTCCACTTCAACGTGGAATGCCAGGTTTGCGGCTGCGGCGGCACTCTGGAGCAGGTGGACGGCAAGTGGAAGTTCGTCATCGACCCCGAGACCGGCTACTCCCGTGACCGCACCACTCCGGAGGGACGCGGCCATCACCTCGACGAGATCGGCGCCACCGAGGGCGGCTTCTACCGCAATCCTGAGAACATGGAGATCGTCAAGGCGAAGATCGGCCGTTATAAGACGGCGCAGTTCAAAACCATAGAATAATCAAGATATTTCGAGGAGGAAATCGTACCATGAAACAAATGACTGCTGACGTGATCGTTGTCTCCGCGGGTCTGAGCGGCCTCGCTGCGTGCTGCGCCGCCGCCGAGAGCGGTGTCAAAGTTGTCTCCTTTGAAAAGGCCAATACCACCGGCGGCGCCGCCAATATGGGCATGGGCCCTCTGGGTGTCGGCTCCCGCATTCAGCGTGAGCACATGATCCAGCTCAGCCCCATCGAGGCCTTCCGCAAGCATATGTATTTCACGCACTACCAGGTCGATCCCCGCATCGTCCGTGAGTACTACTTCAAATCCGGCGACACCATCGACTGGCTGTGCGACATGGGCGTGGAGTTCGTGGGCGTCCAGCGCGCTTTCGGCGCCGATGAGGCTACCCGTCCCTACTCCGACGGTGAGTTCACCTGGCACGTCTGCCGTCCCGAAGGCGGCGGCGTTCCCGGCCCCCGTGCCGCTTCCTCCATGACCCGGAAGCTGACTGAGTACGCCACGAGCCTGGGCGTGGAGTTCCATCTCGAAACTCCCGTCAAGAAGCTAATCAAGGAAGGCGACGCTGTGGTCGGTGTCATCGCCGTGGATAAAAACGGCGAGGAGATCGAGTGCCGCGCCAAGGCCGTGATCGTTGCCACCGGCGGCATCGGCGACAACCCCGAAATGATCAAGGAGCACACCGGCTTTGAGTTCGGCAAGACCATCTTCAACTTCGCCGTGCCCGGCATGAAGGGCGACGGCATGAAGATGTGCTGGGAGGCCGGCGCCCAAAAGACCCCCATCATCATGGAGATCATGTATCAGCTTCCCGACAACCTCAACCACTTCGTCATTGAGGGTGCCTTCCGTCAGCCCGTCCTGTGGGTCGACCGCAACGGCAACCGCTTCATGCCCGAGGATCAGATCGGCAACACCACCTTTACCGGCAACGCCATCGCCCGTCTGCCCGGCAAAGTCGCCTATGCCATCTTCGACAGCAAGGAGCTCAAACGGTTCAAGAAGCACGGCCCCGACATCATTTCCCACGTCCATCCCGCCGACCTTTACGACCATTTCGACGAGCAGTGGGAACGCGATATGGCCGCCGGTTATGAGCCCATCGCTCAGGGCGACACCATCGAGGAGCTGGCTAAGAACGCCGGCATCGACGTGGAGGGTCTTGTCGCGCAGGTCGAGGAATACAACGAGATGTGCGACGCCGGCTACGACGATCTGTTTGAGAAGAATCGTAAGTACATGAACAAGGTCTCCAAGGGTCCGTTCTACTGTTGCCGTCAGACCGTGGGCGCTTACGGCTCCCTCGGCGGTGTCAAGATCAACCACAAGATGGAAGTTCTGAATGACGATGACAGACCCATCCCCGGCCTGTACGCCGCCGGTACCGACGCTTGCAACATCTACGGCGACTCCTATCCCTTCGTTCTGTCCGGCAACACTATGGGCTTCTGCGTCAACTCCGGACGAATGGCCGGTGAGAACGCCGCGGCAAAGGTGGAATTCTGAATGGTAACTCTGACAATCGACGGCCGGCTCGTTCAGGCTGTTGAAGGGCAGTCCGTACTGCATGCCGCACTGGATGCGGGGATCTTCATCCCCCATCTGTGCGACCATCCCGATTTGGAGGCCAAAGGCGGCTGCCGTCTGTGCAGTGTGAGCATCAACGGGGCAGAGGAGGCTGTGCCTTCCTGCACGACTCTTGTGGCCGAGGGTATGGTGGTCAACAGCAAGAGCGAGGCGGCGGAGCTTGTCCGGCGTACCTCCATGGAGCTGATGCTGGCCACCCATCCCTCCGACTGCACCGGCTGTCCCAAGTACGGCAAATGCGAGCTGCAAAGCCTGTATCAGTACATGGGCGTCAACGGTCAGGAATGGCGCTGCAAATCCCGCCCCGTGCCTACCAACGATAAAAACCCGCTGATCTCTCATTTGTTCACACGCTGCGTCCGCTGCGGTCGCTGCATCCGTGCCTGTCAGGATATGCGCGGCGTCAAGGTGCTGGATTACATCCGCGACGGCGTTGGCATCCATGCCGGCGTCCCCGAGGGAAAAAGCCTGGCCGAGGCCGGCTGCCGCTTCTGCGGCGCCTGCATCGAGGTATGTCCCACCGGCTCCATCGTGGACGCCGTGGGTCTTATGGAAAAGCATCCCTCCTACGCGGACAACGTGGTGCCCTGCCGGGCGGAGTGTCCCGCCCACATCGACATCCCCGCGTACATACGCGCTGTGCGGGAGGGAAGACCCGGCGACGCCGTGGGCATCATCCGCGAGAAGGTGCCCTTCCCGCTGGTGCTGGGTCATATCTGCAACCACCTGTGCGAGGGCGGCTGCAAGCGCAGCGAGATCAATGAGCCCATGTCCATCCGCGCCCTGAAGCGTTACGCCGTGGCCAACGACACCGAGCAGGCCTGGAAGAACAAGGGCTTCCGGAAGCCCCGCACCGGCAAGCGCGTGGCCGTAGTGGGCTCCGGCCCCTGCGGACTGACCGCCGCTTACTATCTCAACAAGCTCGGTCATGACGTCACCGTGCTGGAGAAGCGTCCTCAGCTCGGCGGCCCCATGACGAGCGGCATCCCCGCCTACCGCCTGCCTCTGGAGGGCGTGCAGTCGGAGATCGACTACATTATCAACTCCGGCGTGAGCTACGAGGTCAACCATGAGGTGACCGATGTGGCCGCGCTGAAAAAGGACTACGACGCCGTCCTCGTGGCGGTGGGCGTGTCCAAGGGACGCCGTCTGCCTCTGCCCGGCGCGGACTTCAATTCGGTCTACACCGCACTCGATGTGCTGGCCGACCTGCGGGCGGGGAAGGACGTATCCTATCTGGGCAAGACCGTGTGCATCATCGGCGCCGGTTCCGTGGGCTATGACGCCGCCCGCTCCCTCATCCGCAAGGGTCTGACCGTCAATCTGACCTGTCTGGAGAAAGAGGACGCCATTCTGGCGGACGAGGACGACCAGACGGAAGGCGCGCAGGAGGGCATCAACTTGCTGCCCGGCCGTGCCTTTGAAGCGATCGAAGGCTCTAAGGAAAAAGTCACGGGCCTGCGTGTGCACACCATTCTGTCCTCTACCTATGACCGCGCTACCGGCAAGGTGACCGAGGTGGCCGTCGAAGGCAGCCAGACCGTGATCCCCTGCGACAGCGTGATCTTCGCCACGGGTCAGTACACCGGCCTGCAGGATTACGAAAACTTCGGCATTGAACTCAACGGCCGCGGCTTCCCCGTAGACCCCGCCACCGGCAGCAGTGGCTTCAACACCAGTCTTGACGGCGTGTTTGCCGCCGGCGACGCCATCACGGGCATCAGCTTCGTGATCAAGGCTATCGCGCAGGCGAGGAACGTTGTCCCCGTCATCGACCGCTATCTCGGCGGCGACGGGCAGATCGAGGAGACGCTGGTGGAGCGCACCGCCGATCCCTGCATCGGCCGGATCGAGGGCTTTGCCGCGCTGGAGCGGGTGGAGCAGGAGCTCATCGACCCCGCAGAGCGTCTGCAAAACGCCGACGACAACGTCTACCGCACCTATACCTGCGAACAGGCAAGTGCCGAATCCCAGCGCTGTCTGCAGTGTGATCTGCGCCTTAAACTGCAAAAGGTCAGACTGTGGAACGACTACGGAGGTGACAAGGCATGACGGAAAAACTGTTGAATCTGCCCGAGAACTGCTGCCCCGTGGATGAGCTTGCCAAGTATGTCCATGTGCATAAATGCCTCGACTGCGGCAAGTGCGTTTTCGGCTATGAGGGCGCCGCCCAGCTCGACATGACGCTGACGGACATCACCATGAAAAAAAGCCGCAGCACCGATCTGGAGCAGCTGCGCAAGCTCTGCCGTCTCATGAGCACCCAATCCATGTGCGAGGAGGGCGCGGAGCTGGCGAAGACCGTGCTGGCTGTGCTGGAAAAGTACGAGGCGGACTTTGTCGACCACATCGCCAAGCGGAGCTGCCGCGCGGCGGTTTGCAAGCGCTTCATTACTTACCACATTCTGGCCGATAAGTGCATCGGCTGCGGCGACTGCCTCGACGAGTGCGAGGATGACGCCATTGAAGGCCGTAAGAAATTTATCCACGTCATCGATCAGGATGAATGCACCCAGTGCGGCAAGTGCATGGAGGCCTGCGAGGAGGATGCCATCGTCATCGCCGGCCCTGTCAAGCCTCGCTGTCCCGCCAAGCCTATCCCCTGCAGAAGATAAGCAAATTAATTGATAAGGAGAATATAAAATGGAAGAACGCAGCAATGTTTTTGAGAAGATCGTGGAACGCCTGACGGCCATGGTCGGTGCCAGAGACTACACCGAACAGACCGCTTTTGCCGACCTCGGGCTCAAGAGTGTCAACTATTCCTCCATGATCAACGTCCTCGAGGACGAGTTCGACGTGGAGATCCCCTTCATGGAGTTCCGCCGCAAGGCCACCATCGGCGAGGCGGTGGACTATATCTGCCAGCAGATCGACGGCTGAGAAAGGAGTATCTTCATGGAATCCAAAGGTATGTCAAACGGCCATGAGATTTTTTCCGAAGTAAGAGATTTTAAGGGCGAGAAGATCGAGGTCTTTTACCGGCAGGCCCGCACGCCCGTCGATCCCGAGGAGGGGCTGGACCTGTCCAAGCTCGAAGGCATCGCCTCCACCGCTCACGGCTTCTGCGCCAAGTTCAACCAGCGCACCTACATGACCGAGGACGGTCTGATCTGCGAGCAGGACGTTCCCGTCACGCTGCGCGACGGCACCGTGATCTACACCGACATCTTCCGTCCCAACACCACCGAGAAAGTGCCTTGTCTGGTGTCCTGGAGCTACTACGGCAAGCGCCCCGGCGACGGCATGAGCGAGTGGCAGGTCATGGGCGTCACGCCCGGCACCATATCCACCATGTCCAAGTTCGAATCCCCCGACCCCGGCTTCTGGTGCCATCAAGGCTATGCCGTGGCCAACGTCGACCCCCGCGGAACCGGTCATTCCGAGGGCAACATCGATATGTTCGGCTCCATCGACGCGCAGGACGGCTATGACTTCATCGAGTGGGTTGCCCAGCAGTACTGGTGCTCCGGCAAGGTGGGCATGGGCGGCAACTCCTGCGTCGCCATGACGCAGCTTCGCATCGCCGCGACCCAGCCGCCTCACCTGACCTGCATCGCGCCCTGGGAGGCCACCGTGGATACCTACAGCGAGTCCCTGTATGAAGGCGGCATCCCCGCGCTGAGCTTCAACGAGTTCATCGTCTCCTCGCTGACCGGCCCCAACAAGATCGACGATCAGGTCGAGAACGGCCGCCGCTATCCGCTGATGAATGGCTATTGGGAGGATAAGATCCCCGACTACAAGAAGATCCGCATTCCCGTGTATTCCTGCGCCTCCTGGCAGCACTTCCATTTGCACGGCTCCTTTGAGTTCTTCCGCAAAATTCGCTCCACCAAAAAATGGATGCGTGCCCACCGTGAGCAGGAATGGCCCGATCTCTACAACACCGCTCACGTCATGGACCTGAAGAACTTTTATGACCGCTTCCTGAAGGACATCCACAACTGCTTCGAGATGACCCCCCGCTACCGCCTCGAGGTCATGGATGCCTACGACTTCGACTATCAGACCGACCGCCCCGAGCGTGAGTTCCCCCTGGCCCGCACCGGGTACAAAAAGCTCTATCTGAACGCGGCAGACGGCCCTCTGAACTGGGAGGCTCCCGCCGTGGAGGGGGAGGCCAGCTACGAGTCCAACACCGAGGAGCTCAACTTCGACATCAAGTTCGAGGAAGAGACCGAGATCACCGGCTACATGAAGCTGCGTCTGTGGGTGGAGGCCGACGGCCACGATGACATGGATCTGTTCATCACCATCAAGAAGCTGGATGAGAACGGCAACTGGCTGCCCACCTACATTCTGGGCGAGCCGCATCCCGGTACCTGGGGCAAGCTGCGCGTGTCCTGCCGTGAGCTCGATCCCAAGAAGTCTACCGACTTCGAGCCCGTGCTGAGCCACCGAAGCATCCAGAAGCTCAAGCCAGGCGAGATCGTGCCCGTCGATATTCCTCTGGTTCCCACGAGCTGGATCTGGCACAAGGGACAGCAGCTCCGCGTCGAGATCGCCGGACGCTATATCCGTGAGGGCTGGTTCGAGCCTCTGAGCTGGGAGACCGACAACCACGGTCAGCACATCATCCACACCGGCGGTGAGCACGAAAGCTTCCTCCAGATCCCCTACATCCCCGCCAAATACAAGGCCGGTGACTATGTCTACCGTTAACGGAGAGCAAAGCATGAGTATGATGGACGAGGTTCTGCGCAAGGCGCAGGCAGATCCGAAGAAAGTTGCTTTCCCCGAGATCGAAGAAGAAAAAATCCTCCTTGCGGCGCAGGAATGCGCCGCCAAGGGGATATGCGTGCCGGTGCTGGTCGGAAAGGCGGACGAGATCCGTCAGGCCGTGGAGACCTATGGCATCGACATGACGGGCATGGAAGTGTTTGATACCGCCGACGAGGCCGCCTGCGAGACGCTGTTTGAGGCGTATCAGAGCTATAACAGTGAAATGAGCGCCAAGGCCCTGCGCCGCAAGGCAAAAGACGCTTTGTATGTGGCGCTGATGCTGCAGGCTGTCGGGAAGGCGGACGTCACCTTTGCCGGCATGAGTCACACCACTGGTGAGGTCATTTGGGCAGGTCAGATGATGATCGGTCTGAAAGAGGGCGTCACAACGGTGTCCAGCATCGGCGTGGCACAGATTCCCGAATGGAACGGCAGCGAGGGCGATCTGCTCATCTTCGGTGACAGCGCCGTGTGCGTCAGTCCCGATGCCGAGGATCTGGCCTCCATCGCCGTTTCCGCCTGCGACACCGCCAAAGCCCTGCTGGGCTGGGAGCCTCGCTGCGCTCTGGTGAGCTATTCCACCGACGGCAGCGCCGAGAGCGAGCTGGTGGACAAGGTTCGCAAGGCCGTGGAGCTGGCGAAACAGATGCGCCCCGACTACGCCATCGACGGTGAATTTCAACTCGATGCCGCCATCGTCCCCGCCATCGGCGCCAAGAAGGTCAAACGTGAAAGCGCCGTCGCCGGCAAGGCCAATATCCTCATCTGGCCTGACCTCAACGTGGGCAACATCGCCGTGAAGCTCCTGCAGATTTTCGGAAAATCCGATGCCTACGGTCCCATTTTGCAGGGCTTTAAGAAAGTGGTGTGCGACTGCTCCCGCAGCGCCCCCGTTTCCGAGGTCGTCGGCAACGTCGCCATCTCCGTTGTTCGGGCGCAGGAGGGCTGAGGCATGAAGATTTTTGTGATCAACCCCGGCTCCACCTCCACGAAAATCGCCCTATTCGAGGACGAACAGAAGCTCTTTTCCGCGAATGTCGATCACGACGCCGACGAGCTGAAAAAGTTCACCGAAATCGCCGATCAGCTCCCCTTCCGCATGGAGACCATTCTGGCCGAGCTTGACAAGGCCGGCGTCTCGCTGGAGGGCGTGGATGCCTTTGCCGCCCGCAGCGGCGGACTGGTATCGCTCACAGGCGGCGTCTACGGCGTGAACGACAAGCTCTTAGAGCACGTCCGCACCTGCTATACCGTCCGCCATCCCAACACGCTGGGCCCGCAGATCGCGCTGGAGCTGCAGAAAAAATACGGCGGCGAGATATTCTGCGTCAATCCGCCCGACGTGGACGAGCTGGACGACGTGGAACGCGTCACCGGCTTCCACGAGTTTTTCCGCCAGAGCAGAGGCCATCCGCTCAACCAGAAGGAAAACTGCATCCGCTATGCCGCGTCGCAGGGCAAAAAGTACGAGGATATGAACCTCATCTGCTGCCATATCGGCGGCGGCGTCACGGTGGCAGCCCATCGCAAGGGCGTGTATTGCAGCGTCAACGACGCCGTCAACGGTGACGGCCCCATGGCCCCCACCCGTGCCGGCTGGCTGCCTGCCACCGATCTGGTCAAGCTATGCTATTCCGGCAAATACACCGAAAAAGAGCTCTATGACCGCATCGTAAAAAGCGGCGGTCTGACCGATCATCTGGGTACCTCCGATGCCCGCGAGATCGTCGCCCGTATCAATAACGGCGACAAATATGCCAAGCTGGTCTACGATGCTTTCATCCGTCAGCTCGCCAAGGCGGTGGGCGGCTGCGCCGCCGTGCTCGAGGGCAAGGTGGATGCCATCATCTTTACCGGCGGCATCGCGCACGATCCCTACCTCGTGGAGGAGCTGACGCGCTACGTGGGCTGGATCGCACCGATCTCCGTGCAGGCGGGCGAGTTCGAGATGGAGGCGCTGGCCGCCGGTGCCATCCGCGCCCTCAAGGGCGAGGAAACCGTGAAGCAGTATACAGGCGTACCCGTTTTTGAGAATTTCGACTATCTGAAAAACTGATGCGGGTTATTCCGCATCCAACATTGAAAGGAGCATTCTCTATGGTCAACGTACAGAAGGATTTTGTTGAAAACCTGTTTTCCATCAAGGATAAGGTGGCTCTGGTCACCGGTGCCACCGGCGCTCTGGGCGGCGCGATCGCCGTGGGCTACGCCATGGCCGGTGCCAAGGTCGTGATGACCGGCCGCAACGAGGCGAAGCTGAACGCCGTGGCGGAGCAGATCAAGCAGGAGGGCGGCGAGTGCGCCGTCGTTCTCGGCGATGCCGCAAATGCGGACGATGTCGCCA
The DNA here is from genome assembly GCA_045640475.1 of Clostridia bacterium. Classification (GTDB taxonomy): domain Bacteria; phylum Bacillota; class Clostridia; order Christensenellales; family Aristaeellaceae; genus Aristaeella. The sequence continues at coordinate 25,242 of JAZUFB010000296.1, forward strand.
AGATGATCAAGACCGCCGTGGACACCTACGGTGAGCTGAACATTCTGGCCGTCGCTCACGGCTACAACAATCCCAAGAACATTCTTGAGCAGCCGGTCGAGGACTGGCAGAAGATCCTCGACGCCGACCTCAAGAGCGTTTATATGGTCTGCCAGGCTGCCGCCGCGCAGATGGCCGAGCAGGGCAAGGGCGGCAAGATCGTCGTCGTGTCCTCCGCCCGCTCCAAGATGGGTATGGCGGGCTACACCGGCTACTGCGCCAGCAAGGGTGCCTGCGATCTGATGATCCAGTCCATGGCCTGCGACCTGTCCGCGAAGTACAACATCAACGTCAACTCCATCAACCCCACCGTGTTCCGCAGCGATCTGACCGAGTGGATGTTCGATCCCGAATCTGCCGTGTATCAGAACTTCCTGAAGCGTCTGCCCATCGGCCGTCTGGGCGAGCCCTCCGACTTCCTCGGCCTTGCTATTCTGCTGGCGTCCTCGGCGTCCGACTTCCTCACCGGCGGCAACTACGACGCCACCGGCGGCTACTGGTCCTGCTGATCCGATAACACCGTGATTCATTCCGCCGTGCGAGGCGGAAATAAAGCGGAAGCTTGAATTCCGTATATAAATTTTGGAGGATATTATTATGGGAAAAACCGTATTTGTTGACCTGACGCATCCGTTCAGCGCAGAAATTCCCCGCTGGCCGTATTTCGACAAGCCGGTCATTGACAACACGCACACGATGGCAAAAGGCGGCGTTCTGACGCAGAAGATCACCTGCACCATGCACACCGGCACCCACTGCGACGCGCCCCGTCACGTCATGGAGTATGAATTCGACGGCCGCCGCGCCCGTTACACCCACGAGATGCCCGTTGACGCCTACACCGGCACCGCCGTCGTTCTGAAGATCGACATCGAGCC
>JAZUFB010000297.1:0-7062 GCA_045640475.1 Clostridia bacterium
GGCAGTGTTCCTTTCGGGAGCGTCCCGCCCGCCTCGGATAAAAATAATTTGATATATAATATATAATATAAATTCTTTTCAATAGTCAAATTCTATTATCGAATGATTTTCATAGCTTGAGCATATGAAAAACAGATATGATATATATGTCGTATCATACGTTCAGTCAAATACCCCGTGTTTTTCGTTTTTCGGGCACATTCTCCTGTTCCGTGTTACTTTTACGATAGGTCATCTCTATGGCTGAACTGTTTCAAAAACCATCCGGACATAAAAAATCCCCCCGCTTTTCTGCGGGGGGTACGGTTCCGTTTTCGGGCGGATCATTCCGCCTTGGTACCGAGTGCCGCTTTGGCGGCCTTTTCTCTTTCTTCCCAAGGCTTGTAAACAGAGCGCATCTTTTCAAAGAGGCTGACGTTTTCGGTCTGCTTGATATAACGGTATCTGAAGACCATATAGACCGCTGCGGCAGCATAGTAGCAGATCATGAGGATCCAGTTAGAGGGCTTCATCTGGAACAGCACGTAATAGCCGAGCGTGAAACAGACGACCATCGCGACCGCAGAGAAAATGCAGTTGAGCCAATGCGGTGTTTTGATGAAGGAATTCTTGTAGCAGTTCGGATAATGCTTTTTGATGGTGAACACGCCGAGGAAAAGGATCGGTCCAAGCAGCAGACCGGGAATCGTCGTGATCTTGATAACGTCTTCAAGGTCGAGACCGCTGAGAATGAACGCGCTTGCCGCAACGCCGATGAGGCACAGCGAAACATAGGGCGCATTGTACTTGTTGGTCTTGCATACCGCGTAGGGAAGAACGCCGTCACGCGCAGCGGAAAAGTTGATACGGGAGAACATAAGCATCGCGGAGTTGACACTGGTAACGACCGCAAGAAGCGCGCCGCCGCAGATGAAGAACACCAGCAGTGCCTGAGGCAGGTACTGTTCCGCAACGGTCGCCAGGTTATCTATGGCGTAGAAGTTCGGCATGACGGAAACACAAATGTAAGCCATTACCGCATACAGTACCGCGGTGATACCGGTAGAAACCGCGAACGCGATCGGAATGTTCTTGCCGGGGTTTTCGACTTCTTCCGCAGCATAGATAAGCGCATTCGCGCCGATAAGGCTGCCGTGCATAATACCCATCGCCGCCCACAGCGTGCTGAGTTTGACCGTGGTGGAAATGACTTCACCGAAACTTACTTTGCAGGCGCCGAGGCCTCCGAAAATGAACACGCCGAGTGCAACAAGAAGAACGGCAACCGAAATGTTCTGCACGGTCGCGGAAGCCTTGATACCGTAGCAGGAGATCGCCGTGAAGATCAGGCAGACCGCAACGGCAACGAGCTTTGCGGGGACCTGGGGAAAAAGCATCGCAAAATAGGTGGAAAACGTGAGCGTCATGGTGGCGATCTTCAAAATGCCGATCATCAGCTCGTTGAACGTTTCAAGTACCGCAAGACCGGGATGGACCAGTCTCGAAAGGTACATATAAGAAGCACCGTTCGCGGGTAACGCCGCCATCATGATGAGTTCCGGGATCGTTCGGATCACAACAACAAGCGCCGCAAGAAGAAAGCCGATCACAACGCCGTTGCCGCCGACGATCTTGATCGCGACGGGCGTGGTCGCAAAAATGCTTGCGCCGATGATGCTTCCGACTGCCATAAGGATGCAGGAAAACAGTCCGAGTTTCTGCTTGGTTTCCGGTTTCATATTCAGGCCTTCTTTCCGCGGCTTTGCAGGGCAAGCAGATACAAAATTGCAAAACCGCTGTGTTTTGCAAAGATAATATCACCCTGCAATACGCTCCCGCTGTCACCTGGATGACATAAAAAAGATTACTTTTTTGATATTCTGTAAATAAACCGGTATAAACTCGGTGATGAATCCAAAAATAATATATCCTGTAAAAACAATAATAACAGCAGGAAAGGACCCGCACAACATGGAAACAAACCAGGCTCTCTATACGTTCTTGAAAAACACCGGGCTTTTCCGCAACGCCCCGGACGATGCCCTGAAGGAAGCAGCAGTCCACTGCTGTACGGAAAAAGTAAAGCGCGGAAGGTTTCTTTACCGTAAAGGCGATTTTGCAAACTGCTTTTATATTTTGAAAAAGGGTTACCTCATGGAGCAGTTCTCATACCGCGAAAGTCTTGAGATCATCGTCAAAGTAAAATGTCCGGGCGACTATTTCGGCGAGACGGCTTTGATGACCGATTCCGACTACCGGAATTCCGCCATCATCATGGAAGATTCCGAACTGATCGTCATGCCCAAAAACACATTTCTCAAGCTTGTCTGGTCAAGTCCTTCCGTATGCCGCGTCATCGTCCGCGAACTTGTCGAGCGGCTGACGAACAGTGCCCAAAACATGCTCAATTCCATGTATCTCGATGCGCCCGGCAGGCTCGCATTCACGCTGATCAACCTGACGACGGGTTCTTCCGGCGAAATCCGCAACCCCGAGGTACGCATCACGCAAAGTGCGCTCGCTTCCTCTGCGGGCATGGCACGCCAGACAGCCGCCAAGATCCTCGGCGACTGGCGCCGCAGCGGCTGGCTCGGTACAGACCGCGGAAAGATCACCGTTCTGGATTACGATTCCTTGATGAACATTATCCTCACGAGCGAGCTCCGTTGCTGAATCCCGCCAAAATGCGTTCTTGTGTCTGTCGGGTGACAGACAGTGCCTTCTTTCTTACGCTACGATTATGTATATCGTTTCCCTTTTACAATCAACCGTGCAATCACAGGAAAGAAGGATGAATCCATGAAACAGGATGATTTCAAAGAACTGACCGGTCTCGAAAACGCTCCGGTCTACTGGGACAGACGCTATACCAAAAACCTCGACAAACTTTCGAAGCCCGTTTACACGGTCGCTGTCGAAAAAGACGTTGAGATCGTTCTGCGCGACGGCTGCAGGATCTACTGCGATGTCTACCACCCGGCGGAGATCGAAAAGGCACCCGTGCTGATCGCCTGGTCCGCATACAGCAAGACCATGCAGGCAATGCGCCACGGCTCGCTTCCCGGCAAGTCAAACTATTTCGATCACAGCCTCGAAGCCGGTGACATGGACTTTTATGTCAAACGCGGATACACGTTCATCGTTCCGGATCCGCGCGGTATCGGCAAGAGCGAAGGCGAATTTCTCGGCGTATACAACCCCCAGGAACAGATCGACTGCTACGATACCGTCGAATGGGCGGGAACGGAATGCAAATGGAGCAACGGCGACGTTGCCCTGCACGGCTACAGCTATTTCGGTATCATCCAGCCCCTTGTCGCTGCCATGCAGCCGCCGCACCTCAAGTGCATCATGCCGCTGAGTTACACCGATGATTACTACCAGCACGGTCATTACGGCGGCGTTGCCAATACCTATATGAATATGTACTGGGAGCTGTGTCCCTCGAACAATCCCGCTTCGTGGACGCTCCATGAGGAAGGTGAGGAAGCGACCAAAGAACGTATCGCCGAAGTACAGAAGGATCCCGACATTGCGATCAACTCTTTCTTCAGCAAAATCTTCAACGTGTGGCCGCCGAAGTACCATACCTTCTATCTGGACTATCTGCTCCACCCCAATGAAGACAAATACTGGAAGGACCGTTCCATGAAATACAGGTACGACAAACTGACCGTACCCACTTATTTCAAATGCGGCTGGGCCCCCACCGGCCGTTGGAGCGCCCCTGTGTTCAACGCCATGAACTCCGGAGAAACCAAATGCTACAAGCGCTGCGGCGTCATGGAAGGCTACAACGGCATGGAGCTTCCCTACCGGTTTATGGATGCGGAATGCCTGCGCTGGTACGATCATTGGCTGAAAGGCGTGGATACCGGCATCACCGAAGAACCGCCGATGAAAATGAACATCCTCGGCCGCGGCTATTGTTACGAAAACGAGTACCCGCTCGCAAGGACCGAGTGGAAAAAACTCTACCTGCACACTTTCCACCAGCTGAGATGGGAAGCGCCTGCAGAGGGCAACCTTCCTCCCGACAGCTTCACGCACCGTCCGCCGCACATCACGACAGAGGTGGAAACGCTCGTTTACCGCACCGACAGGCTCAGCCAGCCGACACGGTTCACCGGCCCGATCGAGCTCCATCTGTGGGCTGCCATCGACGCACCCGACGCTAACATCATCGTCAAAGTCTGGCAGATCACTGCAGGCGGCACGAGAATGCCCGTCTGCCGTCCCGGCATGCTCAAATGCAGCTATCCGCTGGATGCCGAAAAGAGTGAGATCGGCCGTCCCGTACACGATTATTCCAAACGTGTTCCCATCACTCCCGGAGAGATCCGTGAATACGTGATCGAAGTGAACCCCATCGGCATGTTCTTCACACCCGGCACCGCCATCGAACTCGAGATCAAGGCGATGGACAATTTCGAACACCAGCAGGATGCGTGGGAAGCGAAGATGAGCCACCTCGGGCCGATCCCGAGCTGCGATACGATCAACTACAAGATCTACCGCGACAAGGACCATCCGTCCTACCTGCTTATGCCCTACATTCCTTATACACCGCAGGAAAACTGGCTCCAGCCTGTTTGCGACGACGATATCGTCATCGGCGGCAGCGGCAAGGGTTCCACGCACTGATCCGGCCGAAACGCGCGGGCTTTCCAAAGGCGGAAAGTCCGCGTTTTTCCATAGTTATAAAAACAAATGCTTATGACAAACGCATATACCTGGTCCTTCGCACAAAGTTTTCTGGTATTTCTGTGCATCGTTTTCATTTCGGAATCCGTTTCCCTGCGGCTGAAACACATGGTTCCCATGCCATTGCTGTTCGGTGTGCTGTTTTCCGCAGGATTTGCTTCCGGCATTCTTCCGAAAGACCTCCTTCTCTCTTCCAATATGGTCACCGTAGGAACGATCGCTTTCAACGTGCTCGTCATCCACTCCGGCACGATGATCGATCTCCGGTCACTTCTCAAACGCAAAAAAGAGCTTCTCATGATCCTTGCGTCCGTCGCGGTCCTGACCGCCGTATCCCTTCCGGTGCTGCATCTGCTGATCGGGCGTGACCTTGCAATGCTTTCGCCCGGTGCAGTCATCGGCGGCGGTGCCACGTGCGCCATCGGTTCCCGGTGGGTCTCTTCCGTACGCCCCGAAATCTCCTTTTTCCCCTGGCTCATTTTCATGCTTCAGGGCATTTTTTCCGTTCCCGTTGTCAAATGGGCCCTGAAAAAAGAAAGTGCGCGCATCCTTTCGGAATGTTCCGGGGCCCATGTTTCTCCCCCGCCGAAGCCTCCCGTTCCCGCAACGCCCGTATCGAAACTTCCCGAAAAATACAAGACGCCCGCCTATTACCTCGGTACGATCATGTTCCTTGCCGTGCTGAACTACGCGCTGCAAGCTGTGCTACCTTCCGCGGTCAACCCGAACATCACCGCGCTTCTCATCGGTATCGCTGCTTCGAATGCCGGACTGATCGACCGGGCGCCGCTGTTCCGTTCGGATTCCTACGGTCTTTTGATTCTCAGTCTCATGGGACTTATGGCAAACAATCTCGCTTCGACTCCCGTCCGCGTTTTGCTGTCCCTTACCGTTCCCGCGCTTGCGGCGCTCGCCGTCGGCTCGGCGGTCCTCACCGCATGCGGCTGGTTTTTTGCAAAGCCTGCAGGCATCAGTCCCTATGCAGGAATAGCCATGATGATGAATTCCGTCATGGGTTTTCCCGTGAACCGCGAGCTCGCCGATGAGATCGCGCAGCGTGCGCCGGAACAGACGCGTGAAATGATCCGCGGCCGCGTGCTCAGCTGCATCGGTCCCGGAACCGCGCTTGTTTCCAACGGCATTTCCATCATCCTCATCAGCATTTTTGCCGCACTCATTTGAACACATATAAAAAAGACCTCCGCCGAAGCGGAGATCTTTTTTCGTTTCTTGGGTTACGGAAGCAGGCAGATGAGCGGAATGGTCACAAGGCACATGATGGTCGAGAACAGTACCGCTCTGGATGCAAGCAGCACGTCGCCGCCGTTCTGCATCGAAAGCGGCGCGGCGACCGCGGCAATGGGCATCGCCACGGTAAGCACGACCACGCGGATGATCAGCGGGTTCGAAATGGGCAGCAGGTTCAGCAGCGCCCACATCAGCACCGGGAAAACGATCAGGCGGACGAGTGCGTCCGTCAGCGCGTCGCGGTCCTTCAGGGTGCTCTTCAGGTCCGCAGCGCCGAGGTTCATACCGATGATGAGCATCGGCAGCGGCGTTGCCATGTTGTTGAGGTAAGTCAGCGGCTTCATGATCATCTCCGGCACGGAAAGCTGGAACACATAAAAGATGATACCGAGCAGGATCGCCACGTTGATCGGCGTAACGAACGCTTTAACGAAATTTAGCTTTTCGCCTTTTCCGCCGCTTGCGGTACGGATCTGCATCGCACCCATCGAATACACGCAGATGTTCTGCGGAATGTTCAGCATGACCGCCAATGCAAGGCCTGCGTCGCCGGGCACGGAAAGGATGATGGGGAAACCCATCAATCCGTTATTGGAATAAGTTGCGCCGAACATCCAGCTGCCGCGCCGTACATCCGGCACCTTGAACAGGCGCGAAAGCGGACGGCTCAGCAACGTGAACAGGAAGAACATCGCAAACCCGACGGCGATAATGATCAGACCGTCGCGGATGAACGCCTTGTCGAATTCACGCTGCATCGAAACGAACAGCATCGCGGGGAGGACGATCTTCATCAAAAGGGAAGTGAGCCCTGCCGACATCTCCGCAGGAAGGACCTTGAGCCTTACGATCGCAAAGCCCACGACCATTAACAGGAACAAACTGACGAGATTGGTGATGAGTACGGGGAATGACAGCATGTGTGCCTCCTGACACTGTTCGGTGGAAATTCGGAAAAGCCGGGTCTTGTCAACCCTTGAAACAGGTTTTCATAATGCCGTACAGACGGAGACCTTCCTTTTGGCCGTACTGCTTGATGACGGCGCGGTAGATGGTCTGTTTGTCATTCGGCTTGCCGTAATTTTTTGCGGTGAGCGAAGCGAGGAACGCGATGGTATTGGTATCGACCTT
>JAZUFB010000298.1:0-19980 GCA_045640475.1 Clostridia bacterium
CTTTCGGCGCACACCTTTTCCAGAAAGCGGTCCAGCGCGTCCGGATCCCGCAGGATCCCGGCGCCCTTGCCCTTGGCTGTCACCGTGCCGGACGGGCAGCCGGCGTTCAGGTTCACTTCGTCATATCCCATCTCCGCCATCTGCGCCGCCGCCCACAAAAACTGGTCCGCGTCCTTGGACAGGATCTGGGGCACACAGGGGACGCCACAGTTGTATTCCGGCAGGATATTATGCTTCTCCCGCCCGTTGAACACCAGATTCTGGGTCGGGCTGACAAACGGAATATAATAAGCATCCACACCGCCAAAGCATTCGTGATGCACCCGCCTGTACACCGCGTCCGTCACGCCCTCCATCGGCGCGAAATAAACCGGTATCATCCGTTCTCCCCCATCCGCGAAAAATGATCGACCTAAGCCTTTTTCGCCACGCGCTCCCCAATTCCTCCGCCGCGGGTGAAAAAAGAAAAGGCCGGGCATTTCTGCCCGGCCGGGAAAACAAGCCGTTGATTACAGGCCCATGTAGCGATTGTAGGCAGCCTGATAGACTTCCAGCACATCGCCGATGCCCATTTCTTCAACCTTCGCCGCGAAAGCATCGAATTCGTCCAGGGGCTTCTTGCCCATGATGAAAGCGTCGATGGTCTCGTCCACGTAGGTCTGGATGTCGGTATACTTGGCGCGGATCACGTCCTGCTCGTCATCGGTGAAGGCGAGGGTCGGGAACGCGGGGCCAATGTGGTTTTCCTGTTCATACAGGTCACGGGTCTTGTTGACTTCGTCCGTCACCTGGGCGCGTTCATAGCGGGCATCCTGACGGAGGGTCAGCAGGCTCTGGACACCGTACTGACGCAGAGCATCCTGGGCGCTCAGGCCATCGGGGTTGTTCATGATCAGGTCGGTGTAGTAGGGTTCGCCGTTTTCGTCGAGGTCGTAGGTTTCTCCCTTGTAGCCGAAGTTGAGCAGCATCATGCCTTCTTCGCTGTAGGCGTAGTCGAACAGCTTCATCGCGGCCTTGACCTGTTCTTCGCTGGCGCCAACAAAGATCGCGGCGTTCCAGTCTTCGTCCACGGTCAGGGGCTGCAGCTGGTCACGGGTCTGGGCGATACCGGTGGGGCCTTCCATGGGAGGCACGCCAACGATATTCACGGTGCTCTCGGTTCCCTTGAAGAGATTGGTCACGTTGTCAATGTAGGCGCTCCAGTCATAGCCCATGAACACACGCTCGGTGGAGCCGTCAGTCCAGCGGCCATACCAGTCGTTCTTGCTCAGGGTCATGTATTCCTGGTCGATCAGGCCTTCAGTGTAGCACTTGCTCAGCCAGGTCAGGGCTTCCTTCATGCGGGCATCGGTCGCGCCGAACTTCACCACATCGTCCTCGGCAAAGAAGGTTTCTTCAACGCCAAAGCTGTGAACGAAAGGCATCAGGTTGGCACGCTTGTTGTCACCCTGGGCACGGACGGAGAAGGGAATTTCATCCGCGATACCGTTGCCGTTGGGGTCGCCTTCCTTGATCGCCTTGAAGACGTTGTACAGATCTTCAAAGGTCTTGGGGGCTTCCAGGCCCAGCTTGTCCATCCAGTCCTGACGGTAGAACCAAAGCTTGCCGCACTGGATCGCGGTGCGCTGCGCGATGAAACGGATGTGTCCATCGCTGTCCTGAACGCGACGGCGGATGTCGGGATCAGAATACACAGCATACAGGTTGGGGGTGTCTTCTTCGGTGATGTAGTCTTCCAGCGCCATCCAGGCATCCTTGTAGTCAAGGAGCTTGTTGGCCTTGTACTGCACCACGGTCGGGATGTTGCCGCCGGCCATCAGGGAAGCGTACTTTTCATCCAGGCTCTCAGTGGGGGCAGACTGGATCGAGATGTCGATTCCGAGGACTTCCTTCAGGGTCTCGACAGTTCTCAGGCCATCACGGAAAGGCATGTTGGAACGGTCGGAACCCCACATGGTGATGGACACCTTGTCATCCGCGGACGCGAAGGTCAGGGGAAGAAGGGCCACAGCCAGCAGGACACAAAGGATACGGGCAAATTTCTTCATGGGTATACCTCCTTATTTATTGTGATCCGCTTCCGCGGATTACATACACTGTTATTCTTTCACGCTGCCGACCATGACACCCTTGACGAAGTAACGCTGCACAAAGGGATACACGCACAGCATAGGCAGCATGGCCACCACGATCGTGGCGTACTTGATGCCTTCCGCCATGTTGGAATCCGCGGCGGAAGAGGAATTTTCAACGATCTGGCTTTCCAGCACGACCTGACGCAGGATGATCTGCAGTGGGAACTTGGTCGGGGTATTCAGATACAGCATCGCGTTGAAATAGCCGTTCCAGTGTGCCACCGCGTAGAACATGCCGATCGTCATCAGACTGGCCAGACTCAGGGGCAGCACGATCTTGAACAGGATCCCGAAGTCATTGCATCCGTCCAGCTCCGCGGCTTCCGTCAGGCTATCCGGAATATTGGTAAAAAAGGTGCGCATCAGGATCATATTGTAGGTGCTGACCGCGCCGGGGCAAAGGATCGCCCAGATGGTATCCAGCATGCCCAGATCCTTGACCACCAGGAAGGTGGGAATCATGCCGCCGGAGAAGAACATGGTAAAGGTGCACATCAGCGTCAGGAACCGGCGCCCCGGCATCTTTTTCTGGCACAGCGCCCACGCGCCGCATACGGTCAGGATCAGGTTCAGCGCCGTACCTGCCAGCGTGTAGACGATCGTGTTCCGATAGCTGACCATCAGGTTGGGATAGACGAATACCTTTTCAAACGCCTTAAAATGCGGATTGATCGGCCACAGGAACACCCGGCCCTGCAGCAGGGCCTGTTCTGCGGACAACGAAGCGGAGATCACGTAGACCACAGGATAGAGCATCACCGCGCTGACCAGGATCAGGAAAAGCGCGTTAAACTTCAGGAAGACCCTGCGGGCCAGCGGCTCCCGGATCTTGTTGCTCACGGGGCGGGAAAGGGAAATCTTGTTTTCCATAGTTCATTTCCCTCCTTACCACAGGCTCGTCTCGGAGAAGCGTCTGGACAGCCAGTTCGCTCCCACCACGAGGACGAAGCCGATCACGCTCTGGAAGATGCCGACCGCGGTGGCATAGCTGAAGTCGCCTTCCTTGATGCCGCGACGGTAAACATAGGTTCCAATGACGTCCGAGGTCTCCATGTTAGCGGTATTCTGGAGCAGCAGGATATTTTCATATCCGGCGTCCATCATGTGGCCCATGCGCATGATGACCAGCACCACGATGGTCGGGATCAGGCCAGGCAGCGTGATATGCCACATTTTGCGCAGATATCCGCCACCGTCCACCGTGCAGGCCTCATACAGCTCCGCGTTGATGCCGCTGATGGCGGCCAGGAAGATGATGGAGTTCCAGCCGATCGTCTTCCACAGGTTCATGATCGTATAGATGCCGCGAAAGGATTCCGCCTGCGTCATAAAGTATTGCGGTTCCCCGCCAAACAATTTGATAAACTGATTGATGATGCCATTGCTCGGGCTCAGGAACTGGACCACCATACTGGCCAGCACCACAGAGGAAATGAAGTAAGGCATGTACGTGATCGTCTGGGTCACCTTTTTGAACCGCGGCTGACGGACTTCGTTCAACAGAAGCGCCAGCACGATCGCAGCCGGGAAGTTGAACACCAGATCGTACAGGTTGATCAGCAGCGTGTTGCGGATCAGTCTCCAACAATAGATGGAGTCAAAAAACTGCCCAAAGTACTTGAATCCGACATCCGGGCTCTTCGCGTAGCCAAGATACAGATTGTACCGCTTGAACGCGATGGCCAAGCCGCCCATCGGCGCGTAACGCATAAAAATGTAGTAGATCAGCACCGGGAAGAACATCAGATAAAGGTATTTCGCCGCCCAGATCCGTTTCCAGAGCGAACCCTTTTTATGTACACGCTGCATATTCGTCTCTCCTTGCAAAGCATGTTAAAATTTTATCAGTTTCCGTCCGTTTTGTCAATGTAAGGTGCTTACATAGCTACAACAAAATGACAAAAAAAGGATGCCGTTTTCTCAGCATCCTCCGTCCATTAACCCTGCTATTTGTCATTTATTCGCCACAATGATTCAAGTTTATTATTTCAGATCCTTATAGTATTCCAGCACCATTTCTTTTGTAATGGGAACTGCCTTTTCTTCCAGTTCCTGATACACAAGCGTTGTCAGGGTCAGCAGGCTGTTCCAGAGTTCTTCTTTTGTTTCTCCCTGTACAAACGTGCTTCGGATCAAATTCTTTTCCTGTTCCGGCAATTGGTCGATCTCACGGTTGAGCCCGCTTTCGATTCTGAAACGGTCACCCAGCAGATCGATATACGTTTTCCGGATATACTCCAATTCGCCGATTGCCCGGAAGGTCAGGCCCCTGTTGATTGCGACCGCGGCATGCATCATTCGCATCCAGATCGAATCACAGGCCTGTTCGATGTCCTTCTTTTGCTTGTTCCCGTAGATACTGTCATCCATCCATGCCCTGGACTGGATCATTTTTTCTTCCACAACGCCGGACCGGTCAAAAAGTACCTTGAACGCCGGTTTCCACGCCGCCGCGTGCTCATATCCGCCAAAGCCGATATCGATCTCCAACAGATCATCCAGCACATAGACCTGCAGATGTCTGTCCTCCGCCTGTTTGAAATAGATCACATCGTATTCTTCGCAGATCCTTTTCTTCATGTATTCCATCACTTCCGCCATGGAATCGCCCGTATCCATCGCAATCACAAAATCCAGGTCCGACCGTGCGTCATTGTATCCCTTCGCGCCCGATCCAACCTGGCATAGCGCGATGATCTTCTCATGTCCCTCTGTGACCGTCAGGATATACTCAAAAGCTTTCTGTCTGTCCTCAACACTGAAGATGTTCATCATACCACCTCACAAATATCGATCCGCCCTGTTTATGCCATAACCTCCGGAATAAACTTCCGCAGGCCTTCATGCCAGAACTTCATGTCATGGTTTCCGGGCCATTCCAGATAGGTATGCGCAACCTTCTGGCTTTCCAGGAACGCGTGCATCTCCCGGTTGGGCTGGAGCAAAAAGTCTTCCGTTCCGCACGCCATATAGATCTCCGGCATGGGCAGTGCGCCATTGCTCGCGAGGATCTTTTTGACCAGCGTTTCGGGGGCATTCTCGCTGGCCATCAGCTTCTCCGGCTCGCCAAAGCATTCTCTGTAATAATCATAGTTCGCCACCCCGTTATTGTCACCCGGCTTCATGTTCGCTACTTCATTTTGGATCAACGCGGAACTGAGCGCAATCGCTTTCCCGAATACTTCCGGATACGCCAGGGCCGTATGCAGCGCGCCAAAGCCGCCCATACTCAGGCCGCATACATAGGTGTTTTCGCGGTTCATCGCCAGTCCGAACGTTCTGCGCACAAAGGAAACCAGTTCCTCCCCGACAAAAGACTGCCAGGCATGCCCGGTGGACAGTCCGTTCAGCCAGAAGCCGTTTTCACCGGTCGGGCAAACAACCGCAAAATGATACTTTTCGATCAGGTCCTCCGGGATCCAGTTATCCCCTTTCCCGGAATATCCGTGAAGCAGAAACACCGTCCGCATTTCCTGCCCCGGCCGCGGATCCTCCCGGTCGGTCGGAATGACCATTTTCAGAGAAGTCTCTCTGCACAGGCACTGTGAACGCAGTTCGATTGTAAGGTTAGCCATGTGATAACCGCCTTTCTTCCGGGAAAAGCGAGCAGAGCCCATTCCCGCCGTCGTTATGACGCGTCGTCTGATTGTTGATGTCTATTCTCCACGACTCTCCACTATTCCTGTCAAAATACTTAAAACCGGTTCCCGGAAGCAACAATTGAACGATTGCTCAAGGACGACCATTGCATTCATCTGTATAAATGGTATACAATTCAGATAAAGTAAACTGAAGGAGGCTTACAGCATGATGAGCATATACGAAAATTGTCCCGTGCTCAAAAGTGAGCATTATCTGTTGCGTCTGACCCAAACGGAAGATCTTGATGCGTTGCTTTCTGTTTACAGCGACCGCAACGCGCTGCCTTTCTTCAACAGCGACAATTGCAACGGCGATAACTTCTATTACACGACGCGCGAACGGATGAAAGAAGCGCTGGATTTTTGGGATTACTCCTACAAAAATCGCTGGTTTGCCCGTCTGTCGATCATCGATACCGCCTGTGGTCAGATCATCGGGACCGTTGAACTCTGCGCCCGCGCGTCCGAAGATGCCTTTAACAGCATGTGCATCCTGCGTGTCGATGTGGACAGCGCCCACGAGACCGAAGCCGTTCTGACTGAAATCTTTGCCCTCATTGCCCCACACACGGACGATCTTCTCGGCACGTGCGGCATCGTCACCAAAGGCCCGATCTACGCCGTCGAGCGCGTCAAAGCCCTGCGAAACGCCGGCTTTATCCAGTCACCCCATCTTCTGGTCGGCCACGACGGATACCAGTATAACGGTTATTGGACTTTGAACACCTGAAGACACCCAGGCGCTCGACCAAACATTGAATTTCCTTATGGTAAGTGTTATATTTACATTGATTCCGCAAAGCAAAGCTTTGGACGATCCTGTAATAACATAAAGGAGGTTTGCACAATGGACATCGTCAAGTATCTGACCCAGTACTGGTACTGGATCCTGGCCGGCATCGCCGCTCTGATCATCCTGATCAAGTTCCTGCCCCGCTACCGCATTGCGCCGCCGGATACTGCCCTCATCATCTCCGGTTTGATCCGTCGCAACTACAAAGTCCGTAACCCTGACGGGACCGTTTCCTCCAAGAAGTTCGGCTACCGTATCGTGCGCGGCGGTGCCACCTTCTGGATCCCCGCGATCGAGCGGATCGACGCGTTGGATATGTGCCTGACCCAGGTGGATATCAAGACCGCCGAGCCCGTGCCCACCAAGGAATATATCTCCGTCAAGGTCGATGCCGTGGCCAACATCAAGATCGGCTCCGACGATCTGTCCATCGCTACCGCGGCCGAACAGCTGCTGCACTATAACACCGACCAGATCAAAGCCCTGGCCAAGGATGTTCTGGAAGGTAACATGCGTGAGATCATCGGCCAGATGACCATCGCCGAGCTGGTCCAGAACCGCGACAAGTTCGCTCAGGAATCCATCAAGGCCGCCATGAGCGACATGAGCAACATGGGTCTGGAGATCATCAACCTGACCATCCAGAACTTCACCGACAAAAACGGCGGCGAGATCATCGATACCATGGCCGCCCGCAACGTGGTCGAAAAAGAACAGGACAAGCGTATTGCCGAAGCCGAAGCCAATAAGCAGGCCCGCTTTGCCGAAATGGCCGCCGAAGCCGAAGTTGCCCGCCAGAAGCGTGACACCGAGGTC
The DNA here is from genome assembly GCA_045640475.1 of Clostridia bacterium. GTDB lineage: Bacteria > Bacillota > Clostridia > Christensenellales > Aristaeellaceae > Aristaeella. The sequence goes on from JAZUFB010000298.1 coordinate 7,386, forward strand.
CAGAAGGCTTCCTTCCAGCAGGAAGAAGACGAAGCCCGCGCCCGTGCCGATATGGCTTACAAAATCGAGCAGGAGCGCATCAACAAGACCTTCGAGACTGAGCATGCCGCGGCTGAACTGACGCGTTTGGAAAAAGAAACCGAACTCAAACGTCAGTCTGTTGAGATCGAGCGCGAACGTCTGAATGTCGAGATCCGTGAAAAGGCCGCTGCCGATAAGGACCGCCGCATCGCGGAAGCCGAAGCCGCCAAGATTGCCCGCGAGGCCGCCGCTGACGCGGAACTGTACGCTGCCCAGAAGGAAGCCGAAGCCATCCGCATGAAGGGCGAAGCTGAAGCCGAAGCCCTGCGTATGAAAGCCGAGGCCATGAAGCAGTATGGTCAGGCTGCCATGATGGAAATGGTCGTGGACAAGCTGCCCGATATGGCCAAGGCCGTCAGCGAACCGCTCGCGAAGACGGACAAGATCATCCTCTTCGGTGAGGGCGGCGCAACCTCCATGGCGAAGGATACCGCCGGCACCATGCTCCAGACTTTCGAAGCCATCAAGCAGGCTGTTGGGCTGGATATCCCGAAGATGCTCAAGGATGCCACCACCGGTGGCCTTGTGGGCAAAGCCGAAGGCCGGACCGACGAAAGCGCCGAATAAATCCGATGACTCAGAAAGGTTGGTAATCTGTTAATGAAGATGAATCGTTTCTTTGCTCTGTTGGTCGCGCTGGTTTGCCTGTGCGCGTTCTGTGTGCCCTCCTTTGCGGAAGGTACGACCCGCTTTGGTTTGGGCGATCTGTTTGGCATGTTCGGTGGGTCCGACACCCAAGGGACCGATAGCCTTGGCGGTCTGTTCGGCGATCCCACGGGAACCCAGGGTGCCGGCAGTCTGGGCGATCTGTTTGGCATGTTCGGCGGCACCGATCCTTACTACGGTTCCACCGGTGACTACGGTCTGGGCGACCTGTTCGGTATGTATGGCGACACCGGCTCCTACGGTTCCTCCGGCGACTATGCTCCCACCGGCGACTATAGCCTGAGCGATCTGTTCGGCATGTTTGGCGGCACCGACTCCACCGGCGATCTGGTATTGGAAGAAGAAGTGATCACCCCCGAACCCACCGCGACTCCGGAACCCGAAATCGAGACCGTGATCGACGATACCGTCGCCCCCAAGCCCGAACTGCTCACCGGCAAGACCGTCAGCGTCACCGTCAACGGCCAGAAATACAAGGCCCATAAAGCTTTCCGGGATTATCTGGACGATCTGTCCGAGCTGATCGACATGAGCTATGAAGAGTTCCGGGCCAACACCACCAAGTTCGAAGCAGCCCTGCAGGCCTACGAAGACTATACCGCCCTCAACAGTGAACTGCTCAGCTGGAAAAACGTTTCCTTGGAACAGGGCGACGCCGCCTACTACATCCAGACCGTCGTCACCGTCCTGACCGCCTTCATCAACGCGATCAAATAAACGGTATTTCAAAAGCCGGCAGAGGTTCATTCCTCTGCCGGCTTTCACTTTACCCTGATGACTGATCAGTATTTCACGCCCCAGATGCTCTCATTGCCGCCCACGGCGGAGAAGGTCATCACATCGGTCCCGGCATCGTCCTGCATGGCACAGAACACGCCGCTGTATGCGTTTTCTCCAACTTTCAGGGTCATATACACCGTTCCGTCCTCACGGGTCCATTCGCCACTCGCATCCTGTCCGCCCACGGTTCCGTCCGCACGCAGATACAGGATCACGGGTTCTGAGATCCTGGGATTGATGCCCGTTCCCTGCGAAACGACAAAGTACCGTCCGGTCACGTTTTCCAGTCCCGTATCCATGGGATCCGCGGTTTCTTTCCGGGTCGAATAAGGCAGCAGACACGGCCAGCCTTCGCGGTTGACCACATATTGCTTCACCATGGGCAGATGCCCTTCGGTGCCATCGTTAAACCGCGTGTGATAACACAGGTAGGTCTTCCCGTCCGTATCCGTAAAGGCGGAGTTGTGGCCGGTGGCCATATACGCGCGTTTCACGCCCGGCAGGATATAGTTGCCGGAAAGCTTCAGCCCGTAGGGCGCGTGATTTCCTTTGCCAACATACCGGGTCCCGTTCATATCCTCATACGGTCCTTCCACGTTCTGCGCACGGAAAACACGGATCTGGTATCCGCCCTGCGCCCGCAGTTCACCGTAGGAAACAAACAGGTAGTAGTATCCGCTGTTTTCATCATAATGGATATACGGCCCTTCGATCGAGTGGTGTCCTCCGCCCATCAGCTTCCGTCCAAAGTAGGGATCCACATCGTTTTCCGGGTCCGCTTCCGGATGGATCACCAAGCCCGTCGCGGGATCCAGCTCGAGCAGGAAGATCCCGCCGGACCAGCTTCCGTAAACCATCCACATCCGCCCGTCCGCGTCGTAGAACGCGGTGGGATCGATGGCATTGGGCCATTTTTTCGCGTCATAACCGCCCGCCAGGGTCAGATAGGTCTTGTTGGCCCATTTTTCATCCACTACGTCCAGCACATCGGTAGCCGTGATATTGTCGCGGTCAAACCCAGAGTAGATCAGCGGACCCTGCCACTCGTACGGGCCTTCGATCTTATCCGCGATCGCATAGCAAAGGTTGGAGATGCACCAGGTGGAGGTGGTGCAGTAGTACATCACATACTTCTCCATCGTCCTGTTATAGATCACGTCCGGCGCCCAAACGTGCCAAGTCCCGTCATCCGTGGGGATCAGGCTATCCTTCGCCCCGGCCCAGTCAAACACATGCAGCCCCTCCGCGAAGAGATCGCCCCATACGGGATTCTTCGGGCTGTAGCTGTTGGCGATCCGGTCCCAGTTCCGCAGGTTGTCGGATACAGCCGCGGTCATGTGGGAACCAAAGATGTAGTATTTGTCTCCATTAACGATAATGGAAGGATCGTGAACGGAAGCCCGGGCGTTGACCACACCGGTTTTAAATCCGGACATATCCGGATCGTAGTTTTCCGCCTCTTCCGCGACCGCAGCAGGGCAAAACAGGCTCATCAGCAGCGTGAAGACCGTCATCATGGCGATGATCCTCCTTTTCGGGCAAAACCGTCTCCCAGGCTTAAAATATACGTTTTCCATACGATTGGTTCCTCCTCGTGATTTTTTCGGTTCCCGGGTGTTCCTCCCCGGAAGCCCTTATGCGCGGGGTTTCCCCGATGTTTTTTCAGGGTCCTTTTTCAGTTTCTTTTTCTGATTTCTTTTCCGATGCATTGACAACCGTCGGCATTCATTATATCATAAAGCCAGTAAAAAGCAATAACGTTAATGTTGCTTTGTTATCAAACGTTCCCACATACATTATACACTGTGGGCGGAGGAATATGGAATGAAAAAACGGAAGTTGTTGCCCCTGATCCCGGTGCTGGCGCTCCTGGCGCTGTTTCCGGCTGGCATCCGGGCGGAAGACGGTTCCGCCAGTGAGCGGATCACAAACAACTATACGTCTGTCAGTGCCGCGTGGACGCAACCGGTCTACGCCGGCGATCCGCTTGAGATCGACACCGGTTCGGCTGTCTTGTCCTATGGCGAGGAATCAACCCTGTCCGTCACGGTCCCGGAGGACGGGCTGTATTTTCTGCGCTTTGGCTACACCTCCATGGACGATTCCGTGCTTCCCATCCGTCTCAACCTCCAGGTGGACGGAGAATATCCTTATTATGAATGCCGTACCCTCACTTTTGAGACCGCGTGGCATCGCGGCGCCGATCTGACGCTCGACCGTTACGGCGATGAAATGGCCACACCGCCCGAGAAGCTTTCCCGTTCTGAAGCGAAATATCTTTCCGATGCCTCCGGCCGCAGAAGCGAACCCCTGTATCTCCCGCTCACCGCCGGCGCACACGAATTGACCCTTTCTTCTCTGGAGGGCACCGTGCGTCTGGACACGCTGACACTCGTGGCTCCCTTCTCCACCCCCGCGCACACCGATCCTGCTCCCGCGCCGGGCGACGGGCTCATCACCCTTCAGGGCGAACTGTTTGACGAGACCAACGATTCCTCCATCCACGGCGTCACAGAGTATGACACCGCGGTCGATCCCTGTCTCACCGGCGAAACGCGCCTCAACATTCTCGATCCCGATTCCCTCGATACCGCCGGTCAAAGCGTAACGTGGCGCTTCACCGTCCCGGAGGATAGCGCCTGGCATCTGGCCTTCAACTATCTCCAAAGTGACAAGACCGATTTCCCGGTCTTCGCGGATCTTCTTCTGGACGGCGCTTTGCCGGACGCCGCCTTTGCGGACCGGCCTTTTGACTATAGTCCTTCCTGGCAGCGGATGACCGTCTGTGACGATGACGACCGTCCGCTCACCCTGTCCCTGACCGCCGGGGAGCACACCCTGACGCTCCGCCTGTCTGCCTCCCCCCTGCGCGAAGCGCTTGAGACCCTGGACCGGATCACCGCCGCCGTCAACGATCTCAGTCTTGAGATCACCCGTGTCGCCGGCACCAACGCGGACAAGTACCGCGACCTGTCCCTCAGCCGCTATATCCCCGGCCTCACCGAAACGCTGATCGCCTACGCGGAGCAGCTGGAAGCCCTGGAGCAGCAATATGTCGCGCTTTCTTCCGGCGAAAACCACACGGCCATCTTCTCCGGCCTGCTGGTCGCCGCAGGCCAGCTCCGCTCTCTTGCGGAGAACCCGGACGAGATCCCCTACCGCGTAGCCGAGCTGGCCACCGGCGCTTCCTCCGTCAACCAGTGTCTGGCCAATGTGATGGATAATCTGCTTGAAAACTCTCTCGGTATCGACCGGATCTGGCTCTTCCAGGACGGCGCCACCCTTCCGGATGCCCCGGGCTTCTTCGAGTCTTTGGGCATGAATATTTCCCGCTTCTTCACATCCTTCACGGACCGCTCCTGGTCTGCCTCCGCCGCGGATCCGTCCCATCTGCAGGTCTGGGTCAACCGTTCCAGCCAATATATGCAGATCATGCAGAAAATGATCGACGAGTCCTTTACCCCCCAGACCGGCATCCAGGTCGACCTTTCCATCATGCCGGACCAGTACAAGCTCGTGCTTGCCAACTCCTCCGGCCGGGCTCCGGATGTCGCCACCGGCATCAACTACACCGTCCCCTACGAGCTCGCCATCCGCGGCGCGCTGAAGGACCTGACCGAGTTTGACGATTTCACCGATGTCGCCTCTGTCTACGGTCCCGGCTTCTTCCTCACCGGCACCATCGGCGATGGCATCTATTCCATGCCGGAAACGCTCAATTTCTGGGTCCTGTTCTATCGCACGGATATCATGGATAAACTGGGTCTCACCGTCCCGGAGACCATGGACGATGTTGTGGATCTGCTGCCGGAGCTGCAGATGCGCGGTCTCAATTTCTACTATGCCACCGCCGGCATGACCGGCATGCGCAACTTCCACGGCACCACGCCCCTGCTGGTCCAGCACGGCGGTTCCCTCTACGGCGACACCGCCGCGGAAGGCACTGCTCTGGGTTCCCGCGCCTCCGTGGATGGCTTCACCGCCCTCACAGATCTCTTTACGATCTACAATATGCCCGTCAATGTGGATAACTTCTATCAGCACTTCCGCAACGGCGATCTGCCGCTCGGCATCGCGGACTTCGGCGCGTATAACATGATCCGCAACGCCGCGCCGGAGCTGGAGGGCAGCTGGAAGATTGCCCTCATCCCCGGCACACGCCAATCCGATGGTTCGATCGACCGCACCACCTGCGGCTGTGCCGACGCGACCGTCATCTTCCGTAATACGGAAGAGCGGGAAAACATGGCCTGGCAGTTCATGCGCTGGTGGTCCTCGACAGAGGTCCAGGCCGAGTTTGGCCGCACGGTGCAGGTGACCTATGGCGACGAATATCTCTGGGCCACCGCCAATCTGGATGCCTTTGCCCGCCTCCCCTGGGACACCGCGGACAAGAATGTCATCCTCGCCGCAGCGGAGAACGTGATCGATGTCGCCCGTGTCCCCGGCACCTACCTTCTCGAGCGGGAGATGTCCAACGCCTTCAACGATATCACGGTCAACAGTGCCAATGAGCAGACCCGTCTGGACAAAGCCGTCAAGACCATCAACCGCGAGATCCGGCGTAAGCTGGAGGAGTTCGGCTACCTTGACGCCGACGGAAATGTGATCGAAGAATACCGGATCCCCACCGTGGAATCCGTCAGCATCCTGCTGGACCGCCCGGCGGAAGGAGGGAGATAAGGCCATGGCAAAGCACCACGCCATTTCGACCCGGGAAAACAGCCGTGTCGGCTACCTGTTTGTCGCGCCCTACGCGCTGATCTTCATCATCTTTATCCTCATCCCCGTCCTCCTCGCCACGGGCCTTTCGTTCACCAACTTCAACGCGGTCTCCGCGCCCAAGTTTGTCGGCCTGCTCAACTACATCACCCTCATCACCGGCGACGAGGTCTTCATGCAGTATGTCCTGCCCAACACCGTGCTCTACGCGGTCATCGTGGGCATCGGCGGCTATGTGCTGTCTTTCCTGCTCGCGTGGCTTCTGTGCAACCTCACCAAAGGTGTGCGCACCGTACTGGCGCTCATCATCTACAGCCCCAGCCTCACCGCGGGCGTAGCCATGACCGTCCTGTGGAAGGTCATCTTCTCCGGCGATCAGACCGGTCTGCTCAATTCCTTCCTCATGAGCCTGCACATCATCACGGAGCCGATCGTCTGGCTGGTCAATACAAACTTCCTTTTGCCCATCGTCATCATCATCGGTCTTTGGTCCAGCATGGGCATCGGCTTCCTGGCCATGATCGCCGGCATCGCGAACTCGGACGAAAGCCTGTATGAAGCCGGCGCCATCGACGGCATCTCCAACCGCTTCCAGGAAATGATCTACATCACCATTCCCCAGATGAAGCCCCAGATGCTCTTTGCCGCCGTTATGTCCGTCGTCAACGCGTTCCAGAACGGCGCCATCTCCGCGATGCTCACCGGCAATCCCTCCCCGGGCTATGCGGCCCAGCTGATCGTCAATCATATCGAGGATTACGGTTTCCTGCGCTATGAAATGGGCTACGCGGCCACGGTGTCCGTGGTCCTGCTGCTCATCGTCCAGCTGTTCTCCAAGGCAGCCAATCGGCTGCTGACCGAAAAGGACTGACAAAACAACGCCATCCGAAAGGAGGTCGCCTGCGCCTATGGCCTATAAAGGAAAACATATCAACCCCCAGCGGTTTGACCGCGGCCAGATCAAGATCCTGCTCTTCCTGTTGCCGCTCACGGTGTTCATGGCGCTGCCCATCGTGTTCATCGTCAACCATGCTTTCAAGCCGATGGAGGAGTTGTTCGCCTTCCCGCCCACGTTCTTCGTGCGCCATCCCACGCTGGATAACTTCACCCGTCTGGTCAAGTTCAGCCGGACCTCGGGCGTTCCGCTTTCCCGCTACCTGTTCAATTCTTTGGCCGTCACGGTCATCACGGTGGCCCTGTCCCTGCTCCTCACGACCCTCTCCGCCTTTGCCCTCAGCAAGATCCGCTTCCGCGGGCGTGAGATGATGCTGAAGATCAACCAGCTGGCCATCATGTTCGTTGCCACCGCGGTCCTCATCCCGCGCTATCTGGTCATCTGCGGCCTTGGCCTCATCGACACCGTGTGGGCGCATGTCCTGCCGCTTCTAGCCATGCCTGTGGCGCTCTTCCTGGTCAAGCAGTTCACCGATCAGGTGCCGGACAGTCTCATCGAGGCCGCCCATCTGGACGGCGCGAACGACCTTCAGGTCTATTGGAACATCGTCCTGCCCATCATCCGCCCCGCCATCGCCACGGCCATGGTGCTCGTGTTCCAGCAGGTGTGGACCAATATGGAGACCTCCAGCTACTTCACCAATGACGAATCCATGAAGACCCTCACCTTTTACATGAACACGCTGGTCAACGCCAACAACACCGTTGCCGGTCAGGGCGTCGCGGCCGCCGCCTCGCTGATCATGTTTGTCCCCAACCTGGTCCTCTTCATCCTCTGCCAGAGCAGCGTCATGAACACCATGGCCACTTCGGGCATCAAATAATAAAGGAAATGAAGTTATGAAGAAACGATCCGGACCGCACTGCAAACGCGTAGCATCAGCCCTGCTGACGCTGCTGCTTTGCTGCGCCCTTTGCCTTTCCGCCTCCGCCTCCACGCCATACCGCACCTACACCGTCAACGGCTACGGCCAGGTCCAGGAGACCCAGACGGCCTACCGTGCCGGCAGCACGCTGGTCAAGTTCGGCGGCGAATCTCTGGATAGCCCCAACGACATCTTCGTCGCGGCGGACGGCCTTCTGTACATCGCCGATACCGGCAACGCCCGGATCATCATCGGCACGCCGGAAGGCGATCTGGTTGGCATCCTGGGCGAAGGTGTCCTGCGCACGCCTATGGGCGTCTGCGTCCCGAAAAACGGCCATATCTATGTCGCGGACCGTGATCTGAACGCCATCGTTGAGTTCGATCCGGATGGCACTGTCCTCCATACCTACGGCAAGCCGGATAACCCGCTCTATGGCGAGTCGCTTTCCTTCCTGCCCCTCAAAGTCGCGGTCAACGATGCCGGCATCCTGTATGTGGTCTGCGAAAGCAACACCAACGGCATCGTGGAGATCTCCCCGCTTGAGGGCGGCACCTTCCTCGGTTATTTCGGCACCAACTACGCCTCTACAGATATCCGTACCATCGTCATGCGCGCCATCCTGACCGATGCCCAGCGCGCCAAAATGGCGGGCAACATTCCCGCCACCCCGGATAACCTGTGCATCGACAGTCGCGGCCTCATCTACACTGTCACCCGCGGGGACGGCAACCGCACCCTGAAGCGCCTCAACATCGCGGGCAGCAACCGCATCCCCTCCGCGGACGAAACGGATGCCCCCGCCGCTGTAGCCGCCGGCAATCATGACAACGTGTATGTCGTGGACCGTCAGGGCTTCATCTGCGAATATTCCTCCGATGGCGATCTCATCTTCATCTTTGGCGGCCAGAGTGACGGCACCCAGCGTGTGGGCCTTTCCACCATGGTCACCGGCATCGCCGTAGACGCCTCCGACCACCTGTACACCGTCGACTCCGATTCCGGCCTTGTCCAGGTCTATGAGCCGACCGAGTTCACCGATCTTCTCCACGAGGCGCTGGCCCTTTATTCCGTGGGCCGCTATACCGAAAGTAAAGCCCCGCTCGAAAAAGTACTCCGCATGAACAGCCTCTTCGACCTGGCCAACCGCGCCATGGGCCGCGCCTGCTTCCAGGAAGAGGATTACGGCGAAGCCCTGCGTTACGCGCGTCTGGCCAAGGACCGGTCCGGCTGGTCCGATGCTTTCTGGGAAGTACGCAATGCCTGGCTGAAAAAGAACCTTGCCACCGTGCTCATCGTGATTGCCGCGCTGGCAGTCCTCTTCGCGATCTTCAAAGCGCTGGACCAGAAGCATCACTTCACCGCTGGCCCGAAGCGCGCCCTGTCCAGGCTCGGCGAAAACCGCTATCTTTCTGATCTGGCCTACGGTTTCCGCTATATGCGCCATCCGATCGACTGCTCCTACGGCATCGCCCGTGAAGGCCGCGCCAACTGGGCCGCGCCCTGTACCATCCTGGGCGTCTTCACGCTGGAATACCTGTGTGAAAAATACCTCTGCGGCTTCCTCCAGAAGACTGTGCAGGACGGGCGTTATGAATTCCTGACGGATGTCGGGGCCATCCTGCTCATCGTTTTCGCCGCCACTGTGTGCAACTATCTGGTCTGCTCCATCAACGACGGCGAAGGCACCCTGAAGGGCATCTTCACTTATATCTGCTATTCCCTCACGCCCTGCGTGGTGCTCCTCCCCGTCTGCTTCCTGCTCAGCCATGTCCTCACGCGGAACGAGCAGTTCCTGATCACCCTGCTCCAGTTCCTCATGGTCTCCTGGTCCGCGGTCATCCTGGTCATCGGCATCCGGGAGGTCAATAACTATACCGCCAAAGAAACGGTCAAGATCATCCTGCTGACGCTCTTCACGGTCCTCATCCTCGCCCTCATCGTTTTCATTCTGTATATCCTCTGGGCGCAGGTCTTCGAGTTTGTCAGCGCCATCTTCGGGGAGGTGAGTTACCGTGTGTCGTAACCGTTCCCATCTGGTTGCCCTGTGTCTCCTCGCGCTCCTTCTGCTCCTTCCTTTCCTGCCCGTGCGGGCGGAAGTCCCGGCGGAGTGGGCCCCCGTGGCCGAAAGTGACCATTGGAAACTGTATCTGATGGAGGAGCGTCTGTCCATCATTCTGGAGAATAAGCAGACCGGCGCGCTGCTCACTTCCACCCTCACGGACGAAACCATGCAGGGCAAAAACAACAAGGCCTGGAAGGGCTACCTCAAATCCGGTCTCGTCCTGTCCGTCATCCGTGACGGCAACAACACCTATCAGGCGGACCTCGTCAACAACGAGCATACCCTTTCCTATACTTATCTGGACAACGGCTTCACCGCCGATGTCTTTTGGGAAGAGTACGGGGTCGGCCTCTCCATGACCGTCACCCTCGAGGGCGACGATCTGCTGGTCCGTCTCCCGGATGCCTCCGTGCGGGAGGAGCTGGAGGGCGTGTATATCGCCACCGTCTCCCCGTTCCCCCTCCTGGGAGCTACGCATTTGGGTGATACGGAAGGCTATATGCTCATCCCGGACGGCAATGGCGCGCTGATCCGCCTCACCGACAAGGAAAAGCGCTTTTCCTCCGGTTTCTCCCAGTTGATCTGGGGTTCCGACGCGGGCTTCCGTGAAGCCTCCTCGACCACGCCCCTCTGGGAGCGTTATGAAACGGTCACCGAAACCCATCAGGTCCTGGCGCCCATCTTCGGCATGGCTCACACCGCGGATCAGACCGCCTACCTGGCCGTAGTCGAGGAAGGCGCGGACCGTTGCAGCATCGAAGCCCAACCCAATGGCGTCATGGTGGAATACAACCGTTGCTTCGCCCGTTTCCTTCTGCGGGATGTCTATCAGCAGCCCCTGAATCAATCCTCCTCCGGCAGCGTCAAGGTGACCGAAGCCGACCGCACCCATTCCGACCGCGCCGTGCGCTACTGTCTCCTTTCCGGGGACGCCGCGGACTATTCCGGTATGGCGGTCCGCTATCGCGATTATCTGCTTTCCTCCGGCGAGGTCGTGCCCCGCGATATGCGTTTCCGGACCCGCGCGGATCTGCTGGCCAGCGACCGGGAAAGCTCCTTCATCGGCACGCGTCCCGTGGTCATGACCAGTGTCAGTGACGCGTCCGAGATCCTTTCCGACCTCCGTTCCTCCAGCGCGGGCGAAATGCTCTGCATCCTCCGCGGCTGGCAAGCGGGCGGCGTCAATGCCCTCCCCGTAGACCGCTACACGCCCGAAGGCGCGCTGGGTTCCGAAAAGGAAATGACGGATCTCCTCCTGTCCGGCAATCAGACCGGGGATGAGATCCTGCCCTATGTGGACGCGCTCCGCGTCAACGCCGCCACCTCCGCGTTCACCTTTGACGCCGTCAAGCGCGTCAACAAGCGTACGCTGGAAGAAAAGGTCCCGAAGCAGGTCTACGATACCTTCTATTGGCTCCTGCCTTCCCGCAGCGGCGAAAAACTGCTTTCTCTCGCCAATTCCCTCAAGGCCAAAGGCAAGACCGGTCTCGCCTGGGGTGGCACGACAGAGAATATCTTCTCCTGGTATCTCAAGGGCCGCTATTTCTCCCGCGCCGATTGTCTGGCCGAGGCCGTTTCCGCCGCCGAAGCGCTGGACAGGGACTTCACCCTCGCGCTGGAAACGCCCTTCTCTTTCCTGTGGCGATATACCGATGCTTTCCTGGATCTGCCGCTTTCCGCCTCGGACTATATGTATGTCGACGAGGAAGTCCCCTTTCTCAGCATGACGCTCAGCGGCCTGATCCCGCTCTATTCCGGCTATGTGAACTTTGAAGCCGACAAGACCGAATTCTTCCTCCGCATGGCGGAGACCGGCGTCTTCCCCAGCTTCATCCTCACCGCGGAAAATGCCTCCGCCCTGATCTATACCAATTCTTCGGATCTGTATTCAACTCAGTACGAAACCTATCGGGATACCCTGCTGGAGTATGACGCCCGCCTCCGCGCGCTGGCATCCGAAACCGCCGGTGCCGTGATCCTGCGCCATGAGATCCTTCCCGGCAGCGTAACGCGTGTCACCTGGTCCAACGGTGTCACCGTGCTGGTCAACTTCGGCGGTTCCACCTCCACCGTGGACGGGAACCCCGTTCCCGCCGGCGACTTTACCGTACTTTCACCGGATATTTCCCTGGCTCCACAGGCGACTGAGAGGGAGCCCAGCGAGGAAAAGGAGGCGATCCTCCCGTGACAACCAAAGTCAAAAAACGCCGTCCCGGCAAGCTGGAGCGTCGCGAGGCCTTCGCCGGTCTACTCTTCGTGCTTCCGTGGATCATCGGCGCGGCGGTGTTCCTCGCCTGGCCCCTGGCCACCAGCTTCCGCTACGGCCTCAACAATATCCGCATCACCCCGCTTGGCAAGACCTTCAAATATGTCGGCTATGGCAACTACACCGAGATCCTGCTTGCCGATGCGCAGTTCCTGCCGGATCTGGTGGACTACATCCTCTCCACCCTCATTTCCG
>JAZUFB010000299.1:0-15731 GCA_045640475.1 Clostridia bacterium
ATATCCCGCACAATTACTTTCAATGGCTTTCCAGAGCGGTTCTATCCCGATTCTATGTTTTTCATAAGCTATGGATAGGCGTTCACCTTTTCGGCCAAGTTCTGATCGTACTTGTTGTGATTTCTGCCGGATGATATCAGCCAATCCATCCCACCAGGCAATTGTGTTATTAGATGGAACCGCTGAAAGAAGGTTAGCTTCACTAAGGCATGCCATTTCGTCCTTACTCATGAACAGGCTTGTTTCTTTTCGACCGTATGGAATACGATACGCCCAAATAGGCTTACATTTTATCACGTAATCCCATAGCATCATTGCATACTGCTCTGGTGAATGTGCGCTTACATTCAGAATGCCATTGCCACGTGTTGTTATGGCCATATTCTCTACCGTGACCCAACCACATGTTGTCGCAAGTTCAGCAATATCTTCTGAGCGTAGTTGATATATGCTAATTCCCAGCATGTCGGATGCGTCTTTGAAAAAACCAAGTTGAATGCGCTCAAGCAATACAGTACAAGCATCCATCACGGTTGTGGTAATTCGGATCATTCCAGATCACCCGCATCTGCGAAAAAATAGTCAATAATTGCACGCGCATCTTCTATGTCTAATCCACTCATGGCTTCTTCGACGTCTTCATCATCTTCCACGTCGATATCAACACGCAACGAAGAGTCATTCAATGCATCAGCCATGACTGATACTTTATGCTCCAAACGCATTCTGACAACTTGATCGATGCTATCTTCACACTCGACAAATTCTACATATGGATGCGCATCCTGTGGCAAACCGAGTCGATGAATTCGATCCTCCGATTGGAGATAATGCGCAGCATTGAAAGAACGATCGAGGTATATTGCGTTTTGACATACACGATGGAGGCTGATACCTTCAGAGCAAGCAGCTGGATTTGCCACCAGAACAAAACACTTGTTATCATCATGAAAACGTTTTATTTTGCCTTCTCGAGTGTCGATATCCATTTCGTCACCGGCGTCAACGCCACCATGGATATATTCAGCCCCAAGATCACTCAACCGCATGGCTATTAATTCAACGTTTCGAACAAAGCATGACCAGATGATGACCTTCTTTCCCTGACTAGCAAGTTCCCGTGCACGTTGACACACGTAGGCAATCTTTGGGCCATCACTTTCCAGGAGCAAACGACCAACTCGCTGGTCAAAAGCATATGTCATATCTGCTGCCAGCAGAGCAGGATTAGAAACAAACTCCATGACCTTTAATACACATTTGCCAATCTTTCGAAGCGCAAATCTGGAAGAATCATCAATAGATGATGTCAACTGACGACGTAATTCGGATTTTAACGTTTTGTATATTTCCCGCTGGAGTTCACCCATTTTTACGGTTTTTACAACATGTGTAACACTTGGTATACCGAGCTGTCCTTTAGTGGTTCGGACATAAATGGGTTGCATCAGATCAATAACAGATGATTCGGATGCATCTTTAGTCGGATATAAGAAACTAAATTGGGAAAGTAAGTCCTTAGGGCCTTGAGGAAGTGGAGTACCACTCATCAGGAGTTTGCGCTTAGGCAGATGGGCATACTGCAAAATTGATTCTGCCCGCTTTACCTGCTTTCCGCCTTTGATTTTATGACTTTCATCCAGAAACATAAAAATGTTACCGGATGAAAGCAATTCACCAATAACGCTCTTTACCCTTGGTAACTGATCATAAGAAATCAGCATAAACCTTGGCTTATTTCGAAGCGCTTGACGGATAATTATCTCCCCGCCTCTCAGACGCACAAAGCACTCACTGCATGAAGGAACACAATCTCGAAGCTGTTCATCCCATGCTGCAAATGCGTTTATCGGAGCAACAACCAGCAGCCTATCTCTTTCGCGTGCATTTATGAAATAGTAAGCTAATGCTTCTGTTGTTTTACCGGCACCAGGAACAGAAAAGGTGGCCGCCCCAGGTAAATGAGCAATTTTCAGCAGATTATTCATCTGGTTATTGGTCAATTTTCGTACAAAACCTGCCTGACATAATGCTGCTTGAATTTGTGTTTCATTAAACGGCTCAAGTTTAGTCACCAAATCATAGGAGGTATCGTTAGCAGCAAGCAGCTTTTGCTTTGCTTCGGGAGTATAGGTAACAGTAATCTGATCCCTATGAGCCCTCAAATACTGACCAACATTGCCCTTTATACTGAGAAAGAGATACCATGAAAATGACATGCTCTGTGATGAAAAAGAGATAGCTTTTGCAGGTAAATAATCGCAAATGAAGCTATACAAACGTGACCAAACTTTGGGATCGGTTCCGTCGTTTCGGATATACACCGCTTCTTGAATGGACAAATATTCTATCTGTATTGTCATTTTATCCAGCCCTTCAGTGCTTCAAGTGCCCCTTCGATAGCTGCAATCTGTTTGTCAATACCCTTTTTTTCCATAGAATCATCTAAGCTACCAATAGCATTATTCAAAGCAGTTGCAGCTTTGACTACCTGATCAAAAACAAAGCTTTTCTTCTTTTTTTCTTTTTCCAGTTCATTAACAGTATCAATAACATTCTTTACTGTATCAACTACACGGGCTGGATCATTCGCTGCATGGATACCGGCAGCGATCGTTGCTGATTTTGTTTCATTTTTGCTACTATCTCCACCCATCAGCAATTCAAGCGGATCATCTTCTTCAACCGTATTCGAAATGACAAATATCTCTTCAAGTTTTTCTGCAATCTGTGGCAGAGTCCTAACCACCTTTGGAATCTGACTATAAAGACGCTCTCCAGTTGTTGGTTGCTGAAGCATCGCACTTGCAATCTCTTGGAAAAGCTCCTTATCGCCAGGGTTATTAAGCATTTTTCGACCGGAAACAATCTGCTTAAACGCAAAAAGGCTCTTATCGACAAGAGACCATTCATCGGTATGATCTATAGATTCCAGATATTTTGATGCATAATCATAGCAGTCAATCAAGGTATTGATTTCATCGACACTCCTTCTCTGTTGAGCAGCAATAGTTGATATATCATATGCACCACGATCTCTCTTATCTTTGCAATCGGCTGCGACAGAATGCCAAGTATAATCTGCTTTCATGTCAGGATGAATCTGAAGTGCAACCTCCAGTTCATATACTCCTGCTTCATCATGATCCGGAAGCAAAGCTACACGAATCGTTTTGAAATGAGGGTATTTATCAGGCTGACTGTAGTACAGTTGCCGCCATACACAGAGTCTTCGATTGCCATTCACAACAACGCCTTCATCGGTGCAAATGATAGGATCCGTCTGTTGCATTCCGGCACTCGTGCCAGTAGATTTAAACGCACTAAGAAGTCCTTCCTTTGATGCTAAACGCTAGAGAAGCTCATTTTGTGCCTCCTGCGCTTCAATAGAAGCAGGATCGGAAGTAAAAGTATCTTTCGGCCTATCCGGATGTTCTTTCAGCCATTCCTTCTGCATATTTTTGGTTCTAATATTTTCTATACGATATATTGGCAGTTCGATTGGCAGTTCAACAACTCTAAGCGGTCTATACTGGCCACGATAACTCATGCGGTAAGTTTCATTAGAATTGACTTCGTCTATTGTTGCCTTACGCTTCACGATGGGATAACCAAATTTATAATCCATGATTACTCTCCTTTATTCGCCAAAGCCAACAACGATCAGCGGCATTGAAATTACCTCATCAAAAATTGGCAGTTCACCAATCAATCGTTCATAATTTGCCATATTAGAGCCAAGCTGAAGCGCAAGATTCTTATCAGGAACAAGAATGATTCCTGCGCTGATTTTCCCTTTAGTATAAAGAGTTTGAAGCTTTAGCAAGTCAGCATACACGCGTCCATAATTTCCCGTCTGAAAACAAAGGCCTATTCCTCTTAAGAACGAGGAAACAGTAATTTTGGATGATGTATCCAATCGAAATTCCTTTGACCAACCACGCAATAACAGCTCTTCTGTAATGTCATTTTTTATCTTCGTTACAGAATTACGTTCGATCACAGGTGTATATTCCTCGATAACATCCGCAATTTCATTCAGCATGTTTTCAGGAACAACATCAATACCATCCAGGTGGTTATACATCTGTACTTGCATGTTTACTTCCTCCATTCTTCTGGAATTTCGGACAACTTACTTTGAGTCGGATCATAAATTGGTTTATCATGAGGCCGATATTTAACGGTGCCATCAAGAGTATTTTGCAACCGCTCCTGACTGATCTGAAGGTAATCCATCATCGTATCACATCCCCAGAAAACGCGTTTATGTAGCAACGCAGCAACGCCGGACGAGGAAGAACCCGTAAAAGGATCAAAAACCAAATCGCCTTCGTTCGTAAGCGCTAATACGAGGCGTTCAATCAAGCCTACAGGGAATTGACAGGGGTGATCTGTTTTTTCAACATGGTTTCCCTTAACATTCGGTATGTCCCATACATCTTCTGGATTCTTTCCCAGAGGATTTCCAGAGAGCTGCCCCTTTTTCGCGCCTCGAAAGCTCTTTTTTCCCGGATACTTTGATGGAATACGAACATCATCAAGATTAAAAGTATATGTTGCACCTTTTGTGTACCACAACACAACTTCATATCGACCGCTGAAGCGCGTCTTGTTATGCAAACCATGACCAAAGTGCCAAATAATCCTATTTTTTAGTTTGCAGCCAAGCTTGCGAAATATTGGATCTAATTCTATATCGAGAGGAATAATGCTGCCGTCTTTTTCGATGTAGTTGCCAACCTGCCAGCAGATACTCCCGGTATCCTTCAAACGCTTAACTGCTTTTTCGATGATCCGCTCTTGCCAACGAACATATTCCTCCAAAGGAATGGGCTTTTCATACTTTTTCCCGATATTATACGGAGGCGAGGTGACGATCAAGTCAAAAATCGGCTCCTCCGGCAATGAATCCAAGAGCAACTCTGAATCCATCTGAAATAGCACTGTACTATTCGCAGTTGCCTTATTGATATCTTTTCTTTCACTGATAATCGGTATTCTATCTGCAAGCATTCTATAATGTCTGCCTTTCACTGCAAATATAATTAGGTTGGTTTACTGCGCATACTTTGCGCTATTGTCCTCTGGGATGAATTCAACGATATCTTCCAGATTGCAATCAAGAGCAGAACAAATTTTCCGAAGGACCTCGGTTGATACATCTCCGCCTTTGCCCATTTTGGCAATAACATTCGTAGTCAGTCCTGCTTTCTCGCGCAGATCCTTTTTCATCATGTTTCGATCAATAAGCAGTTTCCATAATTTGTTGTAGCGTACTGCCATATTTGTCACCTGACTTTCAAGCAAAATAAACATATTCTGGAATAGAATCAAAAAAACGGCAAGTAAATATTAGCATAAAAATAATGATTTTTCAATTTGAAATTGATGTTTTCAACAGTTCAAAGCAGATTAAACAAATTTTCAATGCATAGCCAATCGAAAAAGAGCGGGATATGTATCCCGCTTTCTTTTATTTACGCTTCCTTAAAGAACCGAAGAAACAACAAGTAAAATTACTAAGCGACGGGGATTCGCAATTCAATACGATCAAGTGAGGGCTTGACATGAATTATGGTTATGCACGTGTATCCAGTAGAGACCAGAATGAAGAACGCCAGATGGTTGAACTTCGAAAATACCAGATGCCTTCGGTGAGGATATCAACATTGCTGATACCTTCGGCGATGATACCAATATTCTGCTGTATGTCCACCTGGAAACCCTGTACAGCGATGAAATCAGTTCTCTGGTCGAGTATCGTTTTAATGAGAAGACCAATCAGGAACTGATGAAAGAACTCATTGAAGTAATGGACTAACCTATAACACCGGGATACTCGCGTGAATGCGGGTATCCCAGTGCTTTTCAGGTAATCAGCTTATTTTCCCGTGCTTCTTTCCCACTCGCCATCCTCATCCACTTCGCGGCGAGGCATTTCTTCGTCATCGTACCAGCGATCCGGGTCACCGTTGATGGGAAATCTGATCATCATTCTGTCCTCCTTTTTTATCTGTGATGGCGGAAGCCGTGTACACACCTGGCCTTATCCGAAAGGATCTTTCGCATCGACTTGCTCACGTAGAACCCCTGAAATTCTGTGTTTCGTCGGGCATAATCTTCTGCTTTTTCCTGCTCATGCAGCGTCCAGGCTTCACAGTTGGATCTGCATCCGACATACCGGAGCGTGCATCCCTTGCAGCATTCACTGTAACGCAATCCTTTTCACCCCTTTCAGAATTGCGCGAGGGAGCGGAGTTGCACCGCTCTTTTCCTTCTCCTCGCATGTACGCCACCATGCTGACGCCTCGACTGAACACCTGGGAAAATCAACACAAAAGCAGGTGCCGCGCTGGTGGCGACCGCAGGTAGAAGTCATTACAAAGACCCTGCGGCTGTGAGTCATGCCCACCATTTATTTTTGCCGTGAGTACCGGTCACGGTTGAAACGATCAGTGCTATAGTCGCCAGATTCATATCAGCTCATTATCGAAACCGATCATGCTCCGTACCTTCCGAACGCAAAGCCAACACCTGCGCTGAGGAACAAAGACAGCATCCAGAGTCCATAAACCATTGCCATGTTATTCACCCACTTTCTTCGCTTCTGCGAAAATATCAAAGTCAAGGTTGGAATAAAGATTCGTGTACTATTCAGCCGAGTAATCCCGCTGCGTATACTGCTGGGCTGAAACAGTCTTTTCTTTGGGTTTGCAGACCACCCAATCTTTGATGGCTTTCAACAAGTCTTCCGGCCATCCATGTTTTTGAAAAGTGAGGTACATCACTTGCGCATCAGCAGCCTTACCAAAGTTGCTCGCGATCGCCTGAACCTATTCGAAAGACCTCGCGCGTGCGCGCGCATTATTACACACACTCTCTTTATCTATATCTGTATCTTTCTCTTTATCTTCTTCTATGGCGGGACATTGCGGGACTGTCCCGGGACATGTCCCCCCGTTTGTCCCCGGGACATTTTCAGGGACAGTCCCCGCGGCCAGTGCCCGCTTGGCTTCTCTTTGTCGTTGTTTTTTCAGCCGCTCCTGCTCTCGGATCTGTTCCAATCTGTCAATACTCTGATGTTCTGACCAGGAACTGATCAGCAGACTGTTATCATCTCCGTAGGAGATCATACCAAGTTGCTGCAGCGCATTGAGTGCCATCTCGACAGTAGCTTGCGGAAAGCCCATTTCGTCAGCAAGCATAGCTGTGGTGTACGGGATCTGTTCTGTCAGAAAAATCGACCCGCCTGCATTGCACCGGCCTGCCATTGTAAGAAGCATCACCCAGATCAGCACGATATCATTTCCACCCGGAAGCCGCCGAAGGTGCTTTATCTTGCGATTGTCAAACAGGTCGACCTTCAGTTTGATCCACGTGAGTTCTTTCAATCCTTTCACCTCCCTTGCCCAAGATTTTTCCGGTCAATGATATCTTTCAGGCTTCTCCAACGTTACAGGACCCTCGTTTGATCCCGTTGTTATAGCAGTTCCAGCACAGGCACTTGCCGGTTTTGGCAACGGTGAAATCGATCACCTGATCAGCAGTGCGTCTTACTTCGCCGTCTTGCCCCACGATGGGCGGTACGGGCTGCTTACATACCTGGCAGATCAATTGCTCGGCCGGCTTTTCAGCCGCCTTTATGGGCGATTTAGCGGCCTTTGCGGGCTTTTGCTCAGCGGCCGCATTCTCTTGCTCTTCTGTCGTGTATTTGGTCTTATCCTTATCCCAGTACACGTTGGCACCGATGCCCAGGGCTTTGCAGGCAACACTCAGCGCATCCGTATACGCCATCTTGTAGCCCTCATCGCTGACGCTCTCACCGCCACCCTTCGTGGTCCTGCGGATCACATTGCCGCCCGTGCCGAAAATCGGCTTGGACCACACATCATCCACCTTCACATACAGGTTGATATTGACGATGGCAATGGTCATGTCCCCATGTTCCTCGCAGCGCTCGCTTAGGCTTTCTGTGTACCAACCGATGCCAGCCGGCCCGAACATTTCAGTCAGCTTCTTAATACGCCACATGGGGTTGATGTCGGTACCGCTGAATTTGCCGTTATTGAATGCTTTCAGGGCTTCTGCCGGCGCTTGCCGGGAAGCGTTATAAAATCTCAGATTATCCATGATCTTCACATCCTTATTTGATGATGAGGCTCTGGTTGTTTACCAGTTCGCAGCCGGGGACCGGCTCACCGTTCTTCAATGCGGTCTTGATGTTGACCTTGTCCGGCTCCCACTTTTCGGGAATGATACGGCGATAATTATTCGGTAGCATTTCAAGGTCGAA
The DNA here is from genome assembly GCA_045640475.1 of Clostridia bacterium. Lineage (GTDB taxonomy): Bacteria > Bacillota > Clostridia > Christensenellales > Aristaeellaceae > Aristaeella. The sequence continues at coordinate 8,297 of JAZUFB010000299.1, forward strand.
CACCCGCACGCTGGGCGTAGTCCTGACGCTTACTTTGCACCTGGGTGCTTCGAACTTCTTCTCACCGTATAGGTTGAAGCTCCGCAGCATGTAGCGTTCCAGGTTCTCTTCTCGATTGAGATGAGCTTTCATGCGTTTGGTCAACGCATCGATCTCCGCCTTGATGGCAGCCGCTGCAGCATCCTCATTCTTGATGATGCAGGCGATGGCTTCCAGCTTCTTAGTGCGTTCCATGTCCAGCCGGTCCAGGGCTTCTGTGTCAAGGATCTCGCCGGTCTCTTCATCGATCGCCTCGTCACGGTAGACGATCTGCTCGATCATAGAATCGATTTTCCAAAGACTCATTTTCTTCCCCTCCTTCAATATCGTCAGGCGCCTTTTTGCGCTTGCGTTTCATCATCATGACTTCATACGCATCAAGGCCGAAGTGTGCCGCGTATGCCATGCGGTCTATCATTTCAAGCTCATTCATACCGTTAAGCTGGTGTCATAGGGAACATCGTTTTGTTTGGCAATCATGACGATGATTCGTTCTTCACCCTTTGTCAAGTGGTCCGGATGCTTCATCCGATCTCGAAGGGTGTTTTCGCTGATATTCAAGCGGTACGCTAACTCGATTCGAGTCATGCCTGTGATTCCGAGGAGTGCACCAACTTGCCGCCGGAATGATTCATCAGCTTTGCTCCAATCTGCTTTCTTTTTCATACGGTCCTCCTTCTATCAATTCTTCAATCGGCACACCCAGCGCATTTGCAATTTTTATTGCAATCAACAACGTCATTTTGTGCTTTCCCTTTTCATAACCGCAGAGTTGCTGTGGAGATATGCCACACATGATGGCAAGCTCTTTTTGAGTAAGCAACCGTTGCATCCTGAGCCGTTTGATACTTGTCATCTCCTCACCCTTTCCTGATTGGTACTAGTTTGGTACCTTGTTGGTACTATAATATCTTAATGCCACGTCATTGTCAACACAATTATTTTATTTATTTATACCAAATAGTAACTTTTATATTTACCAAAAGTGTGTTAAAATAGTACCAGGAGGTGACCAACATGAATCCAGAATCCTCATTTTGCGCGAAGGTTAAAGAGCTTCGCAAGAATCGAAAGATGACACAGTACGACCTGGCCGATGCCACAGGCATTTCTCGAGTGACGATCACCAGGTACGAAAACGGTACCAGAACCCCGACAATTGACAATTTGACCACATTGGCCACATTCTTCGGCGTAACAGTGGATGATCTCGCAGGAATCAATACCACAATAGAAAGCAGCCCAATCGGTAGCCTCACCGACGAGGAGAAAGAACTGCTTCGTTTGTTCCGTCTCTGTTCTGACCGTAACCAAGCAAAGATCGTAGCTTACGCTGATGGTATTCTCGCAGCAAAAAAATAAGCGGCCAGAATTGGTCGCCTATCGGGAATAATCATATAAGCATGTGTTAGATGAGAAGCTTTCCAGACATGTTTCAGGAATAACAAACGATTATATAATCAATCTGATTGTTTTTCATTGTCGGTATTTGAAGAGAGTTGAACGACAAGATGCTTCAGGTTCTATCGATCCTCATCATTAGCCTTTCGGAAAGCTTCAATGATCTTTTTCTCGCGTGCTGTCATTGCAGTCTTCTCCTTATCAGATTGTCACTGTCATAGAACTTCATTCAGTTGTTATCGATATTTTATTCTATCATTGCACTGATGTACATCCCCATATTGGGACATTTCAAAAAAAGTTGAGAAATGGAGTGATCTTCGTGCAAAAAGGACAAACAACATAGATGAACAAACGTATCGGAAAACAGCTCCGCATGGTACGGCATCTCCGACACATGACAATTGATGATCTTGCGGACAGGATGATGGCGATCGGCGATGATTAGGTTTCCGGGAAGACGATCGGAAGATGGGAGCGAGGAGAACGAGTCATCTCATCCTTGCATCTTCTATTCTTATCCAAAGCGCTAGAATGTTCACCAAACGTGCTGGTTGTTGATCACGGCCATACAGAGACGACCGAAGAGCTACTCATCGAATAGATAAAGTGCCTTTCAGAGCATGAACAGAAAATCATGCTTTGGATAGCCACTGAATGGGAGGGAAATAAGCACCCACTCATCTAGCTTTCCATGGCCTATGCCCGCATGAATAACAAAGACCGACAACATGCTGCTGCTTATACCATCGCGCAATATAAAAAGGCTCTCACGCGTCATGCGTTACAGGATGTGGATGTATTACCCAACTTGCAACTCCTTGAACGCGAAACCAACTTGCTGTGAGGTGATCATATGGCAACCGCAAAAAAGCTCCCGTCAGGTTCTTGGCGCGTGCAGATATACGGCGGCAAGGATGAAAACGGAAAGAACATCGTGCGATCCTTCACGGCTCCGACAAAGCGCGAAGCTGAGCGGGATGCATCAGCGTGGGCAATGGAGAGAAAGCGACTGTCGAAAGGAACAATGACACTTGGCGAGGCAATAGACGCGTTTATAGCCACATGCAAGGCACAGGGATACAGTCCATCTACAATCCGAGATTATATCTCACGAAGAAATTACTCGTACCACTCCATCATCAACAAACGTCTGGATAACATCACCGCCAATGATGTGCAAACCGCGATGGATACCCGTTCTACAGAACGTTCCGTCAAGACAGTCAGAAATGATTATTTCCTGCTCAAAAAGGTTTTGAACAAGTACGCTCCCGATTTGAATTTGTCCGGAATTATCCTCGCCAAACGTTCAAAACGAAAGAAGCTATCCATGTCCGAAGCATGGGCTGAGGACATACTCGATTATGCACTCAGGGAGCCGGACTTTTATATTTACTGCGCATTAACCATCTGTGCCGGCCTGCGTTCATCGGAATCGTATGCTCTCACATGGAGCGATATATCATTCCAGCCAGTCACCATGCTGGCGGGTGAAGTCGCATATAAGCAAGGATATATCACCGTCAACAAAGCACGCGTACGTGGTACCGATGGCTATGTTGTCAAATCCACAAAGACAGAAAGCGGAATTCGCACTATCCCTGTGGCATGGTCACTTATCGAATCCATTACAGAGGTCAAGCAACGCGGCTCCGATCAAGAGCACATCCTCGATTTGAAACCTGCCTTAATAGATAGCCGATGGGCGAAGCTGCGCACAGCCATCGGTCTTCCGGATACAATGCGTTTTTACGATCTCCGGCACTTCTATGCCACGTCTGTGGCGTATTCTGGGGCTTCGGAGGAATAGCTAGCCAGCATGATGGGACATTCCACATCCAGTTTTTCACACGCCGTTTATGTGGAGATGTTTGCAGAAAAACAGCACGCCATGAATGCTAAGTTGAACGCTCGCACCGATAACCTTTTTGTGGCTCTGAAGCAGCGCTTATGAGCTATCTCCAAATTATTTCACACGATATTTCACACATTAATAAAAATCACCAGTATTATGGGGGTTTTTTACTCATATTGGCAGGTTCGAGTCCCGTCTTCGGCACCAAAGGGAAAGTTCAGGAAACACAGCGTTTTTTGAATTTTCCCTTTATTCATCGGCATTTTTCGCACAATATTTTGCGGAGAACACACCGCCTTTTGAGTCTCTCCAGCAGCCGTTTTCAAATTTATTTCACACGAAATTTCACACGAATGTTCATTATTAAAGACCACTGGATTTCTCCAGTGGCCGTTTTTGTTATGAGAATGACTTAAGTCGTTCCAGGACTGCATCATATTCTTTCGGAAACATTATTTCAACGCACTTCATGTGCTCATCCATGATGCTGATCAGTGCGGAGGTTGGAACCTTCTTCGCCGCTGCTATAAATGGCGTTGAGTCATCGTCTGCCGCGAAAGAATAGCCGCTGTCCCTGGGTTCAACATCCGATAGATGATCGCGAACGATGTACAGAAGTGCCAGTTCCTCGGCTTCCTTCTTGGTCGTGCCATGCTCCAACAGTTCTTCGATCGTCTCGTCTATCTACCGGATGTTTATCATGGGTCACCTCATCATGCGTTGCGAAGTTCCTCCAGCGCACGCCTGTACGCTTCACGCTGACTGCCAGTAGCAGACTGCATCATATCCTCGATCTGCTGGATCATTTCCTGCTTGCCATCATCACGAGAATACCGACCGCGGCTGTATCCGCCGTCATCGCGAGAGTAATGCCCCCTCACGTAATGCCTGGCGTAAGAGTTACCACTGTCATAAGAGCCGCGATTTTCCCGGCTGTAACGCTGGCTGTATTCACCCTCATCGCCCTCAAGCATCTCGATCTTATCAATGTTCTTGATGGTGTCGGTCAGCTTGTTGACGATCTCAATATCAGACATCCCCAGCTTGTTCTTGCTCTTGTACTCTTCAAGCTCAGTACAGAGCAGCTCACGGAGATGTTCCATCGCCTTCATGCCCATTGCTACCCCTTTCTCACGCCGTGCGTGTAATTTCGATATTGGCATTCTGCACGTTGATAGGTGCATCAGGTGTCGTAGCATTCACGATACTGATGTGCGTGCAGCAGCCGCGAGGAACGCGGACGATCGCAAACACCGTGGCATTGCCAAGGTCCTCATCGCCGGCAGGAGTGACGATAGCGAGGCTGGAAGCCAGCGGCTCACCATCAATGGCCAGTGCCACAGCGATGGGAGCAGGCGTCGCACCCTCAGGCAGACCAATGTTCGCATTGAACTGCACACGGTACAGGACAGAACATTTGTCTGTGATGCCCCGCAGTGTGAAGACGCCGGATCCTTCACGATGGATCACCCAGCCACGGCTGCAAGGTACAGGGGTCTCCGTAAAGAGGATATTCTGGTCAGCATCGACCGTCTGCAGAGCAGCGGCAGTATACTCAGCCATAGTTACACCTCCTTACACGCTGCATCCGCAGCCATTTGCGGCCGCATAATTCACACCACCGCAGCAGTTAGTCGGGAACGTCACCTGTTGAGGCGGCTGCACGACATAAGCAGGCTGAGGGCAATGATAGCCAAGGCGATCGATCAGCAGCTCATTCTGTCGCGCCTGAGAAGCGGCCAGCTGCAGATTGAAGATCTGCTGATTCTGCTCGGCGATCTTCGCATCCTTCGCTTCAAGGCTCTGACGGTTCAGCGCTTCGAGGATAGCACGGGCATTCGCGTTCTGGTTGTCGATGATGTCGCGAGTGTTGTTGCTGTTGTTGTAGTTGGTCTGGCAGAAGCCGGTATTGATGGCATTGGTCTCCGCGTTGGAGTTCATGGCCATCGCATACTTCACGTCGGCGATCTGAGCCTTTTCCTCGCAGCAGCACTGGGCATTCTGCATCGCCATGTTGTTCAGCTGCTGCATCAGAGCAGCCTGCTGATTGGCACGGGACAGCTCAGCACCGGCAAAGCCGGACGCGAGATTCATATTGGTACCGTTGATCAGCTGAGCGGTGCTGTAGAAGCCATCGCACAGGCCGGTCGTGATTGTGTTCTGAATGCGGCTCATATCAGAAGCCAGCACATAACCATCGGTCACGCCACCGCCGGTGATGCCGCCACCACCGAAGCCACCACGGCCGCCCCAGCCGCCAACAAAGGCAAACAGGAACAGGATAATCAGGAACCACGCGCTGTTGCCGCCACCGCCGAACAGGCCATCGTTATTCCCCAGAACAGCCTTGATATCAGCAGGGGTCATATTGGAATCACTCAACATTGTTACCACCTTTCATTGATGTTTTATTAATAAAGCGTTGCGCACCGCTTTATTTCAGTAATTTTTGCAGCTCGGTCGCCATGCTCGCCAGCTGGTTGTACTGCTGCTGGCTCATCTGTCCGCTGTTGAGGAGCTGCTGCACTCTCTCCCGTGGATCGCCGACAAAGTTCTGTTTGAACTGGTTGAATTGCTGAAGGAGCTGCGTAAAGCCGTTATCAGACTTTCCTCCGCTCAGGAGATTAAACAGTGGATTCATCCTTCTTTACCTCCTGCGTAATGGCGTCAATTCTCGCCGTGAGGGCCGCGAATTCTTCCCGCGTGACAAAGTCCATGCCGGCTGTTTTATTCGCCACGGGCGCGTTATTGGCGGCCTGTACGCGTTCTGTGTAATCAAACACACGCAGGGGCATCGGCATGCCGCTTGCATCGGTCGACTTGATATAGAAGCGGGAGGCTTCGCTGTCCATCAGGAGCATGCTCGAACCTGCAGCCACCAGGTATGCTTTCGCACCTGCTTCGCCGCTCACCCAGGTGATACCGCTGTTATTCTGCGGTTGAGGCACCTGAGGGAACTGCCCTGTCCGCATCTGCTGCAGTTGATCCGGAACCGGTGCCGGGTAATAACCACCGTAAGGATAACCGTATGCCATTATTCGTCACTCCTCTCCCAATAATACAAAGGGACGCAGTCACCGCTGTCCCAGGTATCATAGTAATCGCCGTCCACCACGGCCACGACATGGCCGGAGATGCACAGCACATAGGTGCCGGTCGGATGATCCTCACAGAACTCCCTGACCGTGTAGCAATCCGGGCACGTTTCCGGAATGATGTGCCGGTTGAAACCGTTTCTCTTGATGTAGGATCCCCACACCGCGTTGGATGATGGCATGTCGCCCATCGTGAAGCCATCCAGCACCACACCGCAGTAGACCTGCTCCCACGTCTTTCCCAAGGCCTTCGACAGCGCCCTGATCGTGCAATCGCCGACCCTCGCCCCGAACGGATTTGGATTGTAAAACTTATGCATCTTCCCTTCCTCCGAGGAAATGATAGCACCTTTCAAGGCAAAAAAACTCTCAACAAACTGCACAAAAACTGTACAAGCACGGTCTCTCTTTCTGAAAAAGCGAATAAATAAAGCCGTCCGGCGATAAACCGAACGGCTTGTATTCAATTTTTGATTTTCCTCTTCGCATCAATTACCGATGTCCGCAGTAGAAATGTCAAGCCAAATTGCCGGACGAACCGCACCATCCTCATAATCAGCTATGCGATGGCAAAGTTCTCCGCCAGTACTTACACGAGAAACTGCATCAATACTACCTCCAGGTGAACGAAGCAACCACTCACAATACTTTTTGGCTCCATGAGCAACAGCATATTCTGTTGCGAGGGTCCTTACTCGTTCGGATCTGCCAGTCACAAAGTTCTACGGTGAACTGAATTCTGCAACTTCCTCAATGCTCAATAGAAATACCTTATCCCTAGTGTCAGAACCACCACTAATCGACTTGAACTTCATATTAGGATAATTTGTCAACCAACTCTCATTGTTCCCTGTTTTTATCACAGTGGTCAGAATTCCTTTTTGTTCTTTTTCTGAGAATGCATCATTCAGGAAGGTACTGTTCAACCAACTTCGAGCCTAGCTGTTGCTCCAACCTTGATACTTACTACTCGAAGCAAATCGATGTGCATCAAGAGCATAACGACTCAACAGCAATGACTTTCCGCTCTCTTTGTCATACT
>JAZUFB010000300.1:0-5655 GCA_045640475.1 Clostridia bacterium
TCCTCTGGGCATCCATGCCCGTCCCGCTGGATTGCTGGCAAAGCTGTGCAAGGGTTTTGCGGATACCACTGTTACCGTAATCAAGGACGGCAAGGAAGCAAAGGCATCTCAGCTGATGAAGCTGATGAGTCTGGCTGTGAAGAATGGTGACACCGTCACCGTCAAGGCAGAGGGTGCCAACGAAGACGCTGCCATTGCCGAGGTCCAGAAGTTTTTCCAGGAAAATCTGTAAGCGCTTATGTTCCGGGATGCCTTCGGGCATCCCGGAACTGTGGGTGAACGGATGCGGACAGATGCTGCCCACATCCGTTTGACCACAGAAAGAGACTATTAGGAGGGAATTACCAATGATTCTTATGCAGGGTAAAGGCGTTTCCAAGGGCGTGACCAAGGGAAAACTGTACTTCTTCCAGCGTGTGGATACTACCGTGGAGCAGCGCAGCGTGGAGGATGTGGAAGCAGAGAAAGCCCGTGTGGCGGAAGCACAGAGGAAGTCCATCGCGCAGCTGGAGGTTCTGGCTGAAAAATGCCGGGAGGAAGCCGGTGACGAGGCAGCCGTTCTCTTTGAGACCCACGCCATGTTCGTGGAGGATGAGGACTATGTGGAGTGCATGATGACCACGCTGGAGGACGAGCAGTGCAATGCGGAATTCGCTGTGCAGACGGCCGGCGACCAGTTTGCTGCCATGTTTGCCGCCATGGACGATGCCTATATGCAGGCCAGGGCTGCCGACATTCAGGATGTGACCCGGCGCATTCTGAACAACCTGATGGGCGTCACCGAGGGTGGCATCGATTCCGACGAGCCTGTGATTTTGGCAGCGGACGATTTGGCACCCTCTGAGACCATCCAGCTGGATAAGTCCAAGATTTTGGGCTTTGTGATGCAGGGCGGCTCCGGCAACAGCCATACCGCGATCCTCGCCCGCACGATGGGCATTCCTGCCATCTGTGGCTTGGGTGACAGCCTGAAGGAAGCCTATCAGGACAGACTTGCCTATATCGACGGAGAAACCGGCCAGATCTTCCTTGACCCCGACGATCTGACCTACGCGACCTTGAAGGATAAGTACGAAAAGCAGCAGGAGCTGAAGAAGCTGCTGGAAACCATGAAGGGTCAGGAGGATGTCACTCTGGACGGCAAGCACATCAATGTGTATTGCAACATTGGCTCTCCCGATGATCTGGCAGCCGTCCTTGCCAATGACGGTCAAGGCATTGGCCTGTTCCGCAGCGAATTCCTGTATCTCGCCACCAACGATTACCCCACCGAGGACGAGCAGTTCGAGGCATATAAGACTGTGGCTGCCGGTATGAACGGTAAGCGGGTCATTATCCGCACGCTGGACATCGGTGCCGACAAGCAGGTGGATTACTTCAATCTGAAGAAGGAAGAAAATCCCGCCATGGGTCTGCGCGCAATCCGTATCTGCCTGAATCGTCCCGAGGTATTTCGCACCCAGCTGCGTGCGCTGTACCGGGCCTCTGCCTTCGGCAAGATCGCGATCATGTTCCCCATGATCACCTCCGTGTGGGAAGTGAAGGAGTGCAAGCGTGCCTGCCAGGCTGTGATGGCAGAACTGAAAAAGGAGGGGATCCCCTTCAATGAGGATACCGAGATCGGTATCATGATCGAAACTCCTGCCTCTGTTTTTATTGCGGATGACCTTGCCAAGGAAGTGGACTTCTTCTCCGTCGGAACCAACGATCTGACGCAGTACACGCTGGCTTGCGATCGCCAGTGCAACGATTTGGGCAAGTTCTTTGATGCCCATCATCCTGCTGTCCTGCGCGCGCTGAAAATGGCTGCGGATGCAGCTCATGCAAACGGGATTTGGATCGGCATTTGTGGTGAACTGGGCGCTGACATCAGCCTGCTTCCTACATTCCTTGCCATCGGCATGGATGAGCTGAGTGTGTCTCCTTCCGCCGTCCTGCCCCTGCGGGCTGAGATCCGCAAATCCATTGCCAAGGTCTGTGACCTGAAGCTGCTGGAATGCTGACCCTGTCGTCCTCTTCCTGATCGGGAATGTCGGAGGAGGCGGATATTCCGACACGGTTTCTGCTTTCTCTGGAATACTATCTGAACGGAGAGATGATATAAGCAAAGGGTACCTTATCTGAAATAAAGATGCTCTCAAAAAATGAACGCCAATTTTGACTAAATAAGAAAAGATGATTTTGAATGAGCCCGGTTTTGCACCGGGCTCATTTCTTCTTTTCGGATATGTGAATTTACTCGCTGATAAAGCGAAAACAGGAACCGGAGCAGAAGACCCGGCCAGGCGGCGCAAGCTGCCTGTCACATAGCTGTCATCTTGATATTTGAAACCATTTGGTTTATAATAGGGACATTTAGAAAGACGGCTACTGGATTTTCTGACCGACGAGTTTGCAAAAATGAAGGATTTGTCCATGCAACTGTGCCGTGACCCCGGAGTATACGCTCAACGGAAAAGGTTTTGACGAATACTCGGATGGCGTGACGATGGTTACCGTGAGAGGAACACTGGTTAATTACCGCGACGGCGGCGAGATATTTATTACCAACCCTACTATCGTTGAATAATTCGGTGAGATTTTATTTTTAACGGTATGCAGCCAGAATACCAAACTGCTGGCGCGGTGATATTGTATGATAATAAAAAAGGAGTGAGAGTGCGATGGGAAAGCACACCAAAGTTGAAACAGAAAAAATGATCTTATTTGCAGCACAGGAACCCGAAACTTTTTACCGCGCTGACTGCGTAAATTACAAAGGCACTACTTTCAAGGCTGAGGGCAATGAATTCTATACGGAAATCATTTCTGAGTGGCTTTTAATGCATCCGGAGATTTTAAGGAAAATCCCATGTATTACAAGAGATGATTCATATTGGATAAAATCTCATGACGGTCATACAAGAGCAGACGCTTCTAACCGCATGGAAGAACGTATAGCAATGGAGGTTTTCAGAAACGGTACGGTTGCTCCGTTGGGAAGAGTCCTTGATTATCAGACTCCGCTTAAAAACAAGGAGAGCGATGATGCCGGCAAGATCGACCTTTTATCCTACGATGATGATGCCGGGATTTTGCGTATCCTTGAACTAAAAAAGCCCAAAAGCGGCGAGACGCTTTTGCGGTGCGTCCTTGAGGGATACACCTATTTTATGAAGGCAGACATTAATAAGCTCCTTAGCGATTTTGAGATTCCGCAATGCAGGGAAATAAGAATCTGCCCGTTATTCTTTCGAGACAGCAATCAATATACGGAATACGAAGACCTGAAAAACGGAAAGCGCCCGCAGCTTCGCGCACTGATGACTTCATTGACCACAAATAATCCCCGTCCGGTAAAAATCGAACCGATCATGCTTGAAAAGACCGGGATTAAGCTGTCAGCGGACACAGAACAGTATGCCGCGAAAATTCTTCCGTACTGATAACCAGACTGTTGGCGCGGCGGCATGATAGAATATCCTCAAAAGAAACAACGGAGGACGCAAAATGCCTAAGAAACTCAAATATGAAGATGATGAACATTTGATCCTTACATACTGCCTGACGGACGAACAGAACGCGCTCGTGGAAAAGGCACTCCCGTCGCCGAAACTTCGTGTATTTGACACGGACTGCTCCACGGATATCATCGCTATCGGTGCAGAGGCGATCCTAATCCAAGCGGATGCGCTCAGCGATGATGACACAGAGATGCTCTTCGGCTATTACGAAGAGATCTGTAATTGCTCTTCGGATACCATCATCTGGCTCGGCGGGAAGCAGCCGCCGAAGCATCTGCAAAAATTTCTGAAATGCTATCGTGCCTTTTCGGAAATCGAAAGCAAGTTGGAGTACATACTCCTTTCCGCTCGGAAAAAGCAGAAGAAGTCCTCAGCGTTCAGCAATTCCGTGATGTATGCTCTGCGAATACTGGCGGCGATCCGTAAGAAACCGGGCATTACAACGCAGAAGCTGGCAGATGACTGTGAAATATCCAAACGCAGTGTGCAGCGGTATATTGAGACGCTCCGTTTGAGCGGCGAGTGGATCGAATACGATCCATCCATGCGCGGGTGGAAGCTGTTCCACGGCGTTTCCAGGCTGATCGGTGACGCTATCCCGGAGGAATTTGAGAAATGAAGATCACGATTCATAGAGGAACACATCAAATCGGCGGTGTGGCAACGGACATTAGCACTGACACCACTCGCATTATTATCGACATGGGCGATGAACTGAGCCTTGTGCCGGATTTCCGGCCCAAAGCGCTGAATATCCCCGGCGTGACCGATACAAACGGACGCTGTGATGCCGTATTGTTCACCCACAATCACGGCGATCACGTGGGACAGATCAAGAACATTCGTGCTGACGTTCCGCTCTACATGGGTGGCTTCGCCAAAAAGGTGCTGCTGAAAACCATACGCAATGCCGAGCCGGAAACCATCACGCGGATCGAAAACGCCGCTGCCTTCACGCCCGGAGAAGCATTTCAAATCGGTGATATGACCGTCACGCCTTTTTCCATCGACCACTCCGCCTGCGACAGCTATATGTTCCTGATCGAAGCAGATGGCAAGCGCATCCTGCACACCGGCGATTTTCGGATGCACGGATTCCGTGGCAAGGCGATCCCGAAAATTCTCGACAAGCTGGTGAGGAAAGTTGATGTGCTGATTACCGAGGGAACGACGCTTTCCCGCACTCCGTCCGCACCCGTGACGGAGCAGGAGCTTCAGCGAAAAGCAAAAGTCTATACCGTCCGATACAAATATGTTTTTGTTCTTGCCGCTTCCACCAATCTGGAGCGTATCTGCGCTCTTTCCAAAGCAACACCACGCGGAAAATACTTCATCTGCGATGAGTATCAGTCAGACCTGCTCTCTCTGATGGAACAGGAATGGGGACACTATTCCGAACTGTATCGGAATATCAAAAAGACGACCTATGGCGATAATCTGTTAGACAAGCTCCGCGACCGTGGCTTTGTGATGATGGTGCGGGATAATTGGCGTTTCCGTCAAATCATCCCGAAGTTTGATGCGACACAGAGCATCATGCTCTATTCCATGTGGGACGGTTACCGCACCAAGCCCGGCAGCACGATCCCGGATTTTCTTTCCCTTGCAGGAACATGGGAAACGCTGCATACCAGCGGACACGCATCTCCTGATGATATCGCACTGCTGATTGAAAAGACTGATCCCGACCATATCATTCCGATGCACACAGAACAGCCGGATACGCTGAAAACACTTTGCCCAAATCGGAGCGTCATTGCTCTGCGGGACGGAGAGGAGTGGAACGTACTATGAGAAGAAATGTGATTGCCATTGATCTGAGCCGTGAGGAACGGCATACCCTCGGTCTGCTGCTTGTCTCTCCGTCATTTCCTCAACGATCCCCCTGCCGTTTCAGATAATCCTTCCGCACGGCAAGGTTTGCCCGAGAATCAACTGCTTCGTGTGAAATGTAGGGCTCAGAATGCCTCCGTTCGGTTTTTGATTGAATTATGCTTGGGATTGTTGTATAATGAGAGAAAAAATTCGAATTTGTGGAGATTGGCACATTATGATAGGATACAAAAACAAATCTTTAACCTCAGAGCGTTTAGTATTCCGCGTGCTTAAGGAACGTGACAAAAAATCGTTGGCTCAAATAGTTCAAGACCCC
>JAZUFB010000301.1:0-3555 GCA_045640475.1 Clostridia bacterium
TGGTTCGGAATTCGGAGCAAATCACACAAAAAAGACCTCCCACTTCGGGGAGGTCTTTTTCGTGTGGTCTGTACTGGACTCGAACCAGTGACCCCATCGATGTGAACGATGTGCTCTACCAACTGAGCCAACAGACCATAGGAACAGAGGTTATTATACTGTCTCATTACTGTTTTGTCAAGGCATGTTTTTTGCGCAAGTGTGCTTGCTCCACAATCTCCATTCCTTGACGCGTCAAAATCACCGTGCTATCATACTTTCAGATGTTATACACATGTGACCTATAACCCTTAATACGAGAGGAGATCCCTATGAAATTCGACTTTACGACTGTTTTGGACCGTGCCGGTCATGATATTATCGCGGCGGACATCATTCCGATCGATGCATCTGTCAAGGATGGTTTCTCCAAGATCCCGATGTGGGTTGCTGATATGAGTTTCCCGGTGGCGCCATGCGTCACAGAGGCCATCAAAGAACGTCTGCAGTTCCCGAATTTCGGCTATTTTCACGAGCCGGACGCGTACTTTGACGCCATCATCCGCTGGCATCGGGAGCGCAAGGGTGTTCCGGACCTGATCCGCGAAATGATCGGCTATGAAAACGGTGTTCTGGGTGGTGTCAGTGCCGCCATCACTGCGTTCACGACGCCCGGCGAAAAGATCCTCATTCATTCCCCCACCTATGTCGGCTTCACCGAGGTCCTGACCGATCTGGGCCGTCCCGCCGTCCACAGTCCGCTGGTCATGGATGAAAACGGGATCTGGCGTATGGATTACGAGGATATGGAGCGGAAGATCCGCGAAAACCATATCCACTTCGCGATCTTCTGCTCTCCCCACAATCCTTGTGGACGTGTCTGGGAACGCGAAGAGATCCTTCAGGCCATGGAGATCTATCGCCGGAACGATTGTATCGTCGTCTCCGATGAGATCTGGTCCGATATCATCATGCCGGGCTACACCCATATCCCGACCCAGTCCGTCTCCGCGGACGCAGCAGCCCGCACCATCGCCTTCTACGCGCCCAGCAAGACCTTCTCCCTGGCCGGTCTCGTCGGCTCCTATCACGTGATCCGCAATCCCGCCCTCCGCGACCGGATGGACCGTCAGAGCGAGTCCACCCATTACAACGCGGCCAATGTACTTTCCGTCAGTGCGCTCATTGGCGCTTTCTCAGACGAAGGGGCTTCCTGGGTGGATGAAATGACCTCCGTGATCGACAGCAATCTCGCCTATGCCTGCGACTTCATCGCGAAGCATTTCCCCGGGGTCCGCGTCATGCGCCCCCAGGGCACCTATATGCTCTATCTGGATTGCCATGACTGGTGCGAGCAGCATCACAAGACGATCCGAGAACTGCAGGCCGCCGGCATCGCCTGCGGCGTCATCTGGCAGAACGGTGAATCCTTCTTCCGCCCGGATACGATCCGCATGAACTTCGCCCTTCCCCACTCCCTTGCCGTTGAAGCCATGGACCGTCTCGCCCAATACGCCTTTATCTGATCACTTGGCCCTCAAAACAAAAATCCTGCTATGCAATGCATAGCAGGATTTTTGTTCAGTCAAACGGATACCTGACGCCCCAATCGGCGCGGAAGCTGTCCATCATCTTCATGATGCGCAGAGTCTCGGCATGAGGCATTTCTTCACATTCCAGTTTGCCTTCCTTCAGCATCCGCTGGCAGGCGCGCACCTCGTACTCGTATCCGGTGATCTGCTCCGGCACGGGCAACAGACGTTCTTCCCCGTCTTCCTTATGCAGGGTGATCTTCATGGGATTGTTCACGTTATCCACGGTAAAATAGCCCTTCGTACCCTGCACAACGCAAAGCCGATTGCCAAAGGCCATCGTGGAAGCACAAAGGTTAGCCATCGCTTCGTTCGGATAGAACAGGGTCATGGTCTCCTGCGCGTCCACGCCGGTATCCAGCAGCTGTACGCTGCTCTCCCTGCGGATGACTTCCGTCCCCAGGATCATGGAGGCGAAGTTGATCACATATACGCCCAGATCCAACAGTGCGCCACCCGCCAGTTTCGGATCATAGATCCGTTCGTGGTCCCGGATGCCATAGCTCAGCGTGGAGGACACCAGCTTGACCTCACCGATTTCTCCACTGGCAATCACATCATCCATGATCTTCCGCGCCGGCTGATAGCGGGTCCAGATCGCCTCGGTCAGGGGAATCTTCTTCTGCTCCGCCAGGTTCAGCACTTCCTCCGCCTGCCTGGCGTTTCCGGTAAAGGACTTTTCGCACAGGATAGGCCGGCCGTGCGCGATGCACAGCTTCATATGCTCCGCGTGGTGGGAGTGCGGGGTGGCCACGTAGACCAGGTCCACCCCGTCATCCTTCAGCATGTCTTCATAGTTTCCAAAGGCTTTCAGAAATCCTTCTTCATGGGCAAAGGCATCCGCCTTGTCCTGCGAGCGGGATCCGACGGCATACAGCTCGACATCCTCGCCGCCCGCTTTCATGCCCCGCAGGGTCCTCGCCATCATTCTGGCGATCTCGCCCGCGCCCAGTATCGCGACTCTCATGCTGCGTCTTCCTTTCCGTCAAATCACCAGAGGGCCTTTTTCAGTCCTTCCGGAGAGGCAAAGGGTCCGGGAATGGCGGTCAGGCCTTCACGGTGATCCCCAAAGTAGTCGCGGTCAAAGGTGATCGCGGAGCCGTCCGGATCCTCAAAGCGCTGTTCCGGTTCAAAGGCCTTGCCCAGGATATCGCTGTTGACGATGCCCGCGGCAAAGTCCTTCACATAATCGTACACATTGGTCTTCAGGTAGGTCTTTCCGTCCTTTTCTTCCAGTTCCACGGTGACCTTCGCGTCCGCGTCCACCAGATTGCGTTTTTCCTTCACGCAAGCCTGCGCGCCGGCCAGATACGCGTTTCCGTCCACCCACACCGGCAGATGGGAATCGTGATACTTCGCCAGCTTGCCCATGTCAGGACGCTTCACATCCATGTCAAACCACTGGATCCATTCGTCATAGGTCGGATATTCATCCCACCACCAGGTACCCACGCGGGTGCTCTTGTTGGCATCGTGGCCTGGCTTGATTTCAGCGTCCACCGGCCAGTTCTGGACAAAGATATTGTTGTAGAAACGGTCATCGCCATGCAGGATGGTCATGAATCCGGCGACCTCAGTGCGATGGCGGATATGGTAAGGCGTATAGCGTGTTCCGGTGCCCTCGCCCACCAGGCCGAAGGTACCCAGGATCAGGTTATGCACCATGGCCACACCCTCGGTGGCGATGGTCAGTGCGACCTTGGACATCAGCACGTTATTGTCGATCAGCGTCGGGCCGTGGCCAACTTCAACAAAGATATCCTGGCTGAACATGCCGCCGTCCGCCCATGTGCAGAAGTCCGGGCGATGGTTGTCGTGAAGCAGGTTCTGGCTGATACGGGTGCCCTGCGCCTCCCAGTCAGTCCAGATGCCCATGGTGCAATGATGGATGTGGTTCCGTCTCATCACCACGTCGATAGCCGCGTGCAGCTTGATGCCGGCAATCTCCGCACCGCCCAGCTGCTGCATGTTGTTGATATGATGG
>JAZUFB010000302.1:0-10665 GCA_045640475.1 Clostridia bacterium
CTTATATTATGCAACTAACATTTCCGCCTGTGGCTCATTTCCGGGAGCGTAGACACTGGCTTTCCCAATCCATAGGCGTTGCAACCATGTCATTTTTTGAAGGGGCTCGTAATCAGTGACTGAGTTATACCCAATATTCAGATCCATGAGATGATGAAGACTGGTCAACGGAGTCAAATCATTGATTCGATTGGAAAACAACTCCAGATATTCAAGATTTTTCAAGCTTGCAATAGGAGTAATATCAACGATACGATTACAAGCTAAAATCAACACTTTCAGATTCGGAAGATCATACAAAAAAGAAAGATCACGTACTCCGTTATGCCCAATATCCAATGCCTGTAGTTGCTTGCAGTATTTCAATACAGAAAAATCAGTAGCGTTATGCAGGTTCTCCTCGCCCCCCTCATGGAGGGTGGAAAAGGCTGTCTGATCTGTCCGCACAGTATGATCTCCGATCCGTATTGTCCATCCAAATTCAACTTCAGGATACCGTTCGACAAGAGTCCTGATTTGAGCAGCAGTTACTGGAATCGAATACATATCACACTTATGCAGATTGGTAAACTGATCCAGAAACCTGATCAATTCGGACATATGCACATTCAAAGCTCCAAGATCAAGCTCAGAAGCAGAAGTGTCTGCTGTCAGATTTCTGAGCGAAGCAGTTTCCGAACAGGCAATGGAAAACGTCAAAATCAGTATGGACAGAAAAAGGACTGCGATATAGTGTTTTTTCATTCAAATCATCTCACTATGCCGGTGCGGTACCAACACAAATTGGAATGAAAACGAAAGCCACAGAATTTCCCGTTTTCATGTGATACAACCCAACTTATTTGAGGCGTATACTGATATGTTAATTAATAGGATATATTTTTGTTGGTCTCAAAGGAACCCAGGGTTCCCCAGATTTGGAGTTTATTGAATTTGGCATCACATGTACAATACACTGACATCTGAATCGATTGCTTTTGAGTTCTGCAAAGAGTCACGGGATTCTTCTCATGGAAACACGGACAGACCTAATCAGCGATCAGGATGGAGAACAAGGCAATCTTGTTAGTGATCGTAAAAAGCTATCTCTGAAATCGCAATCTCTGTTTTGTATTTTTTTCCTTTGATAATGCTTACGGGAGTAATCCTGACCGCGGTCACGTTCTCATGACCGGTCAGATTGATATAGATTCCGTCAGACCGCTTTTCCCAGTTTTTTGTTTCCGGAATGATAAGGCGCACAGAATCCGTAAAATTTGTGGAACCTTCATAAAGGAAACTGATTTCGACCGTATCAAGCCGGCTGTATTGCTCATACTGATCTTTTTTCTTTTCGGTTTTCCAGTAACCGTTCCAGAGAACCATCCGATCCAAGGAAATTGGGGTCTCAAAGGTATAAACAAAAGTCCCCGTGGTGGGATATTCTTCGACCGGAATCAGAAGCGCGGTCTCAGGATTGCTATCCACGGTCATTCCGCTATCGATCTTTTCACCAGAGCCCGAAGTCCAGGTACAGTCTGTTGGCTGGAGCTTTTTGCCCAAACTCAGTAAAATGTCTTGACGCGGAACAAATCCTCTCGCAGTTTTTGAACCCACAGTGGTCTCCACATTAGCCCATTCCTTCACCGATGCCAGAAACAGGGCTTCTGCTCCGAATGTCAAATCCGTGACCTTTTCACTGTTCGAATCTGGTGCTTCATACAGTGCGGTATCCCTGCATACTCCGGCATGGATATTGTCAAAATGCAAGTTACCGATTGCATTCAGGTCGTCTATCAAATCCTTTGACTGGATATAGCCAACTTGCGGTTTCCCATTCTCCTGAACGGTCCGTATCATTAACCAACTGTCTGCCTGGCCATAGACTTCGATAGAATTATCGGGTTGGTAAGCGGCTTTGTTTTTTTGCGTTCTGATGGATTTTGTCGAAGGCGCTGTATATATTGCGAGTTTTTTCGTGCTGGATATTTGGAGTGGTTCCGGATTCGGCAGACGGCTCATGACGTAATTGAATGATTCATCCATACCAGACAGAACGTCCTCGGGATAATTGCCATATGTCTGATCATCGTCCACAAAGCACGTGTAGGACCCCGGATCCAGCGTGATCCAAACGGCAGGACGGACAAAGACATTGAAATCCGAAGATGCAGGCAGAGTGATCAAATCACCGTCATTCTTGATCAGATATGCATTTGTTTTATTCTGCATTGAACGCAACCACCAATTGACGGTGGAGTCCGTCGTATCAGAGGATGATTTGAGGTTTCGTATGGCCCACTTTTTGACCGCATAAGCTGTCGGGTTGCAGAGGCGTGTGTCTTTGCGGGGCAGATAGTCCATCAGGTCCGAATAGCTTATCAGGAAGATTCTGTCCAATGTATTTTTGCCGCTGCTTACATCTTTTCCCTTGTTGGTATTTCCTGTGTTGTCAAGTGGTGTTACCAACAATTGCGCCTGTTCGGACCTTGAAAAAGCGGAGTTCAGGAATTCCTCATTCAGCCAGGTACGTAAGGTGCTTCTCTCCCAAGTTGTTGTATCGCCGTCCATATGCAAAGGTAATATATCCAATGCATAACGGCTGAGCAGAAGCACCTGATTTGTCCTGCGTCCGATTACCTGCCATTCGATAGGTGTTCGGTCGTTCCCACTTTCCGTTTGCGGCCAGGAACCGAAATAGACGCTCTTTCCAATGACATAATCCGTTGCATTGATCTTGCTCTCCTTTACTACTTTGGTGCTTTCCGGACTCATTGATCTGCCTTCCTGGTGGAATAAACTGGCTCCTGTGTTTATATAGATCACTGGCCGTACCAGATTCATGCTGTAGGACGCATTATTGCTCCGTGATACTACTTCACCGAACCAGTTTACTTCTGCTGTTTCATTGGATTTATAACCCGTATTTCTGAGCCAGTATGGCCAGCTCGTACTTCCCATGATATCAGTGAAGTCTGCCCCGGTTTTCCCAGTTCGATCCAGTAGTATCCCTGCATATTCGGTCATAGGTACATTACAAAGCTCGCTGTTATCGAAGTATGACTTTGCTTCCTGAGGCGTCAGCAGGGTCACCAGATCCTTTGTTTCCTTATCGGTGGCTGATTCCAACAGAGCTGTCTGTTCATCTGATGTGAAGGCCGTATTCAGAAAAGAATCATTCAGCCAAGCTCGCAGTGAGCAGGTTTCCCAGGATGCGTTTTCGTCTGTGGTGTTGTACGGTTGCATATCAAGTTTGTATTGACTGATCAACATAACGGAATCGCCAACATGGTCGAGTACCAACCATTCGATGGGGGTTTTGTCCGTCCCATCTTTAGTTTGCGGATACGTTCCGAATGTGATCCGGTTCCCCGGTGTAAAGCTGTCTGCATTGTAGGCCCGGGAGGCATTGTCTGAGATCGAAATCTCCGCCCCAGACTCTTCCTCACATGCTTCAAGCCCTTCGTCGTCCGCACTGTACAGAGCATTCAATAGGTCCAGCCTGACCCAGCACGCAGGCCGCACTGAACCATAGTTGCTATGGACCAGATAATGCCCTATCGATCAGACCGTACAGACGACCTGGGAGTTCTGATTCGCAGCAGGATCCGAGAGCCACCACCATCCGGTAGCCCTGCCCTCGGTGTTGTAATAACTGATACAGGCCCCTTGCTTTTCCGCATATTCGGTCGGGGCACACATACGGTCCTCATCTTTGGGAAAGTATTCCTGAACCTGGGTGCTGCTGAGCAAAAACACTTTATCCTGAAGAGGCTCTCCATCCGGAGTTGTGTTCATGATACACATCTGCTCTGCATCAGTGAAAGCCTTTGGGATAAACGAGCTGTTCAGCCATGTACGCAACGAGCAGGACTCCCATGTCACATCGACAGGCTTGCTGTTATATTTCTGGCTGTCCAGTGCATAATGGCTGATTATCAGTACTCTGTCATCCTCGTATGCGAGGATCTTCCATTCGATTGGCGTACAGTCATTCCCCCCGCGGGTCTGCGGATAGGTACCAAACAACAAGGTATCGCCTATGGTGATCACTTTGTCTTGAATAGCTGAGATTTCCTTCGCTCCGCCCCATATCTCGTTACCAGCGCTTTCGGCGCAGACCCCGTAAATTTCAGTGAACATACAAAGTACAATCAGCATGGGAACAATTCTTCGTAACAGTCGCATCGTCATGCGTCTCCTCTCTGCTCATGGTCTCTCTGCATGCCGAAGTTGTCGGCAAGGAGTTCGTCTTTTTCCTGCCGGAGCAATCAATATAAAGTGTTAGTCAGCTGTAGAAACAGGACTGTATTTACCGGTATCAATATAATCATTCATATATTCCGTCAGGGGAATCTCATAAACCATCAGATCATCATACTTCGGTACTGGTGACACAGTTCCGGAATCCAGTGCATACAGGCGTCCTTCTTCATCCGTGAATAAAGCAGTTGTTGAAAAGGGCGGCTGGGTTATTTTCTGCAGATCTGCGGCTGTGTAAGAACAAGGGTATAAATTGTTAAAATCCCCGTTTTTTGCCAGATATAATGTCCCGTCCAGCATCCCGACGTACAAATCACCCTCATCGGTTTTGAACGGATTGCTGAACGGATCCGCGACGTAGTCCACATTTCCCAGACAGAAAACAGGCACGACAACCGGATTCTTGGCCGATGTCTTTGTCCGGTCATAGGTATAGAGTTTGTGATCTTCCGTAACAAAAAAACGGTAGTCAAAGATTTTGATCGTACCGACTCCTTGCATGACCTTTGTGATCACTGAAGCCGGTTTCTTTCTCTCAAATCCCAACAGGAGCGAACCGTCCTGCCAGTTCCATATGGAACCGTCCGAATCGATCACATACATTTCACTGGTTTGATCATGAAATAAACCCATTTGATAGTTCTGAATCTGTAACGCGTCATCCAGAATCTTTGTTGGTTCCTTGACGGTCGATCCTTTACAGTTGCCCAGATAGTTGGATTGGTTCAGCCCCCAGGCCCATAACGAATGATCGTCTTTTCCGACATACATTTGGCGATTCATGGGAAAAACCCATTGGACATTTTCCGTTACTAGTGTGGGCTCATTTACTTTTTTCTGGCCTACACCCATACAATTGTATTTGTCTTCGCCAACCACCCATAAAGAACCGTCCTGCTTCCATAAGTACCAATAAGTTCCCATCTGGATCAGTTCAGTACCTTCTTCCACATTCATCACGTACTCTGTCTTTGCACCGATCGGAATGCTTTGGACGAACTCGACCAGGGTAAAAGAACATAAACGGTTATCTGCGTCAATGAAATATCCATTAGGATAGACATTATTGCAGGAGATCAGTTTCTTGATTCCCGAAGCAATTTTGAAAGGCGGCAAATAATTATCTTCAGCGAGTGTGCCATAATGATAGGTACGATATTTCCCTGTCTTCGTAAAATCAGCTTCGCTGTAATATTGCCACGCCAAGAAATCGTCGTTATCGTCCGTGTAGTAAATCATATATGAATCAGTGCCAAGAAGTTCACTGACATTTCGAGCCATCACGATCGGGGTGGCTGATCCGCCGGTTTGGTCAGACGTGGATGAATAAGGATTCCCCCAAACAAACAAAGTACCGTCTTCCGTTAGAACAAACGCGACTCTGTGACTTCCGTACATGATTTGTTTCACACGCAAATCTCTTTCCGCCATCGCTGGAACGATGATAACGAACAACAGCATAAGCACCATAAGTCCTGAAAACCATCTTTTCATTAAATCGTCCTCCGGTTGGCTCCTTCGGGAACCATTTCATAATCTGACATACAAAAATATATGTTGTTGAGATAATCTCCCTTCCCTTTGAGTTCTCCCAAACAACGATCATAACACATACGGGTGATAACTACTTCCTCCTTACCGTCGGTAGATTGCATTGATTAATGGACTGCTTCAATTAACGAATGAAAGTTATTGATTAACGTTTTTTCCTTTTTACATTTCTTTTCAGCAGAGTCTTTTTACGTTTTATGGCTGAAGCGGATAACCCCAAAGCAATGACACCAAAATTAACCAAACCAAAAATGATAATATGGGTTAAGCCACCCTCACGATTCCGAGGATTGATAATGTAGCCTCTCATCCATAAATAGTCGGGATTTTCAAAAGTTCTAAAATTGATAACAAATTGGGCAATTATGCAAACAACACCAAATAAATATGTTGTCCAAGTGACTGAATCTGAGCTGACTTCATTATTGTTAATATCAATCTGATCCTTAGTTAACCCCTTGCTCTGAACAAATAAATAGATAATAACGACAAGCGTATATACTGCAGGCATTAACCAATCATTAAGTGGTACAATAGTATTTAATTGAAACAGGTATTTTTCTGTTGGAAATAATGCTGATAATATTACAATCGCCAATAAGGCTATTCTACCTAATATGGAAAAAAGACGTTCAACAACATAAGTCTTGGCATCACTTAATGAAGAATTCTGAACGGCGGCTTTGGAGGATAATGTTACTTTTTTTAAACTAACAAGATCATAAGATTCGCTGTCCTCATTATCCTCGTCATCTATATCATCATAATCTGAATTATAAGTGCCTCTATATGGACATTCTGTGAGTGTCTGTTTTATAGGATCGCCGCGCATATTACTTTTAAAA
Source organism: Clostridia bacterium (assembly GCA_045640475.1). Taxonomy (GTDB): domain Bacteria; phylum Bacillota; class Clostridia; order Christensenellales; family Aristaeellaceae; genus Aristaeella. The sequence goes on from JAZUFB010000302.1 coordinate 6,639, forward strand.
CAACATGGGTTATATTCATGCTGTGATAAGGCACAATTGCTACAATCTTTACAACAATCTGGAATGGTAGAACAAGAGTCTTTGTCAACGAAAGCATCACAGGCGTCCGAATAACCTACAGACTTTCCACTGTAGTTTTTCATACACAAACCATATTTGGGCATATAAAAGGCGCAGTATAGGCAATTATCCATGATAGACGACCTCCTTTGGGTGATTCTATTATTTTTGCAAATGCAAATCAAACAATTAAGTGTTCTTTGGCCTGCCCATTCCCATATTGGGATAACGATGGAAATATCTTCACAGAATCCGTGCCATCGTTTTTTTTTCACTTAATGATAATATTAAGGGAAATACGGGCGAATAACAAACCGCTCAACACTAAATGTGTGCCGCTGGTAGATTTGTGCTTATAGTAGTTTGATCAGAAAAATGAGAATAAAGATATTGTATATGACAGTTATTTCTTGTTGATGAGTGATTATTATTCCCCAAAGGATACCTATGAGGATGAATCGTGATTTGCTGGGCAATCACATCTGTTCATTGATTATCTATCTACGAACGGACCATTATTGAAAACGAACGGTTTTGAGACTGCGTCCACCTGCTATATAATCTAAATAAATGAAAAATAGATGAAAATCCACATAGAACATGTTGCGTACCTGTAGCCTATGAGGTAATTACGCTTGACACCCGGCATTAATGAATATTCCGGTGCGCTGAAAGCGCCAGTCCGGTTAAACGGAAATCATTGGTCCGGTATTCGAAAATAATATGCGGCGTAGCCGCCTTTACCATCAATTCGATTTAACTGCGGTGGCGCGGGAGAAAGGGGGTCTGCCCCCGCGGCACAGGGGGAAGGAGGGAAAGTCCTTCCCCCTGGAGAGCGGTTCCCTTGCTGGGGTTTATTCTCTCAACGCAGGATCAAGGCCATACACTTCTCGCATGGAACGATTATTCGCAGGATCCACCGGAACGATATTAATCACGTAAGAGTCATGCTTGATTCTGTCCAGAATCGCTTCGGTCAGTGGACCGTCAGCCCCACCCAGTTGCTCATACCATCCGTCAGAATCATACTGTGAGCAAAAGATTGTGGATGACTGCCTGCGTCTGAGGTGAAGCAGTTCCAGAATGTCATGCTGTTCAGCTTCAGTCGGTTTCAGCAACAGCCATTCATCCAGAATTAGCAGCACAGGGCGGGCATACTTGGCCATGGTTTTCTTGTAAGTGCCGTTACTGCGGGAGATTTCAAGATCCAGAAGAAAATCCGGCAGCCGAACATACAGTGTTCTGTAGCGTTGCTTACAGGCTTCCATACCCAACGCACAGGCAAGGTAGGTCTTCCCGCTTCCGGTAGCGCCAGTGATGAACAGGTTCCGGTGTTCCGTTATGTACTCACAAGTGGCAAGCCGTTGAATCAGTTCTCGATTGAGTTTCCTGCCGGAAGTATAGTTTATATCCTCAATGTAAGCCTCCGGCTGGTCAAAACCGGCATTGCGGATGAGTCGCTTCAGTCCGTTGCTCCTGCGACTGTTATATTCGATATCCACCAGCATGCCGAAACGGTCCTCAAAGAGTACCTCTTTCATTCGTGGGTCGCTCATTTGGGTACGAAACGCTTCTGCCATGGCCGGAAGGCGCATTTCCAGGAGCTTGTCTAAAGTACTTTGATTCGTCATTTGCCTTTCCTCCCGTAATATTCTGCACCTCTTGTAAGCGCATGTTCGTTATGAGTGGGGTTGACGTCCTTTTCAGGGGCAACAGGTTGCTCTTTCCAGGTTACAAGAATATTCCGGATACTCTTGTAACTGGGAGAATCTGTGTACTGCAAAGCCTTTTGACACGCGGCTTCCAGACGTACAGCAGAGTATTTCTCGGACATTTTGAGAAGCCCCATGCAACTCCTGTAGGACTGTTGTTCCACTCTTTGGGAGGAAAGAAGCGCATTCACCACCTTTTCGGTGCTTGTCCCGATCTTTGCGGCCCATTTACGGAAGCGGTCTCCGTTCCACTCAAGGTATTGCTGGTGTTCCGGCGGCATATGTTCCGTAATGGTACTGTATTGCCCCTTTCTGCCGTAGAGACGGCGATGAGAAGCAATTCGGTTATGGTTGTAGAAAATCTCGACTACCATGTCAGTTATCCGCACATCTACCTTGCGTTTAATGAATTCGTAAGGAACGGAGTATAGCATTCCGTCTAAAGATATGTGATAATTGAATTGAACTGTCGCTGACTTCCATTCAGCCAGTTCAAAACGGGTGGTCGGTAATGCGGTCAGCAATGGCTGTTCTTCGTTGCGGAAGAGTTCATATCGGCTGCCCTCTTTCTTTTGAAACGGTCGATTGGAGAACTCTGTCAGTCTTTTTCGGATTGCCTGGTTCAATTCGGAGAGTGAAAAGAACTGCTCATTCCTGAGTGCTGCGGTGATCCAGGTTGAAATGTTGCCTACGGCTCCCTCAGCGTTTGGCTTGTCCTTTGGAGCCCTTACACGAGCCGGAATAATGGCTATGTCGTAATGTTCAGCCATTTCATGGTAGACCGTATTGAGCCTTGGGTCATACCAGTTGTTGTCGTGTGCGACGGCAGTTTTACAATTGTCAGGCACAAGGATGCGTGTCACACCACCGAAATACTCAAACATGTGAATGTGCGCCGTGATCCATGCTTTCTGCTTCTCGTCGGTGAATGCTTCCACGTATGGATATTGGCTGTAGGTCATTACCCCGACAAACAACCAGGCGGGTATGATTTCTCCTGTATCCGGATCGATGATATGGGCGGGATCGCCAGCCCAGTCTACTTCGGTCTGCTCACCTGGTTTGCGGCCGATATGCATTGTCGCGTGTCTCTTCTGCTCATCCTGCTGGATATGGTAGCAGAACTGCGAATACATGAGCGGCTTATCTCCGGACTGACGACATTCTTCCAGGTATTCTGTCCAAAGCAACTTCTTGTTGACGTTGCTTCGCAGCAATTCCTTTTGAATGTAGTCAAAATTAGGCATTTTGCGGTCCGACTCAGTTGCTTCCCGCTTTGGAAACATGAGCTTTTCCAACGCCTGATCCGTCAAAGATTCATCCAGTGGCCAAGTCAGTTTCAATTCTTTGGCCCGATGTTGAACTCTGACAACGGTTTTCTGCGCAACACCTATGCTTTGCATGATATTGCGCTGAGATAGTCCTTTGGCTGTGAGCCTCAGGATTTCACGGTATTTGGTCATTCTCGACCCTCCCATATTTGGATTTGCATCTTTTCGATGCATGAATCCATTATATGGGTCGGTTGAATGATTTCCGATACCCGGAACCACGATTTCCACTTTGCCGGAAAGGTGATTTCCTTACGCCGGACTGGTGATGGATTTCACCCCGGAATACTCAGGAGGATTTTCAGGCAGAGGAATGTAAATATGGGCTGTTGACCAGAAATGTTTATATTGATTTTATTTATGAAGGGCTTTATTACCGGATGGTGCCAGATGCTTTCGATTTGTCATCCCATGAGTTCGCTTTTATAGCTGAAGGGATATGTAATCAATTGTATGAACTTGGTTGCCCATATGTAAAGAATAAAGCGGAACGGATTTTAAGAGATTAGGCCAATCTATTTATCTTTTTCTTGTCTTGCAAATTTTTCTGTTCCATTTATTGATATTCCCAACACGAATAATCAACACTAGGAATAGTAACACTTGTTCCATCAGAATACAAAATCTTATGTACTCCGCAGAATATTTCATGTATTTTGCTTCGATTTGGTATTACAAAGTAATCTGAATATGCATATTTGCCGGGATTTATTGTAGTGGTTGTTGTGAGGTAATATACCGAACCGTTATATATATTCTTTCCCCAAGCATCTTTGGCATAAACATAAAGCTCAAAAGCTTTTACGGTTCTTCCATATGGTTCATTATATACTTGAAATTTCACTTGAAGCTTATCATTTGAACAGCTTTGCCAATTTGCATATGATTTACTGTTAAATGACAGAGAAGCGCCATTTTCTGGTT
>JAZUFB010000303.1:0-4470 GCA_045640475.1 Clostridia bacterium
GGGAGACTGGATCTTTTTGCGGGAGGACATACTGTTCCTTGCCCTGTGCCTTTTGACCGCGGGACTGGCGTTTGGCGAGATCCAAACACTCCGCGGTATGGAATACCATGAAGTACCCAATGAAAAATACTGCCCGGAGAAGTGACGATCTGTTGCTTACAGAGATTATCGGATACATAAATTCATACATAACAACCAGATTGCTCCTTCTGTATGTTAGCAAGAATGAAAAGAGGACTGTCTCTAAATGATTTATGAAGATCAGTCAAATGAGACTGCTTTTCTTCTTTTAGGGTAAATGCTGACTCAAAATCAGGAGAAAAAGGTAATCTATGATAAAGAAACAGCGGACCATGACGGATAAAAAAGTTGATTTGGTAACATGGAGTCTTGCAAACTGTGATATAATAAATACAGAAAGAGAATGAAAGAAGGGAATAGGATGCTGTACAGACAGAGAAAAGTAATCATCGCGATGATCCTGTGTCTTGCTATGCTGATGGTTGCTGGTCTGTCTGTCATGCATCACTGCGATACAGACGGATGCTTCATCTGCACCTTGATACGGGATGGCCGGATGATTTTTCGCCTGACCGCCATGGCGTATCTGATCGAGCCTTCATTGACCAACAGATTTTCCACAGCAGGTTCTACGATGGAAAATGATCATTCTTCCCCGTCTCCTGTGGCTCTGAAAACTGAACTGTTGAATTAATATATCCTTTCTCATGAAAACTTCATATGAAAGAAAGGATGCGGTATAATGATCGCCATTCATGATGTGACCGTTGATTTTGGTCAGGGATATGGGCTTCGCTACGCCGACTATGTTTTCGAAACCGGAAAGAGCTATGTTCTTCTGGGTGCTTCAGGCTGCGGCAAATCCACTCTGCTGAATATGATTGCGGGAGTGTTGACCCCTTCTTCAGGCGTGATAATGACGAACGGGATTGAACTGTCTGCACTTTCCCAAAGGGAAAAGGACGCGTACAGGATTGCCAACATCGGATATATCTTTCAAGACTTCAAATTGATTGAAGAAATGACTGTGGAAGATAATATTGCTATTCTGAAACTGGAAAAAGTGAATATTGATGGGCTGGATCCACTACTCAGTGATCTGGGGATCCTAAAGCACAAAAAGAAAAAGGTAAAACTGCTTTCCGGTGGGGAAAAGCAGCGGGTGGCTATTGCCAGGGCGTTGGTGAAGAAACCGGAAATTATCCTTGCAGATGAACCTACTGGGAATCTGAACTATGCTATCGGCAGAAAAGTCATGGAAGAGTTGATCCGGAATGCGAAGGGGAAGACTCTGATTTGTGTGACACATGATGATCGCCTGGCAGAGCTTTTTGATGAAGCGATCGATATGAATACTTTTGCTTCTGCTGTGGAAGGGGGCAATGATCATGTATAAATTTGCCCTGAAGAATATGTCCATCCGAAAATCCAGAATTCTGTTGGTGATCTTGTCCATTATGGTCAGTGCTGGAGTAGCATTACTGAGCTATAACATTTCCTGTCAGGTAAATGAAGGCATTGTCAGCACCGCGGGTTACTATGATATGATCATCGGTCCCGCTGGCAGCGCGACGCAGTTAGCTATGAACACCATGTTCTTCACTGACGAACCGCTGGGTACGATTCCTTACAGCTATGTGGACGAACTACAGAAAAGTGGAGCAGTTAACGCAGCAGTTCCCTTCACCATGGGAGACAGCTACAATAGCAGCCGTATTGTCGGAACTACGCCCATATTCCTGCAAGGAAAAGAACTGAAGGAAGGTAATATGTTCGCGGAAGTCTATGATGCAGTGATCGGTGCCTCTGTGGCTGAAAAGTATCATCTGAAGATTGGAGATTCTATGGTGACATCCCACGGCCTGAGTACTGCTGGGGTGGAACATGCCGCCACACCGCTGAAGGTCACGGGTATCCTGAAGAAAACAGAAACTACGTATGACAGTACGGTGTTTACTTCCTACAAAACTGTTTGGGCAATTCATGGCAGTGAGGAACACGAGCATGAAGAGGAAGAAGAGGAGCATGAGGCTGGCGAAGGTCAGGTCTGTTCCATTCTGGTGCGAACGAAGAGCTTCAACGATTATTACCGCCTGTCGGAAGCCTACGGATCCAATGCCAATTTGCTGTGTATTAATCCATCCACTGTTCTCCGGGAAGTGCTGGAGCAGGTGGATACCAGCTCCAGGATTGTCTATCTGCTGTGTATTGTGATTCTCCTGATGAATATTTTGGTTATTACGGTCATTACCCTGCTGAACATGTTTGACTCCCGAAAGGAAATCGCATTGATGAGGCTGATCGGTATCAGCATGAAGAAGATTGCGGGAGTGTATTTGATCCAGAACGGAATCATTGGACTGGTTTCAGTCCTGCTCTCCTTGATGCTGAGCCATATATGCCTGAAGATGATTGGCGGGTTGGTTTCTTCTATGGGTATTGTGCTGAGTGTATGGACTATATATCCGCTTGAATTTGCTATTGCGGCGCTGGTCTTTGTGCTTAGTGTGCTGCCGACTATGATCTGCATTTTGAATATGTCCCGGAAGGATGGAATAGGAGCGTAACAAAATGAAAAAGGCAAAACTGCTGCTGATCTTGCTTTGCGTGATCATGCTGATGACTTCCTGCGGAGAACAGAACGGTAAAAATGAAATGACTTCCTTCAGTTTCAAGGATGCTGTGAGCGTGGAAACTCTGAAGACTCTATCGGGCAAACCGGTTTCCATCATTGGCTATATGGCAACTCTGAGCCCCATCAGTGGGAAGTATATTTATCTGATGAATATGCCTTATCAAAGTTGCCCGTTTTGCGTGCCGAACACCACTCAGCTTGCGAACACTATGGCGGTGTATGCACTGGATGGAAAGACTTTTGAATACACCGATCAAGCGGTGAAGGTGGAAGGTACGTTGGAATTCGGGGATTATACGGATGAATACGGATATGTTTATCCGTACCGAATCGTGAATGCATCTGCCGAACCCGTGGATCTGAGCACTGTATCGGATGGTTATGCACTTTGGCAGAGCATTGCTTCGGACGGTATCGTGAGCGAGGTTAGCGGTATGCTTGACTTCGTGCATTTTCTGTGCCAGTGGTCACACTATGAAAGTGGGTATACGGATGAAAACGGGAATGAGGTCCACTATTTCCTGTATCCGGGGGATGTGGACCACTATCTGAAGGATGACGGTCCATATGGCTATGCGAATAAGATGGCAGATAGTTATTTTCCAGGGTTGATTGCCAGAATCCGCGGCATCAGCGACAGTGGCCTGGAATTACTTGAAGCTATTGTGACGGATGCGCAGAAGGTGAAACAGGATGCCCTGAACGAACTGGAACAGAAGAACTATACTTTCGATTCATCAAACGAATGCTATATCCAAAGCCGGGATGAAGAACTGTATCAGGAATGGCAGGAGGTTTATACGCGGTTTGTCCAGTGGCTGGCGAGCTGGGAAGTATAAAAGCCTTATCTGATGTGGCGGAAAATAGTGGGTTAGTTTGTTGCCTGAAAGTGGCAATGATAGTTTCAGTTGCGAGAAGGGTGGATTTGCGAACAACATTCACGAAAAACATGCATTCCCTAGCCAGCTTGTCAGGCTACAGATCCTTAGTCAAGAGAACATGGATGAACCCAGCTGGTATGTTGCACCTGCTTTTTGTGACATTCAGAACCTTATGCTTTGGTCCGGCCCAGATACAGATTCCAAAGAAATCCGAGAACCGGGCAGGAATGATGTCAACCATAGGTTGAACACGGATTGTATTCAAGGTAACGTGTAAGCCTGAACTACGGATCTGCCCGGATCAATGGATCCTTTGGATTGTTACTTTATACGGGATCTATGTATAAATCTATAAAAAATGTTTCACTAATAATGATATGCTCCCTTCATGTGATAGCTTTATTACTGTCTCTATGAAGGAAGTATATCATTATGATTTTCTTGGATTATTTTGAGGAAGTATCCTTATTCGCAATTATTGTATCAGACCTCTCAGATGGCTCATCAGCTTCTCATCAGGTTCTGGCACATTGCGAAGCGGGAATTCAATATTCAGATGATCATATTTCGAAACGCAGAATTTCCGGAAAGGAAGCAGTTCCACTTTTTCCACGCAAGGGTGGGTATCGACCACTTTTTTCAGCTGCAGTACGGATGCTTCACTGTCTGTCTGCCCGGGGATGATGACCCGCCGGAGCCAGGTGGGAAGATGACGCTTTTCGAGTTCATCCAGAAAATGTTCAACCGTTTCCATTCTTTCGCCGGTATAGGTCAGATAACTTTCCGGATCGGCATATTTATGGTCGAGCAGAACCAGATCCGTATAATCCAGCAGTTCTTCCACAGCCGGATTCCACAGACAGCCGGAAGTATCCAGAGCCGTATGGATCCCGGCAGTCTTCAGCTTCCGGAACAATTCCGCGACAAAGTCCG
>JAZUFB010000304.1:0-5725 GCA_045640475.1 Clostridia bacterium
ATTGCTTCCTGAGCAGTCCATATTTCCCAACAGGCTCCTCTGCTTCGTTTTCCGGAATCAGGTTCGGAAACAGGTAGTTTCCGTTGCGATGATAAGTCAGTTCCAGGTTCACACCTCCGTTGCCAGCTTTCGCGCTTTAACACGATAAAGTTATTATACACCACATTGTCAGCTTATGCAAGAGAGATGTATCCATAGATGTGAAAACGATGTTTGCATTTAATGTTGCTATTGACTAAATTCCTGTGATAGGCTATAATACCTACAGAAATTTGAATATGCTTTCAAGGTGCCTGCAGAAGTGCAGGTGAAAAGGGAAGCCGGTGTGAATCCGGCGCAACAGCTATTACTGTGTTTTGTGTTAAGCAGACTCTTATGCCATTAAACCAAGCGTTTGAGAAGGCCTGTCTGCGGGATGTATTCCGCACAATCAGTCAGGAAACCTGCCTTGTAAGGATCAGTTTCATTTTCTTGAGCAAGGGAGAAAAGGAACATGGGTTATGAGAGGGAGCGGTATGCTCTGCTCTTGTTTAGCGCATCTTCCTTTTTCGGGAAGGTGCGTTTTTATGCAGGAACAAATCAGGATGAAGCATGGCGGGAATGTCTGGGATGGCGGAAGGCCGGATGCATGGACAGATTTTTCCGCAAATCTCAGACCGGAAGGAATGCCGGAATGGGTCAAACAGGTTCTGGCGGAATCACTGGACAGCGTCCGGTATTATCCGGATCGCACCATGGAACTGGCAACACGCGGTATTGCCCAATATGCAGGTCTTCCGGAAGAATGTATTTTGCCGACGGCGGGAGGAGCGGCTGCCATTGATCTTGTCATCGGTGACGGCGTCGGTCGTGTGGTCGTGAAACAACCAACCTTTGGAGAATACGCGGAACGGGCCGCCGCCAACGGTCGAACGGTAGTTGCGGACAATAGTCACTATCTGGCAGGAGACACAGTGATTCGGTGCAATCCCAATAACCCGACCGGAGAGGCTCTTACAAAGTCGGAGATCCTTCGCTTGTTTGAGGAAGCGCGCCGCGCCGACGCGGAATTGATGGTAGACGAGGCTTTTGCCGACTTCTTCCCCCGGATCAGCGTAAAGAAGGAAGTCCGTTCCGGTTTAACGGTTGTCGGATCGCTCACCAAAATTCTCGGTATTCCCGGTGTTCGTCTGGGCTATGTCTGCGCCTCGCCGGAGAAAATCCTGCGATTACGGCAAAAGGTTCTGCCGTGGGGTATCAGTACGTTCGCATCCTCCGTTGCAGCCGAATTGCCAAAACATCTTGAAGAGATTGCGCAGGATCAAAAAATAAACGAAATCCGCCGGGCAGCGATGAAACGTGAGCTTGAGTCAATCGGGATCGAAGTTTACCCGTCTTCCGCTAATTTTCTGCTGTGTCGTTTTCCCTTTGATACGTCCTGCCTTGTGGAACTGCTTCGGAAGCGTTGCATGCTCGTAAGGACATGCGAGTCTTTCGGTCTGGATGCAGGATATTTGCGCATTGCGGTCAAGACGCAGGAACAAAACGGCGAACTGATCCGAATTATGAAACATTGGCTTGAAAAGGGAAAGGAAGAATTGATATGAACAGGCTGCATGTTTACACAGGTGAAGGAAAGGGAAAGAGCACGGCCGCAATGGGACTGGCGCTGCGCAGTCTCGGACACGGAAACAGGGTGTTGATCGCACAGTTTGTAAAAGACGGACGTTCGGGCGAGCTTATGGCACTAAAGAGATTTGACAATGCCGAAGTCCTGCTGCCGGAGCCGCTTCACGGATTTATTTCAAAACTTTCTTCGGATCAAAAGGAAGTTTTCCAAAACAAACAGACGGAATATGCGCTCATGCTGAAAAAGCGCATCATGGAAACGAATCCTCAAACGATTATTCTGGACGAATTGGGCGTTGCGCTCTCGTTTGGCGCGGTGGATTGCGGTGCGGCTTATGAACTGATTGAGACAGCGCTTGGCAGCGGCGAAACCGTGGTGACGGGACGGTTTGTGCCGCAGCGATTGCTGGACAAGGCGGACTATATCAGCCGGATTCTGCCTGAACGACATCCCTATGAGATGGAAAAACTGCCTGCCCGCAAGGGCGTGGAATGGTAAAGGAGTGCTGATTCATGCGCGGTAAATCCATTATGCTGCAGGGAACCGCTTCCAATGTCGGAAAGAGCGTGCTCTGTTCGGCGCTGCTTCGCATCATGAAGCAGGACGGGCTGCGCTGCGCCCCCTTCAAATCGCAGAACATGGCGCTCAATTCCTGTGTAACGAAGGACGGCCTCGAAATGGGGCGCGCTCAGTATACGCAGGCGCAAGCGGCGGGCATTGAGCCTGACGTCCGCATGAACCCGGTGCTGCTCAAGCCGACCGGCGACCGCCGCAGTCAGGTGATCATCTCAGGCAAATCCGTCGGCAGTCTGACGGCAATGGAATACCATCAGTACAAGCCCATGCTTCGCAGGCGGGTTCGTGAGATCTACAATGATCTGGAAAGCGGCGTTGACTGCGTGGTGATCGAGGGCGCCGGAAGTCCTGCGGAGATCAATCTCCGCGAAGGCGATATTGCCAACATGTTCGTGGCAGAGACCGCGAACGCGCCTGTCATTATCGTAGGCGACATCGATCTGGGCGGCGTTCTGGCTTCCTTATACGGAACGGTCATGCTGTTGACGGACGAGGAGCGCGCTCGTGTGAAGGGCGTCATCATCAACAAGTTTCGCGGCGATATCAAGCTGCTGGAACCGGGTTTGAAAATGCTGGAGGACAGGATTCACGTCCCCGTGCTGGGCGTGGTGCCGTGGATGGATGTGGGTCTTGAAGACGAGGACAGCGTATCTGCCCGCTTCGATCGGGCACAGGGGAACGGAGACCTGAACGTGAAGATTGTCAAACTCCGTCACACCTCCAACTTTACGGATTTTCAGTCGCTGACGCTGCAGCCGGGTGCAAGGGTGCAGTATGCCGTGCATCCTGAGGACCTTGAAGACGCGGATCTGGTGATCCTGCCCGGAACGAAAAACACGATTGAAGACCTCTACGATCTGCGCCTGCACGGGATGGATGAAGCGATTATCCGATACGCAAAAAACGGAGGAATGCTTCTGGGAATCTGCGGCGGATATCAGATGCTCGGGAAAAGCCTGTTTGACCCGAAGCATGTGGAATCTACCATTCCGGAAATGCCCGGACTGGGACTCATCGACATGTCCGTGACTTTTGAAGAGGAAAAACAGACACGGCAGGTAAACGGCGTGATCGACTGCCCGCGCGGCTGGCTCTCGGACTGTAACGGCCTTTCGGTGGACGGTTATGAGATTCATGCCGGAATCAGTGAATTTGGCGTCGATGCCATACCTTGGATGCGCATCGACAGCCGGATCGACGGCGTTACAAACGCGCAGGGCAATGTGCTGGGCAGCTATATGCACGGGCTGTTTGACGATGGGCAGCTTTACGCGGCGCTGTCGAAGCACATACGCGCAATCAAAGGTTTGTCGAATGCGGAAGTCAAACCGATGAGCATGAACGAATATCGTGAACGTGAATTTGATCGCATTGCGGATATCGTGCGCGCCAGCGTTGATATGGACAGGATTTACCGCATCATACGGGGAGATGAGTGATATGCCGGATCATCTGATCGCGCTTGGTCTGGGTTATGTTCTGGATTTGCTGTTGGGAGATCCTGCGTGGCTCTATCATCCCGTGTGTATCATCGGGAAATATATCGGCTTTGCGGAAAAGCGGCTCCGCGCGCGCGGCGGGAACCTCAGGCGGAGCGCCGTTTTTCTGACTGCTTCCACCGTGCTCCTCACGATGGCGTGCGCCGCGTTCGTTCTGTTTTTGCTGTCTCTGTTGGGCAGGCTCCCGCTGCTCGTCGGCATGACGCTTTTTGATTGGATGGGATTGGCGTGTAAATCACTTGCGGTCGAAGCACAGAGCGTCGAAAAGGCACTGGAACAGAGTGTGGAAAAAGGCCGGACGCAGGTGGCACGCATCGTCGGACGGGATACACAGTCTTTAAGCGAAGAAGAAATCATCAAAGCAAGCGTGGAAACCGTCGCGGAAAACACGACGGACGGTGTCGTTTCCCCTCTCCTCTATGCCGCACTCGGCGGCCCTGTGCTGATGTGGGGATTCAAGGCGGCCAGCACGCTGGATTCCATGGTCGGTTATCTGGACGAGAAATACCGCGACATCGGCTGGTCAAGCGCAAAACTGGACGATGCGCTCAACTTCGTTCCTGCCCGAATCACGTCAGCGCTGATGTGCGCCGCCGCATTCCTGACAGGATTGGACGGAAGAAACGCATGGCGCATTGTGAAGCGCGACCATGCCAATCACAAAAGCCCAAACTGCGCGTGGAGCGAAGCCGCCGCTGCCGGTGCGCTCCACATACAGCTCGGCGGAACGCATAACTATTTCGGAAAGCCGGTGGAGAAGCCGACCATCGGCGACAACGACCGCTGTGCCGAAATAAGCGATATAGGCAGGACGAACCGACTTCTGTACATAACGGCGCTGATGGCAGCGGCATTGACGCTGCTCGTAGGATGGGTGGTGAAAATATGGATTATCGGGTAAACGTGCTTGACAACGCGAGCGTATCGGAGACCCGGCGGCGCTGGGACGCGGTGGCCAAGCCTCTGCACTCATTGGGCAGGCTTGAGGATATGATTTCTCAGATCGCGGGGATTCAACAAACGCCCGACATTGCCCTTTCACCACGCTGCGCGCTGGTATTCTGCGCGGATCACGGCGTTGTGGCGGAGGGTGTTGCGCAGTCCGGGAGCGAAGTGACCGCGCTGGTAGCGAAGTCTATCATACAAGGCGACGCCAATATCAATCACATGGCAGCGGTTTCGGGGACGGACGTATTTGCCGTGGATATGGGCATGCTGCAGGACGCAGACGGGGCGATCAATCGGAAAATCTCCCGGGGTACGCGGAATATGGCCAGGGAACCTGCTATGACAAGAGTCGAGGCGGAAGCGTCGATTCAAGCGGGAATTGATCTGGCCGGCGACATGCGGCGAAGGGGCTATCGTATGATCGCAACGGGCGAAATGGGCATCGGCAACACAACGGCCAGCACAGCCATCGCCTGCAGTCTGCTCGATTTGGAACCCGAGAAAATCACCGGACGCGGCGCTGGGCTGTCTGACAGCGGTTTGATGCGCAAAACGAAGATCATCCGTCAGGCTCTTACGCTGCACAGACCCGACGCGGGCGACCCCATAGACGTTCTCAGTAAGGTTGGCGGCTATGAAATCGCGGGCATGACGGGCGCATTTATCGGCGGCATGACAGAGCGCATACCGACGGTGATCGACGGCGTGATTTCAGCGGCGGCGGCATTGCTGGCCGTGCGCATTTGTCCGCAAGTTCGAGACTTCCTTCTTCCCTCTCACATGAGCCGCGAAGGCGCTATGCCGAAGATCATGCAGGAGCTTGGTCTGGAACCGGTCCTGTTTGCCGATCTGGCTCTCGGCGAGGGAACCGGTGCCGTCGCGCTGTTCCCGCTGCTGGATATGGCATATAGCGTTTATCAAAGCGTACACACCTTTGACAGTCTGGGCATGGAGGCGTATACGCCGCAGGGAGGAAAATCATGATTATTTTACTGACAGGCGGCAGCGGATGCGGCAAATCCACCTATGCCGAAAAGCTCATTCGGAGAATGCCGCGGGAAAAGCGCGTCTACATCGCCACCATGCAGGTGTT
>JAZUFB010000305.1:0-4232 GCA_045640475.1 Clostridia bacterium
CTTGTATCGGGACATGACGGAAGGAAACGTGCTGGTACGGGATGTAAGCGAGGTTGCGGAGATCACCATTACAAGGAAAGGAAAAGACCCGTGGACAGTGATCACGGACGGAAATGGCGGCCTGAAGCTTGCTGGAGACCAGCCAACGGAAGTGGATCCGGATATTGCGAAGATGTTGCTTGAATCCGCGGCGGTGGTTTCCTACCAGGCAGTGCTCACGGAGGATCCGACGGAATACCGTGGGCATGAGGCCGAATTCGGGCTGGAGAAGCCGAGCCTGACCGCGGTTTTCCGCTATACAGACGGAAGCACGTGTACCGTTCATATCGGCATGGAAAGTATGCTGGATGATGAGACTTACTCCTATATGCTGATCGATGGGGATGACCGCCTGTTTGCCGCCGATAACGGGACTGTACAGGTGCTGATGACGGAACAGCAATTGCTGCATCCGGTGACGCAACCGGACATCCAGAAGGCCCGGATCGACCGGATCACCGTGGAGGACGGCAAAGGCCAGATCACCGCTGAATGGATGCTGGACGGCGAGATCACCGACGCGGACGCGGCGAACCTGTGGCTGGTGAATGTTCCGTTCCGGTATCCCGCGGATGTGGACAAGATCACAGAACTGATCGATGCTGCCGGTAGCTTGTATTTGGGGACCTTTGTAGCAGAAGATCCGGATGAGACTGCCAAAAAGGAATACGGACTGGATCAACCGGCTGCTGTGTTGCGGCTTCATATGGCCGCGGGAAGCACCGGATACGTTACGGATACGGGCGAGTATCAGGTTCAGGATGAGGCGGAAAAAGAGCTGACCTTTGTTATCGGCGGAGAACGGAACGATATGGTATGCTACGCCTTGTATGACGGAAGCGTATATACCATGAACCGTTTCCAACTGGATGTATTTTTGAAGGCCAACGTACGGGACACGGCGGCACGGTATCCCGTGAATGTCGCGTTTGAGGACCTGGCGGAGCTGACGGTTGAGAAGGACGGACAAAAGGATGTCTATCAGCTGGAGCACCACTGGGAAACGGATGAAAACGGGGAGAGCGTCCATCAGGGCGTTTGCCTGAAGAATGGCCTTGAAATCGATTATGCGGCCTTTGAAGCGGCTTATGAACGCATCCGTGTGGCAACAGTCAGCGGAGCGCTGGAAGACGGTGAATGGGCCCGGAAAGAGCCGTATATGAAATACGCGTTCCGCACATTAAGTGGCGGAACGCATACGACATTCTTCAGCAAGTATGATTATTATCATGATGTGGTGATCTGTGACGGATACGCGCTTTGGTACATCGCGCGGGGAAGCATGACGGAATTACCGTGACCAGCCGGTGATAAAGCGATCGTAGAAACGGATCGTTACGGCTTCGCCCTCGGCAAAATCAGGGATCTCTTTGAGCGCGTCCCAATAATACATGTGTTCCGCGATGCCATGACGATCCGGCTCTCCTTCAAAGACGAGGGAGCGGAAGGTGATGCCGTCGATCACGGACAGATCCGGCTCAAGATGGAGAAAACAGTGGGTGGCTTCACGCGCGCGGCCAAAGAGAGCCGTATTGACATGGTTCCGATAGGAACGGATCGGCCGGACGAAAAAAGACAGGCCGAAAATGAGAATGCAGACTGCTAAAATGCACGCGAGGATGGCCAGAAGTTTTAAAGTATCATCCGCAATGGGGCCGGGGTTCGACGGGGAAACCTGCAGATGCATGATGAAAAAGACGACAAAAGCGGCAAAAAACGGGAGAGACGCGATCAGCGAGATGACCGTACGACGCTTGACACGCCGGGACAATGTACTCAATTCTTCTTCGGTATAGAGCAGATTCATGAAGAGACCTCCTTTTTTCCACATATCCTATGATAGGGGAAATAATTCCTGAGGTCAAGCCAAAGCGCATGAAAAAAAGACGGACCTTGTGCGGAGGTCCGTCTTTTTGCTTGCTTGATGTATCCGTTGTTTACGATCAGATCAGTTCGATGATGACCATCTCGGCAGCATCGCCGCGACGGGGACCGAGCTTATACATACGGGTGTAGCCGCCAGCGCAATTCTTTTCGGCATTGCGGGCTTTGTACTTGGGTCCGATTTCACGGAAGAGCTTTTCGACCACAGGATGCTTGTTGTCCTTGGTGCGCTCTTTGTAGTCGGCCTTGTTTTCGTCAGCTTTCTTCTGATCCTTGAGATCATACAGATAAGCCATCATCAGACGACGGGCATGCAGCTTGGAAGGAGCGTCGTTGACGACTTCCAGAGTAACCAGCTGGCCCTTGTCATTGTGGGTTTCCTTGGTGACGGAAACCGTGTTTTCGCATTCACGAACAGCCAGAGTGATCAGGCGTTCAGCGATGCTGCGAACTTCTTTGGCCTTGGACTCGGTCGTTTCAATGCGGCCGTTCCAGATCAGATTGGTGACCTGGTTACGAAGCAGCGCTTTGCGCTGGTCAGCCGTACGACCCAGCTTGCGTTGGTTTGCCATGGGGTGTTTCCTCCTTATACGGTGTCCGGTCGGGGGCAGGCTGTGCGGGCCTGAACGCTACCGGTAAACCGCTGCGTCTTAGTCTTCGTTGGGTCGCAGGCCGAGTCCGAGAGCTTCAAGCTTCTGCTCTACTTCTTCCAGGCTCTTGCGGCCGAGGTTACGGACTTTCATCATGTCTTCCTGATTCTTCTGAACCAGTTCGGAAACGCTATTGATTCCCGCGCGCTTCAGGCAGTTGTAAGCACGAACAGAGAGATCCAGTTCTTCGATCGTCATCTCCAGAACCTTTTCTTTCTTGTCGTCTTCAGGCTGAATCATGCTGACGGGCATGACCTGATCGGTCAGGCTGATGAAGAGATTCAGGTGTTCGTTGAGGATCTTGGCGGCGCCGCTCACGGCCTCTTCAGGCTTCAGGGTACCGTTGGTCCAAATCTCAAGAGTCAGTCTGTCGTAGTCGGTAATCTGACCGACACGGGTATCCTCGACAGTGTAGTTCACCTTCTTGATGGGGGTGAAGATACTGTCGATCGGGATCACACCGATAGGCATGGAAGCGTTCTTGTTTTTGTCGGCGCTGACATATCCGCGGCCATGATCGAGGGAAAGCTGCATCTGGAGATGAGCATCCTCGTTCAGGGTAGCGATGTGCAGATCCGGATTAACGATTTCAACCTCATCATCCGTCTTGATGTCGCCGGCAGTGAAATCGCAGGGACCCTTCACGTCGATGATCAACTGCTTGGGGTTCTCGCTGAACATTTTCACGGCGAGGCACTTCAGGTTCAGGATGATTTCGGTAACATCCTCTTTAACGCCGGGGATGGTGGAGAACTCATGCTGCACACCTTCGATGTGCACAGAGGAAACCGCCACACCGGGCAGAGAGGAAAGCAGCACACGACGCAGGGAGTTGCCCAGAGTGTGGCCAAAGCCACGCTCGAGGGGCTCGATGACGAACTTCCCGTAGGAACCGTTCAGTCCAACTTCCGTACAATCGATGTGAGCATTCTCGAATTCGGCGATCATTTCGTTTTACCCTCCTCAAATAGGTCCAGGGAGTGGAACTCCCTTCACGATTAACGGGAGTAATACTCGACGATCATGTTTTCCTGCACGGTCAGGTCGATATCTTCGCGAGCGGGCAGGACCGTGATGGTGGCGGTGAGATTTTCGTTATCCACAGTCAGCCACTTCGGGATCATGCGGCTGGTGCCTTCACGCAGAGCCTTGAAGAAATCGCTCTCCTTGCTCTTGGCGGAAATGGCGATCACGTCGCCAGCTTCCAGCGTGGCGGAAGGAATGTTGACCCGCTTGCCGTTCACGGTGATGTGGCCATGACGGACGAGCTGACGGGCCTGGGGACGGGAAGCACCGAAACCAGCGCGGTAAACCACGTTGTCAAGACGAACTTCCAGCAACTGCAGGAGGTTGTCGCCGGTGATGCCCTTCATGTTGGTGGCGCGTTCAAACGTACGCTTGAACTGACCTTCCATCAAACCATAGGCGCGGCGGGCCTTCTGCTTTTCACGAAGCTGTTGGCCGTATTCACTCATCTTCCTCTGACGGGCCTGACCATGCTGTCCGGGAGGAGTGGGGCGATGTTCAAGTGCACACTTGGCGGAGAAGCAACGTTCGCCCTTGAGGAAGAGCTTGGTGCCCTCGCGGCGGCACATACGGCATACGGAACCAGTATATCTAGCCATTTGTTTGTACCTCCTCGATTACACTCTTCTACGC
>JAZUFB010000306.1:0-5381 GCA_045640475.1 Clostridia bacterium
TGGCTCACAGAACGACATGGCTACGATCCGACTTGGAAATGACCTGGCTGAGCAGGATACTCACCCAATATTCTCTTCCCGCCACGATCCGGGTCAGGAACGCTGAGATCGTTTCATTCGCCGTGATGGAGGAGGAGAACACAAAGAAGCACAGGAAGGTCAGCAGCAGCACATAGTCGGTGCGAAGCAGTACTTTTCTGACAAAGATCAGCACCGCCACGGTCACCAGCAGCGTCACATAGGGCCAAAGCGTCGTGCGGGTCACAATGGTCGTCAGCAGGATCGCAAAAAGGACCAGATACAGGATCCTGCGGGGCCTTCCTTCTTTGGTCCATTCCTCCCCGGCCGCTTCCTCACGGACAAGGATGCGCATATGCGGCTCCTTGCGGTAAAGCAAACACACATAGCCCACCAGCAGCAGTCCGGAAAGGGCGCTCAAGGGCATCATATGCAGGATGAAATGGCCCGCGGTCATCTCATGCTGCTGGAAAAGGAACAGGTTCTGCGGGCTGCCAAAGGGCATGAGCATGCTGCCCCGGACCGCGGCGATATTTTCCATGGAGATCACAGGCAAAATGTACTTTTCCTTGTCCCCGTAGCGGAAGAGCAGGATCGTGAGCGGAACGAAGATCAGCAGAGATACATCGTTGGTCACGAACATGCTGGTGAAGAACACGCCAAACACCAGAAACAGGGACAGCCCCGTCATGCTCCCGATCTTTCCGCCGAGACGGATGATCGGCTGGAAGATGTTTTCCTTCTTGAAGCCCTCAAGCACCGTCAGCATCATAAAAAGCGTAGCCAGGGTCTTCCAGTCGATCCGGCCAAGCAGTTCCTTCGTAGGCGGGGTAATGAACAGGGCAGCGATTGCCGCCAGCAGGGACACCGAAAGCATCAGTTCCTTCCGGAAAAGTGCAATGATCTTCTTCATAAGCATGCCTCCCTCCGCGATGCGCGGAACGTTGTACATCATAGCACACAGAGCGGAAAAAGCAACCCCAAAATGAACCGGCGCCGGCTTGATTTCTTCTTCCCGCGTTTTCCAAATCAAAAAGCGCCCGGCTGTCTCTCCGCGCGCTTGCTTCTTCCCTGTTCAACTGTATTCCGTCAATAGAACCGTTCCACAACATAGACCTGATCCCGCGGGCTGGCATGCAGTTCGGCGGTCGGATCAAAAAAGGCTTCCTGCCCGTTCACATAATTCACGGTCCACGCGTGATAGCTGTTGGCACCCACCGTACCGATGACCAGTTTGGATGGAATGCCCTGACTGCGCATCATACAGACTGTCAACGCGGCCAGATCCTGACAGATCCCCATTTTCTTTTTATAGCAGGCCTCAACATCCGGCAGTGCCCCCTGTTTGATGGTCACCGCGCGGATAAAGTCGTAGGCATATGAATCAACAATATACTGCGTGATCTTTTTATATTTGTCCTTCGGATTTGTCAGTCCGGCACACAGCTCATTCGCCTTCTGTACAACCGGAGAATCCGCCTCATACCAGATATACTGGTTGGGGTACAGGAAGCAGCTCAGTTCGTCCGGCATATCGACTTTCAGGCTCACTTTGCCTTCTTCCGCGTATTGCTTTCCCTGCACGTTTTTGTACAGCGCCAGCCGGTAATTGCCGTTGCCCATCTGCAGAGGAATCACTTCAAAACGCTCGTTCTTGTCAATATCGTAATTTAATACTGTGTCATCTTTCGTGACACGTAACTTCAACTTCTTTTTAGAGGTCTTTCCCTTTACCATCACGTAACCCTGATCGGCGTGGGAAAAGTCGACCGTCAAGCCATCGCTTCTTCTGACGTCTGTCCCGCTGGCTTCCGGAAAAAGCGCCTCACAGACTGTATTTCCGACAAAACACAAAAAAAGGCAGAAACAAACCGCGAAGATCATAAACCGGTCCCCCCGGTATTCCCGTCGCATGTTTCCCACCTCTTTTGACTTATTTAGTGTATTATATCACGTTTCACAGGAAATAACAAACCTAAAAAGTAATGTAACCCAAAGCGGGCCGGGATTGACAAACCTCCGCCGTGCGGTAAAATATTCCGGTAACCCCTTTCCTCACAAGCAATACGGAGACTGATATGCCAAGCCATCACAACAACAAGAAAAAGAAACAAAAAGAGACCCTCTATACCGTTTCCATGATCAAAAACCTGTACGGGATCCGTCCCGCCATGATCCGCAAATATCTTCCTCCGCCCGCACATGTTGCGATCACCGGCGGAGAAAAATCGGAATTCTGGACGCGGGATCAGGTACAGGCATTGCTCAATATTCCCGCCGTGCAGGAGTTCCGACGGGAGCAACAGCTGGCCCAGAAGGACGATACTGTGGTCCAATACCTCCGTTCCTTTGATCTGGAGGAGCTTTACGCCCGCAGTGCCGTGCTGGATCGCCGGTTTATCCTGCATATCGGTCCCACCAACAGTGGCAAGACCTACCAATCCATCCTCGCGCTGAAGAACGCCGCCACCGGTGCCTATCTTGCGCCCCTGCGTCTTCTGGCGCTCGAGATCTTCGACCGTCTCAATACCGACGGGGTCGCCTGCGACCTGCTCACCGGCGAAGAAAAGATCGAAGTGCCCTTTGCCTCGATCGTATCCTCCACGATCGAAATGGCGGATTATCTGTGCCACTACGATGTCGCCGTCATCGACGAAGCCCAACTCATCAGCGATCCAGACCGGGGCGACCGTTGGCTGAAGGCGATCCTCTGCCTGGACGCTTCCGAGATGCACCTTTGTTTCGCGCCTGAAGCACGTGAGCTGATCACCGGCCTGCTGGACCGGATCCACGCGGATTACACCGTCGTGACCCATGAGCGGATGGCTCCGCTTGAATACGCGGGCAGGCTGGAATCCCTGAATGAGGTCGAGCCCGGAGACGCGCTGATTGTCTTTTCCCGCCGCAGTGCGCTGGCTATGGCCGGTGAGCTGAAGCTCCGCGACATCACGGCCAGCGTCATCTATGGCGCGCTCCCGCCCGTTTCCAGACGGGAGGAGGTCCGGCGTTTCACCTCCGGAGAGACCCGGGTCGTGGTCGCCACGGATGCCATCGGCATGGGCGTTTCCCTTCCGATCCGCCGCGTCATATTCTGTGAGGATTCAAAATTTGACGGCACCCGCCGCCGGCCGCTTACCTTCGGAGAGATCCGCCAGATCGCCGGGCGTGCCGGGCGTTACGGCATTTATGACCTTGGTCTGGTGATGACGCTCACGGACGGAGACCTGATCAAAAACGCGATGGCGCCCCGTGCCCAGGCGGAAACGCTGACGCGGATGACCATTCCCTTCCCGGAAGCCGCGCTGGAGTCCGCTTACCCGCTCAATGTGCTCTTTGGCGCGTGGGAGCGGATCCCACCCACACGCGGCGTTTGCCGTGTTTCCATGAAGGACGCGCTTTTGCTTTACGATGTCATCCGTCCCTTCCGCAATCGGTTTGACAAGGCGCAGCTCTACAAGCTGCTTTGTTGCCCCGTGGATACTTCCAGCTTCCCACTCATGGCCTACTGGCGGGATTGCTGCCTGTGTCTGGCCAGACACCTTCCCCTGCCGGAAGCCCCGTTCGATATGGATACGCTGGAGCATTGCGAGCAACTGTACAAGGCGCTGGATATCCGTCATCAGCTTCAGCAGCGCGCCGGTCTCCCGACCGACAGTATGGACGAGCGCAACGCGGTCTCCGCGGAGATCAACCGTCTGCTTTCTGAAAAACTGCGCGGCTACACCGGAACGTTCTGTTCCCTGTGCGGTAAGCCGATCCAGCCCTGCAAGGGGGCCTATATGTGCGACAAGTGCCTTCTGCTGAAGGATATGGCCAGCCGGCATACCCCAAACCGGCATGGTGGCCGTCGCTGATTTCAAAACAATCAAAGGAGCTGACCAGTATGCTGCATCACATTCTTGTCAAATGGAACGATCAGGCCGCGGACAAAGCCGAAATGGCCGCCCGCGCCGCCGAAGCCTTCGCGGACGCGACCGCCATTCCCGGTGTTACCCGTTGCGACATTATCCCCTCCTGTTCCACCCGGGCAAATCGCTACGATCTCATGATCCGCATGGAAATGACTCCGGAAGCACTGGAGCTCTACGATGTTTCCCCCATGCACAAAGCCTGGAAAGAGAATTTCACAAAGTATATGGAGAAGAAGGCCATCTTCGACAGCGAGAGTTTTCCCGAGAGTTTTCTCGCATAGCGAAAAACTCGGGGCCCAGAGTGGTTTCTCGCGTAGCGAAAACCACGGAGGGTCGCGTAGCGAAAAACTCGGGGGCCAGAGATCTTTCTCGCGTAGCGAAAAGGTCGGCGGCCAGAGATCTTTCTCGCGTAGCGAAAAGGTCGGCGGCCGCGAGAGTTAAAGCTGCTCTATACGCGAAAAGCCATCCGTCAAAAAACGGATGGCTTTTCGCGTATTATTCGGTTCATCCCAGCGGGCTTGTCTTCGGCGTGCCCGCCTTTCGCGGGTATTTTTTCGGCGTCGGCGCGATCTTGTCGATGACCTGCAGACGGTGGTCCCAGTCGCGGTCCGGGATCGGGCACGGGATCACCTCTCCCGTTTTTCCGCCAAGGATCGTTGCGGCCTTCGCCCCCTGTTCCGCTTCCCCGTCCAGTGCGGGGCCCTTCCAGCAGATCGCCTTCCCGCCCACATGCACATAAGGCAAAAGATATTCGCACAGAACATTGAGCGGCGCCACCGCGCGGGCAACGGCAAAGTCGTAGCGTTCACGCAAGGCGGGCATTCTTGCCCCATCCTCCGCGCGCGCGTGGACGATCTGCACATTGGGGACGTTCAGCCGGTCACAGACTGCCTGCAGGAAAGTCAGCCGTTTCTGCTGCGCGTCCAGCAGCGTCACCTGCATATCCGGGCAGGCCAGCGCAAGCACCAGTCCGGGGAATCCGGCCCCCGTCCCCACATCGATCAGGGTCTTCCCTCCGGAAAGGAGGCCTGTATGCAGCACGGAAAGACTGTCCACAAAATGCTTGTCCAGCGTTTCGTCCTCGTCCGTCACCGCGGTCAGGTCCATCACGGCGTTCCATTCCGCAAGGAGATCCATATAGATTTTCAGTTTTTCGGGTAGATCCGCCGTGTGCGGGATCCCGCACGCATTCAGTCTGTCCTCGATCTTCTCCGTCGTCATCGTGTTCACTCCAGCGGTACCTTCAGGTATTTCATCGCCCAGTATTTGCACCAGGCCAGTGCTTCGCGGAAATGGTTCTTAGCCCAGTATTCCGCCTTGCACGGACTGCCAAGTCCAACAGCTTTGATGCCCATATCACCGGCCAGGGCCATCGCGCGGGGCGCGTGGTAGTCGCTGGTGACGATCAGTACCTTGCCGATCTCCAGCTCGTTCAGGATCTTCCCCGCGTTT
>JAZUFB010000307.1:0-4126 GCA_045640475.1 Clostridia bacterium
TCATTGGATTCCCGAAGAGATCGGATACAGAAAGGTTTATGAACTTCTCAAAAACGGTGGCGTTTTTGCGCGCTTTGCCAATCATCCTTATCGGGATAAGTATAATCCGGAACTGTCCCATGCAATCGATCTGTTATATGATGAATATTATTGCAGATATTATCAAACAACGCGAAAAATATTGAAAGAATATTCGGCTTCAGAAGCTGAGGAACGTGCGCTCATTGCGAGCAAATATGGATTCACTGATATTAAGTACTCACTGTTCTACAGGGAACGTACTTTTTCAGGAAAAGAATATACAGAGCTTCTTGGAACGTATTCGGATCATATTGCTATTGAAGAGCCGATCAGAAAAGAGTTCTTTGAAAAAATCGAGAGGGCTATTGATGATTATGGCGGGACAATTACAATCTTTGACACGATCGATTTGCAATTGGCCAGAAAGGGATTGTAAAAGGAGACAGAGAACCGTCCCCTGTCTCCTCCGCCAGGGTGAAGGAGAGAACTTTATTTGCGGGAATTGCGGCGGGTCTTTTTGTTACGCTTTTCGAAGTACATGTCGCTGTCGGCGCGGGAGACCATCATATCGGGATCGGCGTGATCCACATCGTCGCAGATGAAACGGCCGATGCTGACGCCGCGGTCGTAGCCGTTGGGATGGGATTTGTTGTAGGCATCCATGGTAGCCCGGATGGCGGTGATCTGCTTTTCCACATCCGCGGCAGTGGCGACGGCGGTGTAGATGATAAACTCGTCCCCGCCAAAGCGGACGGCGATATCGTGGGGACCGCAGCAGCTGCGGATGACCTCGGAAACGGCGGTGATGTAGCGGTCGCCTTCCTCGTGGGTGTAGCGGTCGTTGACGCCCTTCAGATCGTCGATATCCATAAAGATGGCTGCGGGGAACAGTTTTTCTTCCCGGGCGTAACGGATCAGTTCCGGCCAGTGCTGCACGGCTCCGGCACGGTTATAGATGTGGGTCAGGGGATCCTCCTGACGCAGTTTGTCCAGTTTGTTCATCAGGGACGTTTTGCGGTCATATTCCTGAATGGTTTCCAGACTGTTGCTTACCGCGAGGGCGAACAGGTTCATCGTCTGGGTCTGGAACACTTCGCGTTTGTTGCCGAAAACGATGGTGCCGAAGCAGTGATTGCGGTGGTGCAGGGGGAAGATGAACCAGAATTGGCCTTCTTTGGATGAGGCATATTGCGGGGGAATGATGTCCGTCGTGTTGAAAATGGCAGGCTCGAGCATTTGCCCGTTCTGATAGCCGAGGACCATGGTGGAACTGACGGAATAGACGGACAGGTCACGGCCTGCGCCAACACCGTTGGTATCATTGTCGATCTCGTGGCGGTACTGCTCCTCGTCGCCGCAGAGATTGATGAACACATCGCCCAGATTCAGCTTTTGCACATAGCTTCCAAAGACAGACAGAAAATTGCGGAAATCGTTGAGTGAAGTGACCTCGGCCATCAGGGACTTGATGAAATAGGTTTCGGTCTCGGTCCGGAAGATTTGGTCCATCAGACGGTCCCGCAGGTTGGAAACGTTCATCTGCTCCGCCTCGGGGCAACCGCAGGAGCCGGAGAAGATCACTTCTCCATAGATGGCCTGCGGCTGGGGATGGGTGTCGTTCTGGACTGCGTCACACGCAAGCTCATAAGCCATGTTGCCACAACGGGTCTCACTGCGGCGGACTGTGGTGAGGCTGGGCTGATGGATCTGAGCAAGGTAGGAATCGTCAAACCCGGTGACGATCAGATCCTCCGGTACGCGGATCCCGGCTTCGCGGCAGCGGGCGATGGCACCGATGGCCATCTTGTCGTTTGCGCAGACGACCGCCTGGGGCAGGGGACGTTCGGAGGCGAGCAACGCGTCCATGCCGGCATAGCCGCTCGGGAAGGAATAGTTGCCATAATAAATATCATCCTCACCAAAGGGAAGTCCGCGATCGTGCATAAAGCCGCGTACGGCTTCCAACCTCTCCTGGGCGTCGGTATTGTCGCGCGCGCCGGAGATGTAGAAGAAATCGGTCACTTTATGGTGGCGGTAAAGATGATGGAAGATGTCCCGCAGACCGGATTGATTTTCCAGCTTGAGGCAGATGAAATCCTCCACCAGCGTGTTGACGGAAACGCAAGGCTTGCCGGAAGAACGGACCCGGTCGATGATATTGTTGACGACATCCACATTATGGATCGTGTCGAAATAGGCGATGATCGCGTCATAGAGGGAAAAATCCGGCAGAGTATAGATATTGTATTCACCCGTCTCGTAGACAGAGAGGGATTGATAGTCTTCAGCGTCGCAAACAAAGAAATACAGTTGGGCGCCATCCGGTATGGCAGATTCCAGCAGGCCATCCACAAACCTGCGCTGGCTGTCATAACTGAGACCGGAGATCAGAACAGCGATCTTCGTGACGGACACATCCTTTCGAAAAGTGATGCGGAACAAAATACGATATGAATCACGTGACCCGAACTGCGTTGCGGGTCAACAGATATGAGGCTGGAAAACGGACACATATCACAGTGCTTCAACTTATATTACAACAATCGGAAATTGGATGCAAGAGAGGAGGCCCGCGGGTAAGCGGTTACATGCGAAATTTGTGGATCCAATGGGCCGATCCATGGGTCCCGGTTTGCCTGCTTCAAACGGCGCAGGCAATTCCGGAAGAAAGTTCCGATGAAGCTCGTTAACTTGTATGAGGCAGGGGAGTATGGTATAATTTATTCTGCCTTTTTGGGCTTATATGATCAAAATCACGGGGAGGAGGAGGAACATGTTCGGGAAAAACAGGAAAGACAGGGAACCGGATGACGGATTCGGGCTTCTGGAGTTGCCTGTGAAAAATGATGAAGCGGCCGGTGTATCTTCGGACTGGTCCGACGAACCGGTGTCCTCCCCTTATGTTCCGTCGGTGGCGGATCGGGACCGGAGCTACCGCTATGCCGCGCCGGGCCCGGCAAAGATCGAACGGGGCGGCTTCCCGGAGGAAGATACGGCTGTGTATACAGACGGCTATGTATCCGGGCCATACACGGAAGAACCTGCGAACACCGGCGAGCAGCCGGACACGGAAGAACCTGAGGAAAAACCTGCAAACCGCACGATCTTCAAGACTTCCGTCCGTAAACCGCTGTTCATCTTCAGCGTACTGCTGAATATTGTACGTGTACTGGGGATCCTGGTGATTGTGATCGGCTTCGCCGCGTTGGGCGCGGTGGTGGGTATTGCCCGCGGATATGTGGATACCGCGCCGGAGCTGAATCTGGCTGCGCTGGACGGACAGGCGCAGACTTCCTTTATTTATGATTGCAACGGAGAACTGATCACCGAATACAAGGGCACGGAAAACCGTGTCATGATCTCCCTGAGCGCGATGCCGGTCACGCTGCGCAACGCGTTTGTTGCTGTGGAGGACGCACGCTTTTTTTCCCATAGTGGCGTGGACCTGAAGCGTATTGTGGGCGCGTTTGTATCCAATTTATCCTCTTCGGCTACGCAGGGCGGATCGACCATTACCCAGCAGTTGATCAAAAACACCCTGCTGTCGGCGGAACAAAGCTACAAGCGCAAGATCCAGGAAGCTTGGCTGGCCATGCAACTGGAGATGAAATATTCCAAGGACGAGATTCTGGAAAGCTATCTGAACACGATCTATCTGGGCGAAAACTATTACGGCGTGCAGACCGCGGCGGAGGGATACTTTGGCCGGAGCCTCGGTGAACTGACCCTGCGGGAATGCGCGATGCTGGCCGGTGTGACCAACAGCCCTTATTACTATAACCCCCGGCGCAACTTCTACTTCCGTGCCAAGGAAGGCGTCAACTATCCCGACATCACCAACAACCGCACAGACTATGTGCTGCGGTGCATGTATGAAAATCAGTTTATCACCTACGAACAATACACCGCGGCGCTGGACCGTTCCACCGCCAAAGTGCTCAAGGAATCCCCGACCGGCGGAGATGCCATGTATCCTTACGCGCATTATGTCGAATATGCCGTGAGCGAAGCGGTGGATATCCTGCTTCAGCTGAACGGCCTGGAGAACACCTCCGTCAACCGTGCCGCGATGGAAAACAAACTGCGCACCGGCGGATACCGCGTC
>JAZUFB010000308.1:0-7718 GCA_045640475.1 Clostridia bacterium
GTTTCATAGAGGTTACCTCCTTCAATATTCAGATCTTAACGGTCCAGATTGGTTTAATTATATCGTCATTACTCAAAGTTTACAATATCGCATTTTTTACATCGTGTCGTTTTATTATCCATTTTAGTATTTTTTACATAATATCACAATGACGTTTCATAAATGTCGACTGCTTTGTTTAGTTTTTTAATATAGAACGCTTTACAAGATCAGCCAACGGGTATAAAATGTGAGTATGCTGCTGAACTTTGGGAGGTTTTCATGATAAAGCTATTGATTATCGATGACGAACCAACTCTTGTTGAAGGATTGGCTGACAGCCTTTCCAAAGTCATGCCCAATGACGTTGATATTTTGTTGGCTTATTCAAGCAAAGAAGCTCTGAACCTTCTTACGCAATACACAATTGACATTTGCATTTCTGATATCCAAATGCCCGGAATGAACGGCCTTGAACTATTAGGCGTCATAGAAAAATCATGGCCAGCCTGCCGCGTCATTTTCCTGACAGCTTATTCGGAGTTCAATTGGGTACAACAAGCAGTAAGACATAAATGTTGTGTTGACTATATTCTGAAAACCCAGGGAGACAGTTACATTGAAAACGCAGTTCTGGGTCAGATTGCATGCATTCGCAGTGAGGAAAGATTTGCTGCGGATCAATGCTTGACTGCCGTACCCGAACGTTCAGCATCCATCGGAAATACTGCCCTGATTGATTGGCTGCTCAACGAAGATACCCATATCAGCGGCAAATTACCCGCCATTGCCGGGAGCACAACTGCTCTCATCGGTCTTTTTATCAGTCAAATCGATGATTGCCATTCGGAGCGCTTTATGTCTCTTATCCTCCACAATTTCAATGAATCTTTTCCAAGCGCTCATGTAGACATCAGTCATCTTACTGGTCATCAGTACATTGTGCTCGCCGGATTTGACGATATATCTTCCATTACTCCATCAAACCAGATACATTCCAGATTCGAACGAATAATGGAAGTGCTCTCTCATTATGAGCAAAACGTGAATTGTATCTTCACAGGCAAAGCTGTGCAGATAGAAAGGATCCGATCTGCATTTATTGCCATAAATGATAAAGTATCAGACATACCCGAAGATGAATGGGGCTTTCTGCTGGATATTTGCATTCATAACAATAACAGACCGGATATCGATAAAACTCTCGAGAATATAATGAGCTATATAAATGCCAATATCTCTGATCCCAATTTGTCACTAACCACAATTGCCGAAAAAACATACTACACGCCGGCTTACCTATCTCGCTTATTTAAACAAAAACTCGGGAGCAATTTACTTTCGTACATCACCACCGTACGTATGGAATACGCCAAGCAGCTCCTTATGAATGGTGAATACAGTATAAAAGAAGTAGGACATAAAGTCGGATTTGAATCGCCAAGCTATTTTTCCGCGTTTTTCAAAAGAAATTGCGGAAAGACGCCTGTTCAATATATCAGAGATATTTTGAGGAAATGATTCATGAAAACATCCAATCGGATACTGCTGTTTTTCATAATTCTGGCCTTAATCACAACAATGGGCAGCCTGATGGCGATAATCCGTATCAGGGATCACTATGTCAATCAGTATCTCGCCAAGATACAACAGGGCGTCACAAAATCAGCAAACGACCTTACCGGTCAAATTGATCAGGTATATGAAAACCTATTCAGATTATCCATTTCTAAGCAGAGCAACTTATTATCTCATTACAACAGGGAAAAAGACTTTTCACTAATATATGAGAAGTTGGAGATCATTTTCTCAGAACTTCAAGTTATCAAAGCCGGATATCCGTTTATTGACAGTATTACCATTTTCCTGCCGTCCCAGAATCGTCAAATCACTGATTCCAGGAAATACGACAGTATCGATTTTGACAAATATGAAGAACTGCAAAATCTAAGTAACACCATCTCAATTAGCGAAAACACTATGAATCTGACCCGCAACCTTGCTGCGAGTCTGGCCTCATTTGACAGTTCTCTTGTCAATATCCAATTATCTATCGATAGGCTTATTCAGGATGTTGTTAAGGATCCGTCGGCAGATATTGAGGTAAGTTATTGCATTATTGATGGCGTCGAAAAAAACGAACGGCAAACCGAATTCAATACCTGGTCCAGACAGGGCGATTATTATTGCTTTTTAATGCCCATTTCATTTTCACAGCCCACAGACAGAGAGTTGATTTTATCCGTTTCGTATACAGGTTCACAAATCAAATATATTGATATGCAGCTGGTAATATGGGCTGTCGGAATCGCAATTATTCTGGCCTTGGCAGTTTCCGTTTTCGCATATCTGCTTAAGCATCTCATCGGTCATCCGCTGAATATCCTTATTGATAGTTTCGATAGTGTCTCAAAGGGAGATACCAAAAAGCAAATTACATATATGGCAAATAACGAGTTTTCGGAGATATACAATCATTTTAACTCAAGCATTCGGAAACTCGACTCGTTGATTACCCAGGAATATCAGTCAAGAATCGCTGCGCAGCAAGCCGAAATCAAATACCTTCAAGTACAAATTCAACCTCATTTTCTGTACAATTCGTTTTACCAGATGTACCGAATCTGCAAAGCCGGAGACACAGACACCGCAACAGATTACGCAGCGCTTTTATCACAGTATTATGAATATATCGCACACGATACGTCAGGCGGCAACGACGTTACTTTGAAGGAGGAGATAGAGCAATCCGACCGGTATATTAAGATACAACAGGTACGGTATCTTGATCAACTGAATGTGGAATTTGACATTGATAACTCCGCCATAAATACAAAAATACCCAAACTGATAATTCAGCCAATCGTAGAAAATTCCGTCAAGCATTGTCTCGAATTCGGTACCGCAAATCACCTTCTAATCAAAATATCCGTATATGACCTAAATGACAGCGTTATGTTGGTTATTGAAGACAATGGTTCTCAATTATCCGATAAAGATATTGAGTTTCAAGCGGAAAAGCTGCGCAAAGTCAATGATCAAAATACAATCAGCGGACTTGCAAACATCAATCTAAGACTGATACTGTCAAAAAGGAGTTCCGGAATAGTGTTGTCAAGGAGTACGCTTGGAGGTTTAAAGGTAGCTATGAGTTTCAAAAAAACCTCGGATATTACAGAATGAGTGGATATTTCAATACCCTTCACACATTTGACCGGTATAGATATCTGCTATAATATCTTAATGAGTATTCCGTATGAGATTGAGCATTGGAGGATGCGAACAAAATACCGGACACGTCTATACTGCAGCCAAAGCAATACCAGTCAAGGATTCAAGTATGAAGTAATAATGTTTATATAATACGCATAATATTTAAATCCATATGAGCATCTATACGAAAGGAGATCATATATGGTTTACAATTTGAAACTCAACCGCGACAGAGTAATCGGTATACCGAATCCCCGGATGTGGGGCGTATTCTATGAAGAAATCAACCATGCAGGCGATGGCGGACTTTACGCGGAGTTACTGCGCAACCGCAGTTTCGCCGACGCGTGTCTGCCTGAAGGAACTGTTTACGCAAACTGTTCGGTATATACGAAGAAGGGGCATAAAGAACCGTTCTCCCTTGAGGACGATCTTCCCGGCTGGACGCTTCGCTGCTCATACGGTGCGAAGGCTTACATGGAACGTACCACAGAGAACCCCCGCAATCCGGAGTGCCCAAACCAAATGATGATAACCGTGTGCAAGCCTGCAACGGGTGTTCGCGCAGTGAACAGCGGCTATTGGGGCATTGCGCTGAAAAAGATGGCATACCACGGATGCATTATCCTGCGCGGTAAAGACATTGATTGTGTTGAAGCCGGTCTCATGTACAAAGGCGGCAGTGTGATTGTGAAGCAGGCTTTCCCGGTCACAGAAGTGTTTACGAAGCAGGAATTTACGCTGGAAAGCGATGTCGAAGATCCTGATGTACGCTTCTTTATTGAAGTAAAGCAGACGGGAACACTGTGGGTAGACTTCGTTTCGCTTTTCCCGGATGATGCGGTGGGCGTATTCCGCAGGGACATCTTTGAAAAACTGTATGCTATGAAGCCCGGCTTCGTGCGATTCCCCGGCGGCTGCGTTGTCGAAGGGACCAATATGGAAAACGCCATCCATTGGAAGAAGACGCGCGGCCCGATTGAGGATCGTCCGGGACACTGGGATTTGTGGGATTATCGTGCAAGCGATGGCATGGGCATGAAGGAGTTCTGCGACCTTGCAGAGGCTATGGATGCCGATCTGATGTACGTCTTCAACTGCGGCATGTCATGTCAGGCGCGAAATTCCGAACCCGCCGAAGGCGAGCAGTTCGAATGGTGGGTACAAAATGCACTGGACGGCATTGAGTATATCTGCGGTGCGGCGGACACGAAGTACGGCAGTTTGCGCGCCGCAGACGGACATCCCGCACCTTATCGGCTGAAGTATCTTGAAATCGGCAATGAGAATTACGGAGAGATTTACTGGGATCGCTATAAGCGATTCTACACATTGCTCAAGCAGAAATATCCGGAAATCACGCTGATTGCGAACTCAAAGGTACCGGATGCGCCGATGGACATGATCGATGACCATTACTATAAGCAGCCTCAGATCTTCCCGAATATGTATGGTGCCTATGAAGGTGACGACATACCAGTGTATGTGGGCGAATATGCCTGCAACATTGAAGTAGGCTACGGGAATCTGCTCAGTGCCATCTCAGAAGCATGTTTTATGATCCGTATGGAAAACCGCTGCAACCGAGTACGGATTGCATCGTATGCGCCGCTCTTCTGCCATGAAAATAACCGCCGCTGGTCGGTTAACCTGATTAACTTCAGTAACCATGCAGTGTACGGCATTCCTTCTTATGACGTGCAGAAGGCGTTTGCTGAAAACACAGTAAGCTGCGTGTTTGCCATAGAAGGCGCTAACCCCTCCCCGGAGAAGCTGCATATCACGGCAGGTCAGAGAAAAGAAGGAACCGTAGTGAAGATTGCACACTTCGATACTTCGACGGAACTGCTGCATCTGAATCTCGGGTTAGATGTGAACAGCGCAAAATGTATGTTAATCACGAGTGATTCGCCCGCAGATACCAATACCGCAGAAATACCGCATAACGTACATCCAGAATACTTTGAGCTGCCTGTAGAGGATGGCATCGTATCGGTTGAACTGCCACCTTACAGCTTTATTGTGCTGACAGCAGAGTGATCAATGCAACGAACTCGGGAAGCTTTGAGCCTTTCGGTAGCTTTATCGTGCAGCTGACTAGGTATAGTATCCTTTACTTCGAAATATGCTCTTTAAAGACAACGTATTCGTATGATGGAGAGTACGAGGCGTGCAATGAATGCTTTGGATCATATTGACATTATGGTAACTAATATGTAATATAGTTATTATAAGTTTATCAAATGGAAGGGGATGGCTTATGTTAAGAAAAAAACTGAATGTTGCTCTTGTGGGATTGGGATTCGGGGGAGCCTTTGCTGGCATATATAAGGATCATCCAGACGTAGCAAGTATCAAGGTATTTGATATTAAATCTGATTTGTGCAAGACCTTTATTGAACGAGGTCTGGCGGATGGTTGCTATAACAGTTTTGAAGAGATTCTGAATGACCCGAAATGTGATGCTGTACATTTGGTTACACCCATTCCGATGCATGCAGAGCAAACGATAGCAGTTCTGAATGCAGGTAAGCACTGCGCTTGCACTGTTCCGATGGCAACATCCGTCGAGGATTTGTATCGAATTGCAGAAGCCAAGCACACATCAGGAAAAAACTACATGATGATGGAGACAACTCTCTATAGGTTGGAATCGATACTGGAACAAAGAAAACATCGAGCGTGAACCAAAAAACCTCATTTCTGGTCTACTGGGCGAAGTCAGGCTTTATGAGTGCTGACCTACATCATAAATTAGCCACAGAAAGTTTGTATCTATTACTATCAGCATCGGTAGTATAGGCAATCAATACACTTCATCTATAATATACCAGATTACGAGTATGTATTAACATGATACAAAGGCGTTGCTTAATGACAAATCCCGTCCGAGAAACGGACGGGATTTTTTCAGCAATAGATTAATTCCGCAGAAACAAATTCTTCCGCCTGTATCGACAGACTATTCTTATACGCCACCGATAACGTATAATATTTTTCGCACAATTGAAAAAGGAAGTCCCAAGGGTGTAGAATATTGTTTGCACACAAAAAACACACAGGAGGGACTTCCATGGCAGAGATTATACACCTAAATGAGGAAGAAGTCAAATCACAGTTGAGCGAAATGGTGCGCGAGTCGGTGGAGAAGACGCTAAACCAACTGCTGGATGCGGAAGCGGATGAGATCACGCAGGCGCACCGGTACGAGCGGACTGATGACCGAGTCGACACGCGAGCCGGACATTATCACAGGAAACTGGTAACAAAAGCCGGGACTGTGGACATCAAGGTACCAAAACTGCGGAAGCTGCCCTTTGAAACAGGCATCATCGAGCGCTACAAACGCCGGGAGGAATCGGTAGAGGAAGCATTGATCGAGATGTACCTGGCGGGTGTGTCCGTGCGTCGGGTAGAGGATATCTCGGAAGCGCTTTGGGGCGCAAAAGTCTCGCCCGGAACCATCAGCAACCTCAATCAGAAGGTATATTCACAGATCGAACAGTGGCGGAACCGTGAACTGGTCACGGAATACCCATATGTATACGTAGACGGCATCTATCTCAAAAAGAACTGGGGCGGAGTGATAGACGGAATCGCGATACTGATCGCAATCGGAGTCAATTCGGACGGAAACCGAGAGGTGATTGGTGCCATGGAGGGCGGAAAGGAAGACAAAGACAGCTGGCTTCGCTTTCTGAGGCACCTCAAGGAGCGCGGATTGCGCGGTGTGCGGCTCATTGTTGGTGACAAGTGCGCGGGGCTTATGTCCGTCATTCAGGAAGTGTTCCCGGAAAGTCTGTATCAGCGGTGCATGGTGCACTTCATGAGGAATATCCTCTGCGATGTGCCGCGCAGCCGCGGAAAAGAAGTCGGCAACATGCTCAAGGCGATCTTTGCGCAGGAGGACGGTGACGCGTGCCGCAGGAAAGCGGCGGAAATCGTTGAAAAACTGCGCGAAACGAAGCTGAAGTCTGCGGCAAAGGTATTGGAAAGCGGGATCGAGGAAGCGCTTACCTACACATGCTTTCCTCATGAGCACTGGCTGAAGATCCGGAGCAACAACGGCCTTGAGCGGATGAACCGGGAGATCCGCAGACGGACGAACTCCGTGGGCGTATTTCCGGACGGGAACAGCGCTCTGATGCTGGTCTGTGCCAGACTCCGCTACGTATCATCCACGGACTGGGGCACAAAGAAGTATCTGAATATGGAGCATCTGTACACGATGGAACGGGAGGAAGCGGCTGAAATCTGAGGTCATCCAATTCTGACGCCAACCTTGACCGCGGCCCGCGCGGCAGCCGGTTTCATTCTGGCGACGGGCGACGAGGGTATCGGGCAAAGAGGCCCGCCGCCTTTATTCATTGTACCCGCCGCGCGATCCGCTGTCAAGGTCAAGCTGCCGTAGGCGGCAGTGGCTGCTTGCCTCGTACCCCAACAGGTTACGGGGCTCCGAGCTCAAAGGGTATCGCCTGCACTCGCGGATTTTCTGCTCAAATGTGCGAAAAAGTATTGACAGGACC
>JAZUFB010000309.1:0-2561 GCA_045640475.1 Clostridia bacterium
ATCCTGTTTGCAGTGATATGGATCGTAATCTATGTCGTTGGCAGCAGTCTGACGGATCAGCTTTCTGAGCAGTTGGGCATGGTAAAGTGTATCACTGTCCCCTTCCATCTGGCCCTGATCGTGGGGCTAATGATGTTCATCCTCAGAAACGGTTTACAGAAAAAATACGGTCTGTGCAAGGCCGCCCGTAGCGCAGGCGCCATGCTGTGGTATGCGCCGCTGGTGGTGCTTGCCAGCGTCAACCTGTGGTTGGGTGTCGCGCAGCGCATGTCTGTAGTGGAATCGGTCTTCTACGCCGTCAGCATGCTGCTGACCGGTGTGTTGGAGGAGCTGATCTTCCGTGGCCTGCTGTTCCGCGCCATGAGCCGCACCAATGTGCGCAGCGCTATCATTGTCTCCTCTCTGACCTTTGGCATCGGCCATATTGTAAACCTGATCAATGGCAGCGGTGCGGATCTCCTTTCCAATCTCTTACAGGTGATGTATGCCATAGCGATCGGCTTCGCGTTTGTGGAGGTGTTCTACCGCGGCGGCAGCCTGATCCCGTGCATCGTGTGCCATAGTGTATTCAATGCATTGAGCACCTTCTCCAATGACGCGTTACGGACACCGGCTGTCGAAATGATCATCGCCGTGATCCTGATCCTCGTTGCCGGAGGTTATGGCCTCTGGCTGTCGAAAAAGGTGCCGGTGGCGTTGGACAACACGCAGTCTGCATAAAATGAGGGTTGAACCTGAATTCACAGGTTCAACCCTCATTATTTTTCAAACATTTTCAGCAGCTTCATTTTGATCTTTTCGTTCTTTCCTCCGTATGGATGCTCCCGGAGCGGCAGGTTCAGATGTGTTCTCCCGTTCAGTACCGTCTGTGGATGGGTAAATTCGCGGAATCCCCATTCGCCATGGTAGGCGCCCATGCCGGAGTGACCCGTCCCGTTGAAGGGGACCCCTTTGACCATCATGTGGACGCAGACCTCGTTGATGCAACCGCCGCCGTACTGTTGTGTCCGCATCACCCGGTCCGCCCACTTTTTGTCTTTTGTGAAAAGATATAGTGCCAGGGGATGCTCCCTCTTGCTCATCACATCCAGGATCTCATCAGCCTCGGCATCCCTGAACGGAACGACTGGCAAGATCGGGCAGAACAGTTCGTGCTGTACGATCTCGTCGTTCCGGTCAATGGGATACAGCACCGTCGGCGAAAATTTCTGCGCTTCTCTCACGCCCGTGCCTCCAAAGCAGACGCGGTCGCGGTACTCTTCCGTCAGTCTTTCACATTTATCGTAGACCGATGCGGCAATCAGCTTCGGGTATTCCTCGTTTTTTTCGGGATGCTCCCCGGCCTGACGGATGAATTCCGCTTTCAATGCTTCAAGAAATGCGTCTGCAATCTCCTCCGCAACAGCGATCTGATTGATGTTGATGCAGATCTGTCCCGCGTTGCAGAGCTTGAAGAACGCGATCTTTCGCGCCGCGTCTTTGATATCCGCGTCTTTCCTCACAAGACACCAGTTTCCGGTTTCTCCGCCAAGCTCAAGCGCGACGGGGGTAAGGTTTTTCGAGGCTTCCGCCATAACATGCTTAGCCACGTTCGGCGAACCGGTGTAAAAGATCTTGTCAAAGCGTTCCGCCAGGCAAAGATCGGCAATATCGTGCCCGCCATCAATGAGGGCAACATATTCCTCGTCAAAGGTCTCTGAAATAAACTTTTTCAGTGCATCAGTACAAGCCGCCGATTTGGAGCTGGTCTTGAGGACCGCCGTATTACCGCCGGCAATGCTTGCGAGCAAAACGCCAAGGGTCAGCAAGATCGGAAAATTGAAGGGACTGATGATCAGCGTCACACCGTAAGGCATCTTATAGACTTTGGTGGATACGCTGGGGAAACACATCAGCCCGCTAAAATGCCTTTCCGGTCTTGCCCAGCGACGCAATCCCCGGATCGTTTCATTGATCTCCACAAGGATCGGCCCGATGTCGCAGAGGTATGCTTCGACCTTGCTCCTGCCAAGATCCTCATGCAAGGCCGCCTCAAATTCTTCCGCATGGGCGATCACAGCCGCCTTCAGTTTTTTCAGTTGCCCGATCCGCCAGGAAATATCCAGCGTTTTGCCCGTTCGGAAAAATGCACGTTGTTTCTCAACGATTCCATGTATTTCCTGTTCAGTATACATGAACCTATCCCCACTTCCAGTTTTTTCATCCGGGACCATTATACCGTTTTTTTGCGTCCAAGCCAAACCTGCCACAAAAGAGAAACCAACACATATAGCGCGCACGCGGTCAGAACGATGAAACAGAAGTCGCGCGTGATAAAGAAACTGATCGAGCGGAGCCCCATGATCAGCAAATGCGCCAGAATATAGCACACCGGCGCGAAAAACACCTGCCGAACGATCCAGCTCCAAGGCTTTTTTCGGACGATGAGCCAAAGGATCCCTGAAAGCACCGCCATCATCCCCGCAATGATCACATAGTAGCACAGTGCAAGGCGCGGTAACACTTCGACCCCGCCATTGAGCGGTTCGCCCCAGATAAGCGCCTGCGGCTCCTGATAACCG
>JAZUFB010000310.1:0-8346 GCA_045640475.1 Clostridia bacterium
AACATATAGCAAAAAGAACGAGGGGACACACGGTCACGACGTAACAGGTGTCTACTATCTTCCTCTCCCGCCCAAAGGTG
Source organism: Clostridia bacterium (assembly GCA_045640475.1). Classification (GTDB taxonomy): domain Bacteria; phylum Bacillota; class Clostridia; order Christensenellales; family Aristaeellaceae; genus Aristaeella. The sequence goes on from JAZUFB010000310.1 coordinate 81, forward strand.
TCTAACGTGTAACTGCAGTCATAAGATACCACAAACCTGATAGCAATTTGGGCTTTAGCATTATCAGGGATCCGTCGCAGCACCGACCTTTTCCGGTAATGCGACGGATTCTTTTCAGAATGGCAATCACGTATCAAAAGTAATGCTTTTTGACATTTCTCCCATTCACTCTGCTGAAGAATTATCACCATAAAACTACAAACCTCTCAACATTTGCGCCTCTTTAGTACACAAGAAAAAATGGGCCAGCTCTGCATACACCTACTCGTTTGTCTTTAGTCTATTGACTTTCATTTATCGTTATGATACAATACAATATGATATTGAAGGAAGGGGTTCGATTATGGATTATTCTGTATTGAAAGGCCAAAGAGTCCGACATAAAACAATCGGGGACGGATTTATTGAAGACACTGACGGAAAATATATCTATGTTCGATTTCCTTCAAGGGATCAGCCCGTGCGCTTCAGTGCTCCGATTTGTTTCCGGGACTATCTGACTCTTTATGATACTAACGCCGTAGAATTGGTAAAAAAAGAAATCGCTATTGCAGAATCCATAGAAGCCGAACGTCTTGCTAAAGTAACTGAAGCAGCCAAAATACGCGAGGCAAAATTGAACAGCACTTCTTCTGGTGTCGTAATTAAACGAGAAATAACGAACCCTCTTCCCAAAATTGATTCGGTAGATACATTTCGCAATATTTACGATTCCGCTCTTCAAAACGAAATAGCAGCTGCCCGTAAGAACGGTGGAAAAGAACAAAGCGTTTATGACGGGAAACGAATCAGAAAAGACGGAAAGAAATACCTGTACTCGTTCAGCTCCGAAACCGAACTGCATTATCCGGATGATACTGAGATTTCTATTAAGTCTCCGCGTGTGTGCAAGGGCACAATCGTTTGCTGCGATGATTATTCCGTCACCATATCTTCGGATTGCGACCTCGGTGCAAATATTTCTCGCATTATATTCACTTCCGAAACATGGAGATTGCTTGAGCGCTTGAGAGACCATCTTTTCGAGATGAAGGCGGAAAGAGGTTCGATCACGAATGATTTGATTTGCAACGGATCAAAATATATCCAACGGAACCGATTGATAACACAAGGTCAGGATAATGCCTTGAAAATGGCTTTGATCCAACCAATCACCTTCATATGGGGACCTCCCGGCACTGGAAAAACAGAGACACTTGCGACTATTTCACTTGAGTTCATCAAACAAGGCATGAAAGTATTGATGTTATCTTACAGTAATGTCTCTGTTGATGGCGCAATTAACCGTGTATTCGCAAAAGATACGGATCATCGCCCGGGAAAAATCATCAGATACGGATATCCACATGATAAAGGCTTGTTGGATCATGAATATCTGACCGCATATAGTTATACGCTCCTGAGCCATCCAGCTTTGAACAAAGAACGGCTCGAACTGATAGCCGAAAAAAAGTCATTGAATAAAGCATCCGAAAGAACACTCAGCATCAACCGACGGTTGGCACAAATACGTGAATACCTGAAGGAAGAAGAACAAGAAAGTGTTCACAAGGCGGATTTTGTTGCAACAACAGTATCCAAAGCAATCGTTGATAAGACTCTGTATGATCATACCTTTGACGTAGTCATTTTTGATGAGGCGAGTATGGCTTATGTGCCGCAGGTAATCTTTGCTGCCAGCCTTGCCAGAAGCCATTTCATTTGTTTGGGAGATTTTTCTCAACTTCCTCCTATTGTCGAAACTGAGGACAGTTCAATCCTGAATGTGGATATTTTCAGGTACAGTGGAATATTCAAGGCTGTGCAGGAATTCAGCAGCCATAAATGGCTTTGCCTGTTGGATACTCAATACCGCATGCATCCGGTCATTGCTGATTATGCAAGCAAATCCATGTATAGATTGTTGTTGAAATCGGATGCCTCAATGCTCACAAAGCGGACGGCATTAGCCGATAATGCCCCGTTGCGCGGCGCGGCATTGGGTCTTGCGGATTTTTCCGGAATGATGTCAGTTTGCTCCGACGCAGGGGACTCGTCCAGACTTAATCCATTGAGTGCTATGATAGTTATCGGATTAGCTATTTCAAGCGCGAAGACCAGCAATGTGGGCATCATCACGCCATACCATGCTCAATCGCGGCTTTATCAGGCAATGGCCCGTGATCTATCCGAGAGGGCACCTGACCTTATGCCGATAACCTCGGCAACGGTTCATTCTTTCCAAGGATCCGAACAGGATGTGATATATTATGATGCCGTTGACTGCTATCGTCAGAGATATCCCGGCGTTCTTCTCTCACGTACTGAATACGATTATGCTAACCGGCTTTTCAATGTTGCATTAACACGTGCCAAAGGGAAATTCATTGCGTGTGCCAATATGGACTATATGGAAAAGAAGCTCTCGTCGCAGCTGATGTTCCGTGAACTGATCCGCGAACTGCGGAACGTACAGTGTCTACAAGGCTCCGATTTTGGTAATGAAACAGCAAATTTATCAAAATACGGGTACAAATGGTTGGGTGTTAAAGAAGGAAACACTCAATTTCTAAATGACATACGCTCGGCTCAACGTGAAATCCGAATTGACGTTCCCGGCGAAGTGCGTAACGACAAAACATTTCTTTCTAATCTGGCCCACGAGTTGTATTATGCCGAGCAACGAGGCGTCAATGTATATATCCGAACAGAAAAAATAAATACCATATCTTCTTATCTTCGTCCCTATGCACATGAAAGATGGTCCGCCACACAGGCAATCGCCCTTATCGACAGGAAAACGGTGTGGTTCGGTGAACCAATCTCAATGGCAAACTTCATTATTGAGAAGAATGAAGTTGAAACGAAATACAGACCGATCATAAGATTTGAAGGAACCTATACGGCACGATGCCTTTACGGTCTGCTCCAAATGGATAAGGTTTTTTATTGACATGAGCATTCTCTCTTGACGAATTCGGCACAAAGTGTTATACTTATCATAGGTATAGTATACACGCCCGCAGCCCATCGAGGCGAATGCGGATGTATAAGGTGGTGACCAAACTGGACAAGCTGATAGATTTTTCCACACGCAATATCGTGATGTGTATGGACCTTTTGCTTGCGGATAAGACAACGGGGAAACACATCGTGTGGGCGACAACGACATATGAACCGAATGGTTCAGCGTACGCATTTGGAAATCAGATAACGACAGATCTGCTTTTAACCGCAGACGGCCCTGTGGTACAGCCGCGGGTATGCAAGGCGAGAGAGGAACAGGCGAACCGCACCAGACGCCATGCCGAGGTATTTACCCCTTCATGGATTTGCAATCGGATGAACAACGACTGCGACGAGGTATGGTTCGGTCACAGAGACATATTCAACCGGGAGGTAAACACAACTTGGGAGACGATTCTGGAGCCGGTAATATTCCCGGAGAATGACAAGGATCGAACATGGAAAACGTATGTGGATTCCAGACGGCTTGAGATTACCTGCGGAGAAGCCCCGTTCGTAGTGTCCCGGTATGATGCCGCCACAGGTGATATCATCCCGACCCGGGATCGCATCGGCATACTGGACCGCAAGCTCCGTGTCATCAACGAAAATGCTGCCGATGATGCGGAGTGGCTCAAATGGGTATTCCGGGCCCTGCAGAGTGTATACGGGTATGAATTTCAAGGCGATAACCTGCTCATTGCCCGCATCAATCTGCTGATGACGTTCATAGACGCTGTTCGGGAAAGACTGGGGCGTGACCCGGACCGGATTGAGTTGCGGAAGGCTGCGAATATCATCGCATGGAATTTCTGGCAGATGGACGGTCTCAGTGGCACGGTGGTATGCGGTGCGCCGGAGGATTATATTACACAGACCGAAATTGACTTCAATGATGTCGATGATATGGAACCGGAAGATGATGGGACCGAAACGGATATGTTCGGTGTCCCGGTACAGCCGACCGTGGCCACAAAAGCGCAGAAGGAACAGGACACCCGCATCCACTGCCGCGTGTTCGACTGGCGGTCAGACCGCTCGATTGAATACCTTGATATCAAGAGAGGAGTATCAGAGAATGAAATTTGATTTTGTAATTGGAAACCCGCCTTATCAAGATGATTCGCTAGGTGATAATGATGGGTATCGTCCTCCTGTATATCATCTCTTTATGGATGCTGCCAATACAATCAGCGATAAGGTGGTAATGATTCACCCTGCCCGTTTTTTATTTGATGGTGGATCTACCCCCAAAACATGGAATGCCAAAATGCTTCAGGATAAACATTTCAAGGTGATGAAATACTACGATGACGCATCACTTGTGTTTTCCAATACAGAGATAAAGGGTGGAGTTGCTGTTACATATCGGGATAACAATCAGGACTTCGGTGCAATAGGCATTTTCACTATTGATGATACACTTAATTCCATTCTTCACAAAGTATACAATCCAAATGATTTTGCTGCCGTCAGCGATATCGGTGTGTCCGGCTATTCATACCATTTTACGGAATTGATGCACACCGAACATCCAAACTTGAAAAAGGCAACTATCATTGTTGATGGGAAAGTCAAACCGTTGCTGAGTAAAGGTCACGAATATGATCTCAAATCCAATATCATCAGCAAAGCTCCCTCCATTTTTTATGATTCAATACCAGCAGACGGGAAAGAGTAACTTCTTATCGTAGGTCGTGACGGAAATGAGAGGGTTAATAAATATATCCGTAAGGATTATATAAATGACGTTGCGAATTTGGATAGCTATAAACTGATAATACCTAAAGCAAGTGGTATGGGTGCTTTTGGTGAAGTCCTTGGTCCATCCTTTGTGGGCAATCCCGGGACGGGACATACAGAAACATTCTTCAGTATCGGCTTCTTTACATCTCAATCCGAAGCGGAGCATCTCCACTTGTACTTGAAAACCAAATTTGCGCGAGCTCTTCTTTCTGTTAGCAAAACAACACAAAATATTACCCCTGGCAATTTCAAATATGTTCCCCTTCAAGATTTCACCTCAGAATCAGACATAGATTGGAACACCTCCATCACCAATATTGACCGTCAGCTGTACAAGAAGTACGGCCTGACGCAGGAGGAGATCGACTTCATCGAAACCAACGTAAAGGAGATGGCGTAATGGCAAACGCTCCGCAGATCAAAACCGGCGCCCGTGTCGTGCCGATGATATACTGCTACACCACCCCCGAAATCGAACGACATGATGGCTGGGTCAAAATCGGTTATACTGAAAAAATGATTGAGCAGCGCCTCGGTCAGCAGACGCACACCGTCGACGTCATCTTCCATGAGGAGTGGCGCGGCAATGCCACCTTCGACGACGGCTCCGGCGACAGCTTCAGCGACCGCGATTTCCATGCCTATCTTCGTAAGATGGGAATCGAAAACGACCCCAAGAACGAATGGTTCCGCATGACTCCCGCCGAGGCCAAAGCCATGTTCTATGACTTCCGCAGCAGCCGCGGCATCATCGCCACCGATACCGTCATTTCCTATAAGCTCCGTGCCGAGCAGCAGGAGGCCGTGGAGAAAACCTTCGACTACCGCGCCCTGCATGAGCAGGCGGAGTTCCTTTGGAACGCCAAGCCCCGCTTTGGCAAGTCCCTCTCCGCTTACGATTTCTGCAAGAGCGTGGACGCCCATATGATTCTCATCGTCACCAACCGACCCGCCATCGCCAATTCGTGGTATTCTGACTACGTGCAATTCATTGGCACAGAGTCCGGCCTGTTGTTTGTCTCTGATGTCGACGCCGTTAAGGGGAAGAAACATTGCGTCAGCAGTGCCGATTATGGGATGGCCTTGCTGGGTGGTGAGTATCACGGCAAGGTGCATTTCGTCAGCCTTCAGGACCTAAAGGGCTCCGTATATTTCGGTGGCAAATTCAAAAAGCTGCAAGAAATCGCCGACGTCACATGGGATGTTCTCATCATCGACGAGGCGCATGAAGGTGTCGATACCTATAAAACGGATATTGCGTTTGACCGTATCAAACGTAAATTCACGTTGCATCTGTCCGGAACTCCGTTCAAGGCTATTGCGAGCGACAAGTTTGAGGAAAGTGCAATTTATAACTGGACATATGCAGACGAGCAGCGTGCCAAGCGTGAATGGCACGGAGAGGGACATAATCCTTATGAAAATCTACCCGATCTATGTATGTACTCTTATCAGATGTCGCGCATCATTGCCGATGAAATCAATCAGGGAATTGAGATCGATGGTGAAACGGAAGAGTACGCCTTTGACCTCAACGAGTTCTTTGAAACAAAGAACGGCAAGTTCATTCATAACGAATCTGTCGATCGCTTCCTTGATGCCATGACGTACCAAACAAAGTATCCCTTCTCCACACCTGAATTGAGAAGCGAGCTGAAGCATACGTTCTGGCTATTGAATCGTGTGGAGAGTGCCAAGGCACTTGCTGAAAAGCTGAAAAAGCACTCTGTATTCGGTAACGGCGAGTATGAGATTGTCATTGCCGCCGGTGACGGCAAGTTGGATCCCGAGGAAGAGGCACAGAAATCCTTCGACAAGGTCAGAAAGGCCATTGCGGAGCATGAGAAGACCATCACTCTATCCGTCGGGCAGTTGACCACGGGCGTTACCATTCCTGAATGGACTGCCGTACTGATGCTTTCCTCCATCAAGAGTCCCTCCCTGTATATGCAGGCTGCATTTCGTGCACAGAATCCCTGCCTGTTCCGTTCCGGCGATCAGTTCTACCGTAAGGAACGCGCCTATGTCTTCGATTTCGACCCGGCACGAACCCTGACGATTTATGACGAGTTTGCCAATGATCTGAAGCCTGCTACGGCAAACGGCGGCGGAACGAATGTCACCCGTAAGGATAATGTGCGCGAATTGCTCAATTTCTTCCCTGTGATCGGTGAAGATGACAACGGAGAAATGGTGGCGCTGGATGCAGAAAAGGTGCTGTCCATTCCGCGCAGGATCCATGCCCAAGAGGTCGTCAACCGCGGATTTATGTCAAATTTCTTGTTCCAGAATATTTCAAATGTATTCGGAGCACCTGCAGAGGTGTTGGAAATTCTGCAGCGTATGGATCCTGTCGACGAGCCCAAGACGGCACCCAAAGTCACGGACGTACCTCCCGATATTCAGACAGATGATGAGGGCAATGTGGTTGTACCGGGAGAAATCATCATCAGCCAGACGGAGGCGGTTTTCGGGTCAAAGATTTATGAGGAAGAACCGACGCAGGCTGTCACCGATGCTGTTGAGCAAGGGACGCTGACATCCGATACAAAGAAGGAACAGGATGCTGCCGCTGAAAAGTTAAAGAGGCAGATCAAGGAGACGGCCGTCAAACAAATCATTCAGGATGCTACAGAAAAGTACGGGGATAAGATGAAGTCTTCTTCTCGCCGTAAACTGGAAGCAAAACTGGAGAATAAGGCCAACCATATCGTCGATTCTGCGTTGACTGATTACAATGGTGTCAAAGCAGGTCTTGAAGAGGCTCAAAAGAGAGATATCTTTGAGGCAGTTACAGACGAGGAAAAAGCAGCTGTATATGCAGATTACGACCGACTGAACAAAGAAAATGAAGATAACTTGCTTGATGCTATCAAGGAAGCTGTTACAGCATTTACTGCAGAGGCAAAGCAGGAGGTTGACCGCACTGTAGAAACGGAAGAGTGTGACCAAGTCAAGCGAACACATGAGGATACCATCAAGGATCACCTCCGCGGCTTTACCCGCACGATTCCGTCCTTCCTTATGGCCTATGGCACCGAGGACACGACGCTTGAGAATTTCGACCGCATCGTCCCGGACGATGTCTTCCGCGATGTTACCAGCGTGTCTCTTGATGAATTCCGAATGCTCCGTGACGGTGGACCCTATCAAGATAAGGAAACCGGCGAGATCAAGGAATTCCGCGGGCATATCTTCAATGAAATCGTGTTCAACGATTCGATACGCGAGTTTCTGCGTCGCAAATCAGATTTGGCTGACTATTTCGACGATGCCGCTGATCAGGATATTTTTGATTTTATACCGCCGCAGAAAACAAACCAGATATTCACCCCTAAAGTGACCGTAATCCAGATGGTCGATTTGCTTGAGCAAGAGAATCCGGGCTGCTTCGACAATCCGGATAAGACCTTCATCGATCTGTATATGAAATCAGGTCTTTATATTGCCGAAATCGTTAAGCGGCTCTATCGCAGCGAACGAATGAAGCAGCTTTATCCGAATCGTGAGACCCGTCTGAAGCATATTTTTGAAC
>JAZUFB010000311.1:0-8816 GCA_045640475.1 Clostridia bacterium
AGATACATGGATGTTCTTCAAGTGGGCATTTAAATCTGCCGCGGCCGTACTTATCGTTACAAATACATGGAATATTGTTATGGGTGTTTTTGACGTAGCTCAAAGTGTGGTCAGTCAGGCATCCGGCGTTATTATTGGCGATACAGCAATTGATATTGAGAGACTGTTAGGAAACATGGAAGCAAGTCTGATGGAACAGGATGTTGGCCCATTGTTCGGGTTGTGGTTCCAGTCGTCTCTGATGGGCATTATCGCATGGGTACTTTCAATCTGCATTTTCATTATCGTATATGGACGAATGATTGAAATCTACATGGTAACTTCGGTCGCCCCTATACCAATGGCTACAATGGTCAATCGTGAATGGGGGCAGATGGGCAACAACTACTTGCGTTCGCTGTTTGCTTTGGGATTTCAAGCTTTCCTGATCATGGTATGCGTCGGTATTTATGCGGTGCTTGTGAACTCGATCACTGTAGGCAGTGATATCAGTGCTGCTTTGTGGACCTGTATCGGATATACAGTGTTGCTATGCTTTACGCTGTTCAAGAGCAGCTCGGTTGCAAAGTCAATCTTCGGTGCACACTAATAGGACGGTGTAAGTATATGAATGAAAATCGTAACCGTAAACACAAGAAAAAACTGCGCTGCCGCAAACCGAAACGACAAAATAGCCGAAGCATGGTCGGAAAAAGAATGCCGATCCATGAAGTCAATAGAATCGTTTACAATAGAGCGATGAAAAAATAGCATATGAGGAGATATACAAAGTGGCCTATGTTCCAGTTCCCAAAGACCTGACGAAGGTCAAAACCAAATTTCTTTTTAACCTGACCAAGCGTAAGGTTATTTGTTTCGGTGCCGGTGCGGTGGTTGGATTGCCTTTATTCTTTTTGACAAAGGGAGCAATCGGGACGAGCGCGGCATCGTTCCTAATGATCATTGTCATGCTTCCGTGCTTTATGCTGGCCATGTATGAGCAACACGGACAACCGCTGGAAGTAGTACTGAAACATATCATTGAAGCACGATTTGTCAGACCGAAAAAAAGGATTTATGAAACGAACAATTTCTATACGGTGATTGATGAAAACATACGTATGCAAAAAGAGGTGAATCAGATCTTACATGGTAAAGAACGAAAAAATCAAACTGAGCCGAGCTGAGAAAAAGCAGTTAAAAGCGCTGATGGACAAGCGACAGCAGGAACAGAAAGCGTACAAAACCCGAACAGCGCAGGGAACGATTCCCTATCAGCAGATGTGGCCCAACGGTGTCTGTCAGGTGACAGATACATACTATACAAAAACGATTCAGTTTCAGGATATCAATTATCAGCTGGCCCAGAATGATGACAAGACAAGTATTTTTGAAGGCTGGTGTGATTTCCTCAACTACTTCGATTCTTCGATCCATCTGCAGTTTTCTTTTCTGAACCTTACTGCCGGTGCGGCTGAATTCGAGAAATCGATCATGATTCCCGATAAGGATGACGGGTTCAACGATGTTCGACATGAATATGCTGAAATGCTGCTTAACCAGCTTGCCAAAGGCAATAATGGTCTGACCAAGACAAAATTCATTACGTTTGGTATTGAGGCGGAAAGCTATAAGGTCGCAAAACCGAGGTTGGAGCGTATCGAGATCGATCTCATGAATAACTTCAAACGCCTTGGCGTTGCGGCTTCTCCCTTGAACGGAAAAGAGCGACTGAAGCTGATGTATGATATGTTTCATATGGAAACGCAGTCTCCATTTCAGTTCGATTGGAAATGGCTTGCGCCGACAGGGTTAAGCACCCGTGACTTTGTTGCCCCCAGTTCTTTTTCATTTCATGATAAATGTTCATTTGGAATGGGAAGCAAGCAAAGTGAAGTCAGCTTTTTTCAGATCCTTGCTTCTGATCTGAATGACCGTGTGCTCGCGGATTTCCTTGCAATGGAATCGAGCTTGATTGTGTCTTTGCACATTCAGGCGATTGATCAGACGAAAGCAATCAAGAATGTGAAACGCAAGATTACCGAACTGGATGAAATGAAAATCACGGAACAAAAGAAAGCTGTTCGTGCCGGCTATGATATGGATATTATTCCATCCGACCTTGCTACCTATGGTGGTGAGGCAAAAAAACTGCTGGAAGACTTACAGAGCAGAAATGAACGAATGTTTCTGATTACTTTCCTGGTGCAGAACACAGCGGATAATAAAAAACAGCTGAGTCTGAATGTAAAACAGGCGCAGAGCATCGCACAGCAGCATAACTGTCAATTGATCCCACTTGATTTTCAGCAGGAAGATGGCATGGTATCCTGCCTGCCGCTTGGATTGAACAAGATCAGTATTCAACGCGGATTGACAACATCGTCAACCGCTATTTTTGTACCTTTTACGACACAGGAACTGTTTCAGCCTGGGAAGGAAGCTTTGTATTGCGGTTTGAACGCTATCTCCAACAACCTGATCATGGTTGATCGGAAATGGCTCAAAAACCCGAACGGATTGATTCTCGGTACACCCGGTTCCGGTAAATCGTTCGCGGCGAAAAGAGAAATCTCCAATGTTATTCTGGTAACTCCGGATGACGTTATCATTTGCGACCCCGAAGGTGAGTATGGACCGCTGGTTCAGATGTTTAACGGACAGGTGATCAAAATCTCACAGAACAGTGAGAACTATATTAATCCTATGGATATCAACCTGAACTATAGCGATGATGAAAATCCTCTTTCTTTGAAATCTGATTTTATCCTATCCCTGTGTGAACTGATCGTTGGCGGGCGTGATGGTCTTCAGCCGATTGAGAAAACGATCATTGACCGTGCAGTTCATATTGTGTATCAACCGTATATGAATGATCCACGCCCTGAAAACATTCCCATACTGGAAGATCTGTATAATGCACTTCGCAAACAGGATGAAAAAGAAGCACAGAATATTGCTACTGCTCTTGAAATCTATGTAAGCGGTTCACTGAACGTATTCAATCATCATACGAATGTTGATGTGAATAATCGCGTGGTTTGCTATGACATCAAGGAACTGGGTAAACAGTTGATAAAGCTCGGTATGCTGATCGTACAGGATCAGGTATGGGGACGCGTGACCGCAAACCGTGCGGAAGGAAAGAGTACTCGCTATTACATGGATGAGTTTCATCTTCTGCTGAAGGAAGAGCAGACTGCCGCATACAGTGTAGAAATCTGGAAAAGATTTCGAAAGTGGGGTGGTATCCCTACCGGTATCACACAGAATGTGAAGGACTTGCTTTCCAGTCAGGAAATTGAAAACATATTTGAAAACTCTGACTATATCTACATGCTGAATCAGGCTGCCGGTGACCGTGAGATCCTTGCAAAAAAGCTTGGGATCTCACCGCATCAGTTGTCATATGTGACACAGAGCAGTGAGGGTGAAGGGCTCCTTTTTTACGGGAATGTTATTCTGCCGTTCCAGGACAGATTCCCGAAGGATACAAAACTTTATCAGATCATGACGACCAAGCCGACAGAAGTCAATATTGCGTGATATATGGAGGCTTGGAAATGACCATAGTCTGGATAGTGATTCCTTTGCTGGTGTTCTTTATCATTTTTATGCTGTGTGCATTCCGTATAGCATCCGAATATGACAGAGAGATAGAGGCCTTATTCAACGAAGAAATGCATAAGAGGGAGATGAACGAATGACACGCGATCATACTCCGTCAAAACTTCGTTTTTCGGAAGACGAACTGGATAACCCGGAATTGAAAAAACTGGCTGACAAGGCAGAAAAGGCTGCAGACAAATATGAAAAGACAAAGAAGAGACTCCCACAGAAACATCGTCTGAAGCTTACTATCGAAGGAACAGTGGCTGAGGAAAACACTAACGGGATTCCTGAATCTACTGACGGGGATATGCCACTTACAGATCCTTCCGCGCCTTCTGTAATGAACACCCGCAAAAAGAAAACTCAAGTACAATCATCCGGGACTCCTTCCATGGAGAAGATACCATCACAGGATCGTACGGCTAAGGTGAACGAACCCAATGCGATACCGCAGACACCGAAGAACAAGACTGTCCGATTGAGGTTTGAAGAGGCAACAAAAAAACCAGCTTCTCGAATGATGCATCCAGTGCAGAAGACGATTCGAAGTGCAGGTGATCAGTTTCATCGACAGGTATGCGATAGTAATGCGGATGATAATGTAGGAGTTAATGCCGCGTTATCAGCAGACAATACAATGAAAACATCGCTTCAGATGGGCGAACATGCTTATCATTCACACAAATTACGTGCTTATCGGAACTTTGACCGTGCAGAGAAAAAGTTGGACAAGGCGAACGTACGTTATCTGCAAAAGAAGCAAGAAACGGAGAATCCTCAATTCACAAGCAATCCTGTGTCAAGATGGCAACAAAAGCATGCTATCAGGAAAGAGTACGCTAAAGCCAAACGAGGAAAAAGCACAGCTTATCAGGCAGAGAGTACAGTCAAGGATGCTGAAAAGGCAACGGAAACTGCAGTTGATGTGATAAAAAAGGCAGGTCAAAAACTAAAGAGTAGTCCACGCGTAGTATTGATTTGCGGTTTGATAGGAATGCTACTGATTATTATGAGTGCCATTCAATCGTGTACGCCACTTGCACAATCAGTTCTTGAATCGGTTGTTATCGGTACTTACCCGGCAGAAGAGGAAGATGTTCGTGCGGCAGAGCGTGCGTATGCAGCAAAGGAAAAAGAACTGCAGGATGAAATGAAAAACTATGAAAAGTATCATCCCGGCTGCGATGAATATCATGTAGACGCGGATGAAATCTGGCATGATCCATATGTACTGATTGCAATTATCTCCGCATACTATGACGGACAGGACTGGGATATTGATTCAGCTTATCCGGTGATCGAAAAGTATTTCAATCTTCAGTATATTGTAACGGAAGATATCGTAACGGAAACCAGGTACCATTCGGAAACCGATTATCAGTATGATGAAGAAACCGGCGAATACATCAGTGTATCAGTCAGTGTTCCATACGAATATAAAATCTGCAATGTAAAACTGGAAAATAAAGATCTTTCACACCTTCCGGTAGTAAGCATGAGTCGGCATGGTTTGGGTATGTATGCATTGTACATGGCAACTCATGGCAATATGGAGGGCATTTTCCGCGGCGGTCATGCTGTACCGCTACGAGAACCCGGAAAGTATGACATTCCACAGGAAGTACTGGATTCGGATCCGACTTTCGCAAAATTGATAGAGGAAGCTGAACAGTATATTGGATATCCATATGTGTGGGGCGGAGATAGTCCGGAAACCAGTTACGACTGTTCTGGATTTGTCAGTTATGTATTCACAAACAGCGGCGTATACAACTGTGGCCGGCTTGGTGCAAAAGGCTTATACAGCGCGTGCAGAAAAGTAGATGAACCAAAGCCGGGAGATATAGTTTTCTTCGAAGGAACAATGGGTGATGATGTAGCCGGTATTACGCACTGCGGGATCTATGTTGGCAATAACATGATGCTGCACTGCGGATCACCGATCGGGTATGTCAGTTTGAATGATTCATACTATAAAAAACATTTTCATAGCTTCGGACGGTTCCCTGGTCTGTAATGATGATAGAACTTGCGAGCCTTCTTGATCGCAGGAAAGATTGATGATGGAAGGAAAACAAATGTGTTTCATATGAAATCCAAAGCAAAATATGCAAACAAACCTATCAATGCAATTGCATGCTTGATCCTGATGATTCTACTGGTCAACCTTTTCGGTATGCTGCAGGATGCAGACGCTGATGAGCTGAGTTCATATGAGGTCATTGAAGAAGCTGAGTATGTCCTGCTTGAAGATGCAGAAGAAGCTTTCCCCGTAATTTCATCGGTAGGTAAAGAAAACATCAAAGCAGGCGGGGTTAAGTCAAAAGGTTCATTGATACGCTATACGATTCCGGAAGCACTGCTTCGAGCAGATCCAGTTTTTCTAAAGCTGATGACAGAAGCAGAAAAATACATTGGGTATCCGTATGTATATGGCGCTTCAAGACCCAAAGATGGATTTGACTGCGCGGGATTTGTTTGCTACGTATTTCGGAATTCCGGCGTGTATAAAATGAAAAACCGCGGTGCGAACGGTTTGCATGACTTGTGTAAAGAAGTAGATGCGGAAGATGCCCGACCGGGTGATCTTGTGTTTTTTAAAGATACCATGGGAAGAAAAGTAAAAGGTATTACGCATGTTGGTATCTATGTGGGTAACGGCATGATGATTCATGCAGGCGATCCGGTTGGATTTGCAGACATCTGTTCCGATCAATGGAGCAAAAAGCTTGTTTGCTACGGTCGCTTGCCGATTAACTAATGGAGGTACTCATTTGAGCAATATGAAAAGAAGACGGTTCCCCTCGGACCGTACAAAACTGCATGAATTGCTGGAAAAACGTGAACAAGACCTCATTGATCTGCAGGAAGAGGTAAAAGAACTTCGTGCGGCAGTCACTGAAGCGGATCATACAGCAATTCATATTACTGCTGACGCATATAACGTAACTCCTGAACAACTGCGGGATATGCTCGAAGCCATTCGTTCTGGCAAGCAGGTCCCTGCCGAATTGATGAAAACACTGACTGTTGTTCAGCTTGAACCTAAGCCTGTGAAGAAGGAGGTTGTTTCAGATGAAGCGGATGACTAAATCTCTTTGTACGTTTTTTTGTTTGTTGCTTGTATGCATTATGATTACGGCCAACGCGGAAACAGCACCTTTCAAAGTGGCTTTCACTGTGCCCAATGGATGGACGAATGGCGAATCGATTGACGTGACCATTCGGGTGGAAGAATCAGCTGACAAAACCATGACCAAACTGGAGTATAAGTCAGGAAAAGATTGGCAAGACATTACCGAAGCTTATAAGAACGCGAATGATGGACGTATATCTGTCGAGGTGACAGATAACAAGACGCTCAAGGTGCGTATTACAGACTCGGAAGGACAACAACTAACCGAAGAAAAGGACATTGATTGTTTTGATCGTGAACCTCCAAAGGTCAGCGCCGTGATCAATGAGAAAACGCTCGATATTGTAGCCAGTGATACATTGTCCGGTATCGCAGGTGTACAGGTAAACGGACTGCTTTTTACCGTTTTTGATGGGGATGAAATGAGTATTCCCATTACGGACACACTCACTAAGTACGAACGTTTGGCCGTTCGCGCTTTTGACTATGCAGGCAATTTCTCCGAGCCTGTAAGTATGATCAATACATGCTATGAAAAGCTTCCGGATCCTACGCCAGCTCCGACTGCGACAAAGAAACCAAAGGAAACAAAAGATCCGGTTGTTGAAACCGAAGAACCTATAAAAGAACCAGAGACTACTAAAGATACGAAGACAGGCGGTTCCTCATCCATATATTTTTCGGAAAAAGAAACGTATAGTGGAGCCACTCCTGAACCCGCAGCAACACCAACGCCGATTATTGAAAAAGTTGTTGAGACTGTGTATGAAACGGAATACATTACGCTTGGTCCCGGAATGCCGTATCAGTCAGACGGTAACAGTCATACAACGGATATGCTATATTCCGCGGCGACCAATAAACAGTTTATAACGCTGCAAACGAAAAACGGCAATACGTTCTATCTTGTTATTGACTACGATAAGCCGATTGATGAAGATGCGGAGATGTATGAGACCTACTTCATGAACTTGGTTGATGAACGTGATCTGATGGCACTTCTGTCTGATGAAGAAAAGGAGGAGGTGCCAACTCCTACTCCGCAGATTGTGTATGTAACGCCTGAACCGACTGCAATACCGATTCCAACAGATCCTCCGGTTTCTCCGACTGAACCCGCGGAAGAAGAACCGTCAAAAATGACAGGTGCGATTGCATTGGTCGTTTTGATTGCTATTGGCGCTGTGATTGCCTTTATCCTTTTCAATAAAAAAAAGAATAGCGGATCGAAGCATAATCTGGATAATGATTTCGATATGGAAGATGACGAGGAAGACTCCGGATCTGAAGAGTAAGATTTCGCCCTGCGGTTTCATGCAGTAGACCGCAGGGCACTGTTTATGGAGGGAAAAGATGTATCTGGTTATAACAGAAAAGCCCAGCGTAGGCCGCACTATCGCTGAAGTACTCGGAGCAAACAAGCAATGTACTGGATATCTTGAAGGCAGAGATTGTGTGGTTTCCTGGTGTGTTGGTCATTTGATTGAGCTTGCGTTGCCGGAAAAATACAACCCGGCATATCTGAGGTGGAGGTATTCGGATCTTCCAATTATTCCGGAACAATGGCGGTTTACTGTTTCTGAAGAAACGAAAACGCAGTATGAAATCGTAAAAAAACTGATGCATGATAGTCGAATGACTGAAGTGATTTGTGCAACAGATGCAGGACGCGAAGGTGAATTGATTTTTCGCCTTGTTTATAACACGGCTGAATGTACGCTCCCAGTCCGTCGCCTCTGGATCTCATCCATGGAGGAGACCGCGATCCGTGAAGGGTTTTCCAGTCTGAAGGATGGAAAATCATATGATCAGTTATATGAAGCTGCTTTATGCCGTGCCAAAGCGGATTGGCTGATCGGTATGAATGCTACACGGCTGTATTCGTTGGTTTATGGACCTACGCTACATGTCGGACGGGTCATGACACCAACCATGGCGATGATCACAAGCCGTGAAAGAGAGATTCAGACATTCAAGCCTGAAACATTCTATACTGTCAAGCTCTCTACGCCTGGCCTTGAAGCTAAGTCGGAACGCTTCGAGAATAAAGAAGAAGCACAACATGTGCAAAGCATCTGTAATCGCGATA
>JAZUFB010000312.1:0-6237 GCA_045640475.1 Clostridia bacterium
TGTGGCAAATACCGCTTCTGTTGTGTTATTATATCCATGCGATTGAGTCCTTTCGTTAGTTTGGGTTGTGGTGACTTTATTCTAACTGACTCAATCGTTTTTTTCTATCCCTCCAGTCTCACATCAATTGTAAACCTACACAAACCAACAAAGGTGGAAAGCCAGTAATATTGACACTCTTCAGAATAAAGGCTATAATTTTTCTGTTTAGGTACATTTTTGTGTTGGAGGCATTAGGGTGTTCCGAACATTTGATTCAATGAAACGGCAACCACTTGTTGGCGCAATTATTCTGAATGAGGCCCAACGAAATGCTCTGCGCAATTGCCTTGTGGAAATGTTACGGGATATTGTTCATTTCTGCAATGAAAACGGGATTTCATACGCATTATGCGGGGGGTCTGCTCTGGGGGCTGTTCGAGAACATGGAATGATTCCTTGGGATGACGATATTGATATTTGTATGCCCAGAAAAGACTACGAGCGCTTTATTGAAATTTTTGAAAAGCAATTTGGATCGAAGTACTCTGTTCAAAAACCAGGAAAAACACCAGGTTACCCGTTATTGCTTGCCAAAGTACGAAAGAAAGGAACCAGATATAAAACCCGTGATGACTTTGGAAATGCAGAATGCGGGGTATCGGTAGATCTCTTTATTGTTGAAAATACATACAATGGGTTTTTAAAAAGGTCCCTGCACGGAGTTGGATGCCTGTGGTATGGAATGCTTTTATCCTGTAGAAAGTTTTACCGTGACAGAAAAGAATTGTTACAGGTGATTCCGAAACACACGCCACTTTTACGTAAAGCTGTTTTGAAAATTGCTATGGGAGCTGTTGTGGCTGTCTTTGCTGATACGGATCGGATTGCCGCCAAAGCAGAGCGAATGAACGGAAGGTGCCGGGATAATTCAACCAAATATGTAACAACACCGGCAGGGAGATTCTGCTTTTTTCGGGAAACTTTCAAGCGGGAAGATTATTGCAGATACAGAAATGAAGAATATGAGAAGATGCCTGTCAGCATACCATTGAGGGTCGAGAAATATTTCGACAGATGTTATGGCGTATGGCAAACAACCAATGATGAATATGCATCTGAAAATCATGCTGTGTTTGAGTTTGAAGTAAGGGGGAGCATGTAAAATGCTGAGGATTCTGCAAGAAGAAGTGATATTTGCCGGAAAGCAGATTGTGAAACAGAGCGCAAGGAATGCCAATCGCGCAGTAGTGTCGGCAGCAGATGGAGAGAATGGAATCAGAATATTCTCATCTCCTAATGTTCGCATTGATAAACAGACTGTAGATTCTCTGCTTACTCTGGATAAAGACCAGTGTGGAAAATATATAGGTTATCTGTCAATATTGGATTATAAGCTGCATAACAGGATTTATGAAAAATATCCGGAAATCGGGTCAATCGTGACTTATTGCGGGCCATATACGGAGAAGATTTTTCTTCAGGGGAAAGATATTCCTGTGTATGGTCGATATCACGCGGAGAATTTCCCGGGGCCTATTGTTTGTACTGATGAAATTGATGTTTCCGGTAATGACTATCAGGATATGCTGATCGATTCTGTTCTTGAAGCAATTTCCAAATCTGATACCAGCGAACCCGGTGCAGTTCTGATAAGGGATTATGCTACCTGCGTTTGGGATAGCACGCCCAAAGCGGCTGTAGAAAAACTTTGTTGCCTTGAAGCAATAGCCAAATGCGCTTTGTCTCCTGATGTTGAGTATATACCGATGGATGCGGATAAATGCAAAGCTATTTATTATGACAAGAAGAATAGAAATTCTTATCTACAGCAGGTGGATCAAAAGATACCCGGTACATTAGTGACCCCTGCTGAAGAAAAATTCATAAACCTGGCATTACTTGAGTATTTTGACAAAGTTTGTCGTGAAAACGATATCAAGTACTCTCTGACGGGCGGGACTTTACTTGGAGCCGTAAGACATAAAGGCCTGATACCATGGGATGATGATGTGGATGTTTTTCTCTCAAGACCGGAGTTTGAAAAGTTAAGGGATGCTTTCCCGGATGGCGGACGCTATGTATATGTCGATCGCGTAAAGGAACCAGGATATCCTTATGTCTTTGGACGTTTGATCGATACGGATACGATGATTGTGAAATCACCCAATACGATCAGCTTTGGTAAGGGTTTATTTGTGGATGTCTGTGTTGTGGATGGCTTGCCGAAAAGCAAAATTCTGCGTGAAATTCATATGAAGCGGATGAGAATTCTTTTCCGTTTCCGTAGGGCAACTATCCATGAGAATAACAGCAAATCTTACGCTAACAAAGGACCGGTTGTACTGTTCTTCAAAAAAGTGATAAAAAAGTGCACGACGACTGAATTCTGGAACAGAAAGATTGAAAAACTGATGCAGAAATATCCTTGGGACACTTCCGAATATGTCGGTAATTTTACATCAGCCTACGGTAAGCGTGAAATGTTGCACAGAAGTGGGTTTGACAGCTATTCAGATATGGAATTTGAAGGGAAAAACTATATGGTGTTCGATGGATATGAAGAGTATCTGACGAATATCTATCGTGATTATATGCAATTGCCTCCTGTTAAAAAGCGTGTTGGACATCATCCAAATACGACTTATTGGGTTGACAGAACGGAGCAAGCCAGGAAATCAACCAGTTATGAGAAGCCTGGCATGTAACAGATGGGAGAATTTTGCCAGATTTTCTGAGGTGAAAGGAGGCGATTGCTGTCCTCTCCTTTGGTATGATGGTCGGTACTTAAAAATATGAAAGGAAAGTATGATTTCTCCGCTTGAAGTATCATACAAGATGTAAGATGAATATTGCACTTATTATTGCCGGGGGTATCGGCGCCAGAATGCATCAGAGTATTCCGAAACAGTTCATCAATGTGGAGGATAAACCGGTTATTGTGTACACAATGCAGGCATTTCAGCAGCATCCTGATATTGATGAAATCTATGTGGTTTGTGTGGAAGGATGGCATGACATTCTCAGGGCTTATGCCAAGCAGTTTGAAATTACAAAACTGAAGGATATTATTCCTGGCGGTGAAAATGGGCAGGCTTCCATCCGCAATGGCGTGTTTGCTATTGAAAAGAATCATGATCCAAATGACCTGGTGCTGATTCATGACGCAATCCGTCCTATGCTTTCGACGGAGATCATTTCAGACTGTATTGTTACAGCCAATACATTCGGGAATGCGATTGCTTCCATTCCGTGTGTTGAAGCTATGTTAATGACTGAAGATGGAAAAACATCCACAAAGAGTATTGAAAGGTCAAACCTGAAGAGAACACAAACTCCGCAGACTTTCCATATAGGGGAGTTAGCGGCAGTGCATCGGGAAGCACTCGAAAAGGGAATAACGAATGCTATCGCCTCCGCCTCTATGTATGCTGATATGGGATACAAACTGTATTTTTCTCAAGGATCGGAGAAAAACCTGAAACTGACTACTCCGGACGATTTGGATATTTTCCGCGCGCTACTTGATTCCAACAGACCGAGTTGGCTTAAAAAGTGAGAAGAGATTATTCAGTCGGAGTTTATGAGAAGGCGTTTCCGGAGACGCTTTCTTTGAATGAGATGCTGAAAGAAGCCAAACAGGCAGGATTTGATTTTTTCGAGATCAACATTGATCGTACAGAACAAAGAATCAGCCGTGTGTTTGACGATGAGTATATCAGGATGGCCAAAGATGCGATTCGGGAGAATGATTTCGCAATCAGTTCTCTGGGATTGAGCGCGCTTGGAACATATACTCTTGGTCATCCTGACCCGGTTGTTGTCGGGAGAGGAATGGAAATATTCCGCCATACCGTGATTTTTGCGGAAAAACTGGGGATCCGGATGATTCAGATTCCGGGGGCAGATATGCCAAAGTCTGACCGGCGGGATGAGTCGACTGATGAACGTTTCTTTGAAAATCTGAAAAGAGCAGCGGATTTTGCATATGCTCACGGGATGCTGCTTGGCATCGAGAATATGGAAAATGATTATATGGACACTGTGGAAAAATGTCTGAAAGCAGAGGCCGCAGTGTCTTCTCCATACCTTCGGTTATATCCGGATTCAGGTAATATTACCAATGCATTCAGCAATAACATGCCTGCTATTATCAGTGACTTAAGCAAGGCAAGGGGTCATGCTCTGGCATTTCACTTCAAAGAAGTTACTCCGGTGCGTTACGGTGGGCTCTTTTACGGAGACGGGTGGGTCGATTTCCCCTCCATTGCCCGGGAAGCCTATGGAATCGGAATCAAAAGATTCACAATGGAATATTGGTATACAGGGAATCCGCAATGGCGCGATGATTTGAAGAAAGCTAGAAATTTGTGTGATATCTGGCTGAATCAGAAATGAGGGATGAATGGTGGCTTTTGATTTTGCTAACGAGATTACTTTGGCCGCACAATATGATCTGGCCTGGGATAAGATTGACAACAAAACGGTCCTGATTACCGGAGCTACCGGTCTTGTCGGTAAGTATTTGATCCGTGTGCTGCTCAAACGTAATGAACTATATGGCAAACATACGCGGATTATTGCGGTCGGACGTAATAATGCGAAATTCCGTGAGCGTTTTTCAGATGTGAATGGCTGGGAACAGATCCGCTTTTTGGAACAGGATGTTCAGACTGAGTTTGTACTGGATGAAAAGCCTGACTTTGTTGTGCATATGGCGAGTAACACGCATCCGAGACTGTATGCCAGTGATCCAATCGGAACGGAGATGTCCAATATCCTTGGAACGTACAACTTGCTGAAGGTGGTTTCACAATATCCCGGCTGTCGTTTTGTTTTCACCTCGTCGGGGGATGTTTACGGGGATAACCGCAGCGGTAAAGAATTCATCAGTGAAACAGATTGCGGATATATTGACTGCAATACCTTACGGGCGGGATATATTGAAGGGAAACGTGCCAGCGAGGCCCTTTGCAATGCTTTCCGCGAGGCGAACGGGGTAGATTTTGTGACTGCCAGACTATGCCGGATATACGGTCCCACCATGCAGCTTACTGACAGCAAGGCAATTTCACAATTCATTTTGAAAGCTGTAGCCAGGGAAGATATTGTACTTAAAAGTAAAGGGTATCAAACGTTTTCCTATCTGTATATCTTTGATGTTGTGACTTCGCTTCTGACGATTATGGCTTCCGGTGAAAATGGAAATGCTTATAATGTGGCAGATAACCGGCAAGTTTTGTCATTGAAGGAACTGGCAGAAACGCTGGCCCGGATCAGTGAAAAACAAGTGGTTTATGATTTGCCCGATCAATTGGAAGCTAAAGGAGCATCGTCTTTTGCCGATGTGCGGCTGGACGCTTCGAAGCTGTACGCGCTTGGCTGGAAATCAGAAGTGTCATATGAAGAAGGCTTATCGTGGACGATACAGAAAATTCGTGGGAACCTATAATGCAGGAGTGAAACGAAATGTCTGAAACGGGAAACAGAGTTACGGTTGCCAGACCATCCGACAGAAATGGAAAGATCGATTTGCTCAGATTTGTGTTTTCTGTCGTTATTGCCTTATTTCACTTTGGCGATAGTATTGGAAATAAGCAGTTGTTTCCAAGAGGTGCGGTGGCTGTAGAATTCTTTTTTATTCTATCCGGTTTTTTTATGGCAAGCAGCATATCCAAAAAATCAGGATTGCCAAGCGAAAAATTGGGTTCTGAAACATTTGGTTATGTATGGAAAAAGTATTTATCAATATGCCCCCAAATTTTAATAGCCGGGGCAATTGGTTTTGTGGTTCGACATTTGTGTAAAAAAGTGACGATAGCTATCGTCGGTAAGCATGCTTTGGCTACTATGCTTGAATTCCTTAATCTAAGGATGTTCGGGTATGAAACATGGACATCCAACGGTCCTTCATGGTATATATCAGCAATGCTGATTGCAATGCTATTGTTGTATCCTGTTTGCCGCAGGAATTTTGATCTTTTTCAGTTTGTTATTGCGCCAATCATTGGCTTTGGTATGATTACTTACCTTTTGACAACTAACAATGGTGACATATTGTCTGTATTTGGTCGCGTGATGTCTTTTATTCCTCGAGGTTTATTCAGAGGCATTGGAGAAATATGCCTGGGAGTGATGCTGTTTCCGATAGTACAACGATTATCGCAGCTGAATCTGCAAACAGGCGCAAAATGGCTGATAACAGTAACGGAATTGCTGGCCTATGCATTTTGCTTTATTTGTCTCCAAAGGAAAACA
>JAZUFB010000313.1:0-13724 GCA_045640475.1 Clostridia bacterium
AGGGACCTGAGAGGGCTAAATCCGGAGGTGCCCCTCATGCACGCCTATTGCCTCTTCTGCCTCTCAACGCATACCGAAACCATCCGGCAGATTCTGGAGGGTTCTTATAACTGCACCGTTCTTCAGGCCAAGATCCTCCAGCGCAAGTGGGTCAAAGGCGTCGCCCACAACGAAGCCCATCCTTGCCTCCCAGGCTACCTCTTCGTTTACACCGAGGAACCCATCTCCAGCATCCGCCAATTCCCCCGCCTGATCGGCTCCATCCGCTTCCTCACCAACAACAAGGAAGAAGGTTACGAACTTCAGGGCGAGGATGCCCTTTTCGCCGAAGAACTCTATAAGTCCCAGGGCCTCATTTCCTATGTCCCCGTCTACCGCGAGAACAACCTCCTCTACATCCGCAACGGCCTCTTCCAAGGCCGCGTCGCCTCCATCCTCAAAGTCGACCACCGCAAACAGCGTTTGTTGCTCCAATTTGACTTTGATGGCCAACCCCACGAGCTTTGGGTTGGATATGAGGAATGTGAAAAAGACACAACAGATCCGGTCTAATATGAAATCCTTACGTTTCTCCGTTCAACCCAATCAGATCCAGGATTCTTTGGCAAGACTGGCCATCCCTGTACTGATGCATCAAGGACAGGGCTTTTTTTCTTTGCTCCCCATATGAATCTCCACTGATCAGGCTCCCGTATACCGCCTGCTTCAGTTCCGCTTCATCGTAAACATGATAACCCGGCAAATATTGTTTTGCGTCGTCAAAGCAGAAGCCTCGCGACTTTTTGAAGTCTTCATAATCATCCAACGTAAAAATCATAGGCCGGTCCAGCAAAAGGAAATCAGTAGCTACAGAGGAGTAATCAGTGATCAGGCAATCGGCCAGCATGATGTACTGATAAAGCTGTAACCCCATCCGATGGATCTCGTCATCATTCACAGTAATAATATTGGTATACTGGCTGACATACGCCTCCAGTGCCGCCTGTAAATGGTGGATCTTAAAAATGCAGAGTATATTCAATTCCCTCAGATAATCATCAAAAGCGCTTAGTTTTGCCTCAGTATCCAGGATCGGCAAGCCAGTTTGGCTATCAAAATACGCTTCATCCAACGAAGGATTGTTTGACCGTCTGAAAGTGGGCATCCAAAGGACCACTTTTTTATATTGGCTGAGCTTTTCAGTGACTCCGCGCTGGTTTTCGTTGAGCAGCATAAAGAAATAATCGTTTCTCGGATAGCCGAGACAAAAAATCCGGGCCATATCGATCCCGAAGAACTTTGTTTGGATCTCGGTAAACAAAGGGCTCAGAGATATCAGATAATCGATATTGCCGGGTTCTGTGGCAAAAGGCATTGTTTTGACGCCGCAGCCGTGCCAAAGGTTTATGATATTCTGCCCTTTCTTTTTTTGAATTTCCATCCGTTCAAAATAATTATTGTGATCATAAATATAATACTTGCATACGGACAGACAATAAAGCCGCTTTAAGTAGTGTTTTCTGGAACTTTTATTCACAAACGCGGTTTTTCCCCGCATGGTCAGCCGGGCCTCATCTTCCCGGTCCACAAACCAAACATAGTGATACTTTGTCTCCATTTTCTTCCCGGTCAGGTATTCAAACAAAGCATAGGTGTTATCAGACAAGTCCCCTTCACTTTCTAAAACGATCAGCTTCCGATCAACAGGAAGCTTTTTGAAAGCACATTTGAGCATTTCCTTGAGTTTTTCCAGCATGGTACATCCTTCCCTTGCAGAAACAGATTCCGTCAATGGTCCTAGAATAACGGATCACCTTTATAGGTATTTTCTGTAATACTTCAGTGCTCCTTTCAGACCGAGCGCCTTTACTCTTTGTTTGAAGCGGCTGAACGAAGCACAAAGATTCCCCAGCCTGTCTCCGATTTTTAGACCAAAGATCCGTGTCAGTCGGAGCCTTGTTTCACGCACCTTCATTTGTTCTTCATTCAACCAGGTGGCAGCATAGTGATGAATAGACCGGGTATTTTCCGTGATTCTCATTTGACCGTTCCGGTAGTCATAGGGAGAAAAATATTCCGGCGGGTAAACAGAGACACCAGCGATTTTCTGGATCTCCTGCTTTTGCTGAAAGCCAAGCTGAGCAAACAGATCCGTGACTCTCTCCACAACGGTCGTCTGATCTTCCAGCCCGTCCTCCTGCAGAAAATGAGCCGAATCGTAATGGTCCAGGATGGTCCTGAATACCGCCATTCCCTTTTCCGCACCCAGGCCCAATCCTGTATTGATCGGACCCCAGTTTGTTCCTTGCATTCCCATAAAAGGACCCCGGTCGACAATATCCTGGATCGGACGGATCAACTCCACATCTGTGTCAAAATACAAACCGCCATTTTCGTACAGGATCAGGAACCGGGCATAATCTGAAACAAACGCCCATTTCTTTTGGGCATAAGCTTCACGACAATACGCGTTGGCGTTCACATCAAAATTGCTTTCATCCCAACGCATGATTTCATAATCCGGGCAGTATTTCTTCCAGCTGTTGATGCAGTTGAGTTCTTTGTCAGATAACGCATTTCCGCCAAACCAGCAATAATGGATCACTTTGGGAATCATAACGTTCACTCCTTGATCAACCACAGGCATCCTTGTCGCATCCTGTTCATCTGCTGAGCTGCTCCGCGACCTGATATACCCGTTCACAATTGTTCTGATCAAACAAAGGGAAGTATTCACTGTGAGCTTTCAGGTACTGTTCGCTCACCT
Source organism: Clostridia bacterium (assembly GCA_045640475.1). GTDB lineage: Bacteria > Bacillota > Clostridia > Christensenellales > Aristaeellaceae > Aristaeella. The sequence continues at coordinate 2,747 of JAZUFB010000313.1, forward strand.
TATAGCCACGCCCGATATATTCGCGCAATTCAGCAAAAACTTCCGGTGCGTTTCGGAAGCTGTGCGCAAATGGGTTATCCTGATAGTGAAAGTACCCCTCTGCGTATTGTCCTTCTCTAAACTGTTCATAATCGAACTGATAATAGATCACAGGCTTTTTCATATAGAGCATATCAAAGTTTACGCTTGAATAATCGGTGATCATCAAAGCCGCACGCTTTAACAAGTCCTGTACATCGTATTTATGTCCGTCCGCGATCTCCAGATAATCAGTGGATTCCGGGAAATATTGCATATACTTCTGCATTTCCCGGTGCGGGAAAAAGATAAACCTGACATGGTAGGTTGCAGCAATTTCCGCCAGCTCGCTGTCCTGCAGAAAAGCGATCCAATGCCGAAAATATCCTGTCTTGGGAATTTCTGTCGTCCCTTCATATTTCAGCAGTCGGTAATCCTCATCGGCGATCCATTCCCGCCAGGTCGGCATGATCAGGATCAATTCCGGGTCCGTCGCGAAATCATGCAAGCCATCAAATCGGCACAGCCCGGTATAGCGCACAGCTGACGCAGGATAGCCGAAGCGTTCCCGGATATATTCATATTCCGGCAAAGCACCGCAAACAAACCCCGACATTTTTGTCACATCATAATAGAGCCACTTCAGATCGTTTATGATCACGCCGTGTTGCAGGAACAACCGTCTGTTTTTTAAGAAACCGTATACCTCCAGGAAGAAAAAGATCGCAGCATTTGGATTTCCTGCCTTCTGGCTGCTGATCTGGACCTCCGACGCCAAATACATGATCCAGTGCAATAAAGAGCCATATTCCACTGTTTTGCCAATTTCGGCCACCCGGGAGAAATCATGGGATGACTTCTGTATGGCATATACACATTCCTGTTCCGGGTGTTTTTCCCTCAAAAATTGAAAGAACCAATAACCGTTGTCTCGCGCTTCATTGGGAGCCTCACTGACGATCCATAATTTGTTGTGTCTCAAACGGTAGATTGGAGCAACAACAAAGGCAACAGGCAGTTTCCAGATCTGAATGATCTGGTTGAATTTCACCCGTCTCAATCTCGATAAAAAATACTTCATGCCCCATCTTCCTCATCAAAAACTTGTCTGTTTCCTCATGAAAAATACTGATGTTGTGAATTGATTTTGTTCTTCATCATGCCTGATGAAAATATGGCGCGCGTTACCGTCTGACCAAAGAAAGAAACCAGCAACATCAGTTTACAGGATCTGGACCGCGTGTTTCTCAACACATAAAGCCGTTCCTTCTTTATACCGTTAAATAAACTCCGTTCGATTTCCTCAGTCCGCGTCCCGCGATCGTTCGACAGATACAGATCGATCAGACTCCAGCACGTTGCATCCGTCTGCCGCACCTGCAGGAGCCTCTGCCATAGTTCATTTTCAGCGATCCGCGGATCCTGGCGCACAGACTCATTCGCATAGATCATATCCAGTTTTTTTTCATTGAACCCGGTTAAGGTTATCCCACTTTTGCGTTGGCGGTAGAAATACAGGGAACCGCCTACTATGACGATCCTGTTTGCTTTCAGAAACAACTTGTACGTGGTAAAGGAATCTTCAAATAAACGGCCGACCGGATAGGTAATCCCTTCGAACAATTCAGCGCTATACAGTTTAGCCCATGCCTGGACCCCGAATGATTCACCTTTGAATAATGTTGTAAGGGCCTCCTCACGGGAAAGAGACACCGCGTCCGGGAGCACATAGTTCTCTACGCCATCACGGTACACCCGTTTGTACCCGCATGCCGCGATGACCGCGTTTTCACCGTTGCACGCCCGGAATAACTGTTCAAACAGATCCTCTGCAACCCAGTCATCGCTGTCAACAAAGCCGATATACCGTCCACGGGAAACGCTCAGTCCGGCATTTCTTGCGTCCGACAGACCGCCGTTTTCCTTGTGTATTACAGAAATACGCTTGTCTTTTTCAGCCCACCTGTCACAGATTTCATCGGAACGATCCGTGGATCCGTCATCAACCAAAATGATCTCCAAATGGGGATAGGTCTGGCAGATCAGACTTTCAACGCATTGATCGAGATATTCTGCCACGTTGTATACCGGAACGATCACGCTGATCAAATCACCCGATAGCTGTTGCATCCTTCACTTCTCCCGTTCCAATATTTGATGCCCGCCATCATCGGGCTGGTCTGCGCCTGATGATGACAGGAATTCTAGTTACCAAAAACGCAATTTCTTTTCTGTACAGCACCACGATCATGCCAAGTACGGCAACGGGCAACACAGCGCCCAGAAGCATATTTCTGACAAACAACAGGCCAGTCAAGACAAACAGCAAAGCATATCCCGCGATATCCCGCAAAAGGTTGATACGCATATCGATATGCTTTTTTAAGCCTCGGTAGCGTATGACCCATACGACGATATACGAAACAGCCGTCGCGATTGCCGCTCCTATGGGGCCCATCACATATACCAAAGCAATGTCCAGTGCCAGATTGACGCCCGCGCCAACAAGGGTGGAAGCACCAAACAGCTTTGAATCTTTGGCGGCTGCAAATACGCCCCCCATAAAGCCAGACAAAGCACCAAACACAATCGCGATCGTCAGAAACGGAACATATTGCCAGGCCGTGTAAAATTCTTTGGCATACAACAGACTGGCCAATGGCTTGGTCATCAGGATGACCAAGGCGCAGAGCAGGACCAGCAAGCTATTGTACACACTGTATGTGCGGCCGAAAAACCCGTCTTTGTCCTCCGGATCATATTCCTTAACAGAAGAAAGCACCCATGCCTTGTTAAAGATTGTCTGGCAGGTATCCAAAATAGACGGGATCTTATATCCCACTGAGTAGATGCCATTGGCAGCGATCCCGCACAGGCCGGTCACGACATATCTGTCCGACGTATTGTTGATCCACCAGCCAATAGCATTCAGGATCAGCGGCGCGCTGTACAGGAGCATTTCTCTTCTGAAGGAAGCATCCAGCTTTCCGGCGCTGAGCGATCTCCAAACGCGGAATCGCGCTGCCAGATAAACAGCCGGCAGCAACGAGGACGCGATTGCCGCAATGAAGTATCCCTCGAGCCCCAGTTTCACAAAAACCAAAAGGATGATATTAAGTACGATCCCCACCACGGCAGAAATGACGCCGGCCACCGACACATCGTTGATCCGGTCCATGCCCCGGGCATAATTGGAAAAAAGCTGATAAAGCGAAGTGGAGGCAAACAACAAGATAAAGTATACCGGATACCCGGCGATCACAGGGATCAAAGCTAAACCGGCAATCAGAAAAACAATCAGGCAAACGACAAGATCCGCAACCCCGATCATTCGCAAACCGTATCGCAGTATTTTTTCCTTCCGATCCTCCGTTGCTTCGAGCGTAAAGCGCAGTACAGCGTCCTGTATGTTGACCGTCAAAATCGGCAGGAGCAATGAAACAGTAGCCGCGAGCAGGTCATAGATCCCGTATTCGGTAGTGGTCAGTACATTGGTATAAAGAGGGACAAGGAAAAACGAAAGTAGCTTGGTTCCAAAGCTACTGATCGTCAGTAGACCTATATTCTTTCCGAGCAACTTATATTTTTCCAAATCACATACCCTCTTGAACACAATGATCGGTTAACTGCATCTTTGTATATCACGGATCTTCTCCCTGTTCCGGAGCTCGAAGGGTCTTTATTCTTTCCGCAGCAGTTTCAGAAACAGCAGCCTTCTGAGCTTCGTCGGCAGCAGTGCTACAACCAACTGGATCCCCACCGTTTCGTAATAAGCCCATTTGCTGATATATCCCGTTTTGAGGATCATCTTTCTGCCGGAAACGTATTTTTTGAAATAATCCCAACCGCCACGCCGGTCGATCATCGCGTCTCCGGTCCTGACATAAACGAGATCATCATCGATATTTGCGCATCTGCAGCCGGCCATCAGCATCCGAATCCACAGCATATCGTCCTCCATCAAAGGACAATGCTCATAATTGCCTGCCTTCAGAACCGCGGTACGCTTAAACATCACCGTCACATGGTTAAAGGCGCTACGTTTTTTCTGGTATTCGGCAATTTCTTCGTGCGTCAGCGGGACTTTGCGTCTGGCCAGGACATCATGTATATCTTGGTCAAACTCAATGATATGGCTCCCGCATATATCCAGCGACGGGTCCTCCGTCATCCTGTTCAGTTGCTTTTCAAACCGGTCTGCCCTCGCGATATCGTCCGTGTCCATTCTGGCTACGAGCTCGTTATGACAGGCCAATATACCGGCAGCCAGCGCCAAGCCCAGGCCTCTGTTTTCTTCAAGCGGAACGACCGTCCACAAGCAGGGACATTTGTGCCGCCAGTCTTCCACAACGGCGTGCAGCTCCTCCGTGATCGGACCATCCAGCACCAGCACGATCTCATCCGGCTGGACCGTTTGACTCACCATACTTTGCATGCATTGATCGAAGTATTCCGGCTTCTCTTTGATATACAAAGACATCAACACAGAAAAAGCAGGCGTCACGGTCCTCATCTCCTCATTCAACGCTTCACAACCGTTTTCAGCATTGTTTTCATATCGCTCAACAGGCTGAAATCAGCAAGGCTTTTCAGATTCATCCGCATCTTGTCGGGCAGGACCCCATACAGATACGCGTGATCCGTGTCTCCGGCCTTTTCCAGAATCTGGTTTTCATTGACATACTCTATGCTGGTTTCCGAGGTGATTCCGGCCGGGAGCAGCAATGTGGCGTTCCATTCCGGGGCGTACTGCTCCACATATTTAACCACCTCCGGGCGGGTGCCAACAAAGCTCATATCCCCACAAAGCACATCCAGCACCTGAGGAAGCTCATCCAACCTCAGCCTTCGGATCTTTTTGCCCACTTTGGTGACCCGTTCGTCATCCTTCACTGTCACAGAAGGCCCTGCATGTTCCGCGTTCATGATCATGGTGCGAAACTTGTGGATCCTGAAACGCCTGCCGTACTGCGTCACTCTTTCCTGCCGGAAAAAAACAGGCCCCCGATCTTCAACCTTTATCATGATCGCGATGATCACCATCGGAAGCAATAACACCACCAACAGAACAAGCGCCATCCAAAAATCAAATATTCTTTTGACAAGCAATTGTCCTCTTTTGCGGTCCAACGCTTCCCAATAAGTCCTGACTTCCTCCGTTTTCATAAAGTCCGGAAGTTTTTCCCATTGTTTCAGCATGCCTTCAGGACCTTTCTCAAAGTTTCGCAGACCAGATCCACATCTTCATCACTCAGCAACGTATGTAGCGGCAATGTGATCAGGTTCCGGTAATAATCCTCAGCGTTGGGGAAATCCCGGATGTCCCATCCGGAAGCTTTGTACGCGGTCATCATAGGCAGCGGCTTATAGTGGACATTGGTGCTCACACCGGCTTTGGCCATCTCTGCTATAATGCGATTGCGCTGATCGACACCAATACCGGGAATACGGATCAGATAAAGGTGATTGGAGCTGTCATTACCGTCTGTATGGTGATGCAGATGCCGGATTCCCAGTTCATCACAAAAGGCATCGTACTTCCGGATCATCGCCGCGCGACGCTCAAGCAAGCCCGGATAGCGATCCAGTTGCTTCAGCCCGATGGCTGCCATGATATCTGTCATGTTGCACTTGTACCAGGGGCCGACAATATCATATTCCCATACACCCACATTGGATTTTACAAGCGCGTCCTTGTTCTGGCCATGCAGACTCAACAGCTGATACATCCTGTATATATCCGCGTCCGTGATTCCCATCCGATAAACGGCATCCGGAAGGCACCAGGTGCTTGCTCCCCCCTCCGCGGTGGTAAAATTTTTCACCGCGTGGAAAGAAAACGAAGTAAAATGAGCGATACGGCCACAATAGCGCTTTTCCGGCGCGGACAGCAGACCAGCTCCTGTCCGTGAAACAACACGGCTTCCGCCAAGAGCATGGGCAGAGTCCGCCACTATTGCAACACAGCCAAGTCCCTTCTGAATTTTGGCACTGAGTTCGGAAAGAAGCGTTCCGTCTGATTCCATCGGAGTGAAAAGGTTCTTTTTCTTTTCAACGATTTGGAAGATCCGCCCGTAATCCGCCACGATCCCACCCAGGTCTACAACGATGATGGCCTTGGTCTTTTCTGTAATCGCGGCCTCCAGCTTATCATAGTCCATCTCCGGCATCCCGGTAACGGGGTCCCCATCCTTTTGGATATCCACAAACCGGACAGTCGCTCCGCAATGGATGGCGGCGCTCGCGCTCGCGGTATAGGTATAGGCCGGCACAATCACTTCGTCACCAGGGCCGATGCCCAGGATCCGGAGATTCAGTTCCTCCGCAGCGGTGGCGGAGCTCAGGCACACAGTCCGGTTGCTCCAACGTTCTTTCTCAAGGTCAACGTCTATATCTGCCCGTCCCGTTTCGATAAAGGCCGCCAACCGACGCTCAAGCAGCTTCGTTCTGGGTCCCGTGGTGATCCAGCCCGAACGCATGGCCTCAACAACCTCTCCGATCTCGGCGTCAGAAATGTCCGGCGGGCTGAATGGAATGACCTGTTTCGTATCGTTGTTCTCAACGATCTCGCGCGTTTCAACAAACGTCTCGTTTCCGTTCAGGTAGAAAGCATAACCGTAATCCTTCAGTTGGACCCGGTTTCTTTCGCACGCTCTGGCAATCTCATCCTTGACCTTGGGCTGCAGCAGAGGATCGGCAATAAACACTACTTTGATGCCATACTGGATGATGGCGGTATCCAATATATCGATTCCCCCCACCACCGGAATGCCATCCAGCGCAAGACCATAAGCGGTACCTTTTGTATCAATGGAGCACACAGGCCGGAAAGCACCATTCTCCTCCATCCGTTTGATCGTATCACGCCCGGCTTCACCGGTACCGATCACCAGCGAGTTGAGGCCCGGATTCCTTTTGTTGATGAACTTTCTCTTTTCACTCAGTAAAAACCGGTATCCGAACCGGATTGCCGCAACACAAAGGAATTGGAACAAAGCACCGATAAAGTAATAGGACAGAGGCATACGACCTTTGGTGCTGAATATGACAGAAATGGGATAATGAAGGACCGTCGTCACAACAGAGGCCATGATGATCCGGTTCATATCATTGATGCCAGCATATTTCCACATACCGCCATAAAGACGGAAGCAGGCAAAAACAATAATACATACTAAAGAATAGATCGGCGCAAAGGCCATGAAATCCGTCACCAGATACCGGACCGTCGGTTTGATCTCTGCATTGACATAAAACCGGATCAGCAACGCAGAAAAATTTGCCACGAACACGACCAGAAAATCCAGCAATACGATCCAGCGGTCCTTTATAATACTGTCCCATATTCTTTTCAATGTCCGCATCCCCTTATACAATGCAAAACCACAGCGACTGCCTGAAAGGCCATCGAATGATACGTAATAATAACATATTATCTCACAAATTTCAAAACCGGGACAGTGTTTTCCAATTATCTCCCCATGTCTGTTCTTTTGTTGTATATACGGTTTGCCTATTGACAAGATAGGCCCTCGCCTATATAATCATGTCGCAATTGACTTTGGGAGGTGACGCGGATGAACACGAAGCAGCTCAAATACATACAGGTCCTTGCTTCTGTCGGCTCCTTCTCAAAAGCCTCTGAATTGTTGAACATCAAGCAGCCTTCTCTTTCACAATGTGTCAAAAAGATCGAATTGGAAACCGGGATCGAACTGTTTGACCGTGCAGGCGGGAATGTCAGTCTGACTGACGCAGGCCGCACCTACATTGAGATCGGAAGGCAGATGCTCGAACTTGAACACAAGCTAAAGGCACAGCTGAGCGATATCGTCGAGTACAAAACCGGCACAATATCGGTCGGCATCTCCGCTCATCGCAGTGTAGCGCTGACCCCCCAGATCGTCAAAAAGTTTAAGGAGATCTACCCCGGCATCGTGCTCCAGATTGAAGAACGCAAAAGATACGAGATCATGGACGCCGCCGAACATGGCGAATTTGATCTCTGCCTGACTACCTTACCCGTCGATTCCACATTGTTTTCCTACGAAACCGCGTTTGTCGAGGAAAATGTGCTCGCCGTCCCGGAAGGAGTCGAGTTTTCAGGAACGGTCCTGCCCAACCGCAAGTTCCCCGCGATCCCTGTTTCAGAAATCAACCATGCCAGATTTGCAGTGCTCAACGAGGAGCACCCCATGCAGGTCGAGCTTAGTCAGCTTTGCAGCAAGTATTATCTCAGTCTGACACCTACCGTTGTCTGCACGAGTCTGGAGGCTTTGACAGAGATGGTCAGGGTCGGAATGGGTTTCGCGTTCATTCCGTCCTGCATTGCCAAGCCCAATAAAGGGTTGCGGTACTACTCTTTGGTTGAAGAAACGAATCAAAGAGAGATCGTCGTCATGTACCGAAAGACACAGTATCTTTCGGAGCCGTTGCTTAAGCTGAAGGATCTGTTCAAGCAATGTGGATAAGGTGCTTGAAAGGGTTTCCGGAAAGATGTTTTTTATTGCCTGATGTATAGGTTAACGACTATGGATTTTATAGTCGTGAAAACTTAATTAATGCCATTTATGGTGTTAATACATAACGTAAAGGAGGAGCAACAACATGCCAATTGAGTTTTTGTATCTCGCGATCGTGTTTGCTGTTGCAATCATCGGCTTCACATTCTTGAAGCGGCCACTCTATGAGTGTATGCTTGCCGCTTTTTTTATTCTGGTAGCCGTTACCGGAACCTGGGCCAACATCGGGACCTTTATGTGGGATGCCATCACGGAGTCAAGTCTATACGTGATCATCGTCTTCATCATTTCCGCAGCCCTGTTGTCCAAAACGACAGTGATCGATGACTTTATCGCGATCATTTTAGCCGTTTTCGGACGTTTGACCGGTGGTGCCGGTTATGTAGCCATCATCGGTTCCACCTATATGGGATCTTTGTCCGGCTCTGGCCCCGGCAATGTCGCAACCACGGGCGTGTTCACCATCCCCGCAATGAAACGCTCCGGCTTCCCGCCCGAGCTGGCCGCCAACGTGGAAGCGCATTCCAGCACCATGGGCAACATGATTCCGCCCGCGGGTATGATTGCCACCGCCTTTGCCATTTTGGACAAGATGTATCCGGGGAAATATACGATTTCTCAGTATTGGTTGCTTCTTTGGGGCATTGCAATCTGGTTCATCATCCAAAGGATTGTAACCATGTATGCCATGTGCAAATATTATAAGGTCAAGCCGATGGCCAAGGAAGATATCCCGTCCTTCAGGCAGTCCATCAAGCACGGTTGGAAAGCCATCTTCCTCCCGATCACGGTATTCCTTCCTTTCCTGCTTACCTCCAAGTTTGAGGGTTTCTTCAGTCAGCAACTGGGCAGCGGTTCTTCTTCGTTCACCAACAGCATCCTGCTTTTCGTGCCCGCGCTGATCGTTGTTGTGGCCGTACTGCTTTCCAACAAGGAAACCAAGGAGAAAATGAGTCTGGGCAGCATGACAAAGATCATCACCGATGGAATGATCAAGGTTGTACCGACCGCCGCGCTGGTGCTCTTCGCCTACTTTGTCAGCAACGTTCTTGAAACCTTGGGCATCGAAGCCGCTATCGGTGAATTTATCGCGAGTCTGAACATGGGCAAGCTTGCTTTGGCCCTGATCCTGCCGTTGTTCACGGCAATCCTCGGTATGCTGATTCCCGGCTCCACACAGGTGAAGATTTTCGGCGGAATCATCATCACCATCCTCGCTGCCGCCGGTGTCAATCCGATGCTGGCCTGCGGTATGCTTCCCTGCATCTGCGGCGCGATGCACGGTGTCACGCCTCCCTATTGCGCTTGCGTTTATACGGGCATGGGTATCGCTGAAGCCGAGCTCGGTCCCACACTTAAGAACTGCGCCTGGTGGATCCTGTTCCATTATTTGCTGTCCGTCGTCGTCATCATGGGTTGGCTGCCGCTGATCGGTTTGATCGCGTAAAGGAGGGTGACAACCATGCAACAGAAGTTATTCAAGATCCTTTCCAAAGTTTACGGTATCACAATGAGCGTCGCGTTCTGGGGTGGTCTTCTTCCTCTGGTCCCGTTTATCGTGGCCATCTGTATCGGGGGAACAGCCGGCGAAGCCATTTCTCTTTTCCTGTACAAACAGTATTATCCGTGGATCATTGCGCTCGCTTCTATCGCTGTTATCATCGGACTGATCGCGATGTATGTCGGAAAAGTCGAAGCCTTATCCACAAAGAGTTTCAAAGCAAAGAAAGCCTAAGAGAGTTTTAAGGTTACAATAAGAACAAGTCAGGTCACAATATGAGCAAAGATTCTCAACGCAATATCATGATCAGCCAGCCAGTCAGCACATTAGTCCTGCGGCTGGCTTTTCCGACTGTACTCACCCAGTTGATTACAGTCATGTACAACACGGTCGATACCTGGTTTGTATCCAGAATATCGACCAGTGCTTCAGCTGCTGTGGGCGTCGTATATGCCCTCATGGCGATCATCCAAGCCATCGGTTACGGCTTCGGGATGGGGGCCGGAAATCTGCTCAGCAAAAAGTTAGGTGCCCGTGAAGACAAAGATTCCCCCAACATCGTTGCGTCAGCGATGATTGGGGGAATCGGTGCGGGGTTTTTGATTCAGTTTTTTGGGGTACTCTTTCTTCGGCCACTGATGCGCATGCTGGGCGCTACGCCCACCATGCTGGAAGATGCATGCAGCTATGCCACCTACATTCTCATCGCCGCACCGATCATGTGCGGCACCTTTGTGCTCAATCTGCTTCTGCGTTCAGAAGGTTTTGCCAAATACTCCATGATTGGCCTGTGTTCCGGCGGGATTCTCAATGTACTGTTGGATTCGTTGCTGATCAACACTTTTCATCTGGGCATCACAGGGGCCGCCATAGCTACAGCGGTCAGTCAATCCATCAGTTTTGTTCTGTTGTGGATCCTGTTCAAGAAAAAAAGCAT
>JAZUFB010000314.1:0-3738 GCA_045640475.1 Clostridia bacterium
GATTCTTGTAGATCATGCTGGTGACCCCGTCAAACCGGAATCCGTCAAAATGATATTCCTCCAGCCAGAACTTGAGGTTGGACAGCAGGTAGTGCAGCACTTCGTACCGGCCATAGTTGAACAGACGCGTTCCCCATGCCGGATGCCAGCCTTCGCCGCCGGAAAGGAAATACTGTCCGTCCGTTCCGTCCTGATGGTTCAGGCCTTCTCCCTCGTTGGGGCAGGCGTGGCTGTGTACCACATCCAGCAATACACGCAGGCCCATACTGTGCGCCTTGTCGATCAGATATTTCAGATCCTCCGGTTCGCCATACCAGCTGGATGCCGCGAAGAAATTCGTCACCTGGTAGCCAAAGGATCCATAATACGGATGTTCCTGGATTGCCATCAGCTGGACCGTGTTATAACCGAGATCGCGGATCCGGTTCAGATTGCTGTCCGCAAACTCACGGTAGGTGCCGATGCCTTCATACTCCTGGGCCATGCCCACATGAGCCTCATAGATCAGCGGCTCACCAAAGTCGCGGTCCCGGTATCCGGCGTCCGTCCAGGGATAGGGATCAGGTGCCCATATCTGAGCGCAGAGTTTGCTAAAGTCCCAGTCCATTTTCGTCCGCGTGCTGTAGGCGGGCAGTCTTTCAAAGCAATTGTCGCCGTGGCGGACCATCAGTTTCACATACTGCCCGTGCTTCAAAGCCTCCGCGCCTGCAAGACGGATCTCCCACACGCCGTTTTCAAGCCGTGTCAGGGGATGGGATGTCCGGTTCCAACCGTTGAAGTCGCCGGTCAGCCACACTTCGTCCGCACCCGGCAGCCATTCCCGGAAGGCCCAGCCTTCCTCCGTCCTGTGAAAGCCGTAATACAGATATCCGTTGGCAAAATCGGAGACCGAGCCTCCGTCCGGCAGGATCTCATCCCGTTTTGCCTTATATCTTTTCATCCGCAGATCGATCTCGCCCGCATACGGGCCAAGCCACGGATCGATTTCAAGGATCCTGTAAGGAACCTTGTTTTTCCGTTTATTCATCTTTTCGCGTTCCTCCCGTTCCGGTGTGAATGGTCGGTTTTCATGGATTCATCTGCAACCAGTATACCACATCCCGGAACACAAAAACAACCCGCCGTCGGTTTGATGCCTCTCACGTTTTCGCTTCGCGAGAAACGCTGCCGGCCCCCGCATTGCCTCTCACGTTTTCGCTTCGCGAGAAACGCTGCCGGCCCCCGCATTTTCGCTTCGCGAGAAATGCTCGGTTCGCTTCGTGAGAAATGCTCGGTTCGCTTTGCGAGAAATGCTCGGGTTATCTTGAGTAATGCCCTGTCAGCACTTCGCGGATATAGGCCGCCTGCTTCGGCAGGTCCGGCACCCGGCGCGCGATTTCGGCCTCCGCCTCATTGTCGTACACCGTGCTGATCACCGTACACCGGAAGGAGGTCTTCTCCTTCGCTTCCGTGTCCCCTTCCAGCAAGATCGCGTGTGCCCGGGGAATGCCGCCAAGATTGGACCCGACACTGCCGCTGTTGATGATATAGGCTCCGCCCACAGTACGGAAGAACGGCCGATGGCTGTCGCCAAAGATAGCTCCATCATACGTTCTCCCATCCGGGAGCGTAAACAGCGGCACCAGAGCTTCATCCGGATCGCCGCCCTGCATCAGCGGATGCACAGGCCGCCCATGCACAAGCCGAAAAGTCAGTCCGCTGAGGCGGAGTTCGCCTTCCCGCGGCAGCTCCCTCAGCCATTTCAGTCTTTCCTCTCCCAACTGGTCCCAGAAAAAACCATCCGGCGCAAAGATCTTTCCGCCGACACCGTAATCCCAATTCCCGCCGATCACAGTGTCACAGTTTTCCCTAACCCAGTCACAGGTGAAATCGGAACAGGGTCCCTTGCCCACCGCGTCACCCAAAAAGATCAACCGATCCGGGGCGATCTGACGGATCTCCTCCGCCATCTTCTCCGTAGCGGTCCGGTTGCCGTGTAAGTCTGAAAGTAGCAGGATCCTTGCCATGTCCGTTTTCTCCTATCCTCACCCATCACCAGGATGATCTGTTGCCAGTATAACAGACCCTTTCCCGTGCGGCAAGTTTCTGACCTTGCTTAACAAAAATTTGCAAAATCGTACTGGGTATAAATATGGCTCTGAAAATTGACAGGTCAAGAAACAGTATAAGTTAACATACAAGTTCCTGACGAAGGAGTATGAGAAAACTGACACGCTTTATGACAAATGTACGTTATTTAGCATTGAGGTCGTAAAAACCGCCCGCAAAAAGGGTACAAAAAAAGTCCGGAACTCCATTGATCTCAACGGCCCCGAACTAATGGAGCTGATGGCCGGAGTCGAACCGGCGACCTCATCCTTACCAAGGATGCGCTCTACCTACTGAGCTACATCAGCACATTGTCTTTCGACAACGGTGATATGATATCACAACGAAAACAGAAAAGCAAGCAGAAATTTTCATTTTTCACATGAAAAGGGGCACAGGGCATCATGGCTGACCATCGATGCCCTGTGTCCTCTGATTCAGATCTCAAACACAAACGGTTCCGTGACTTCGTATTCGCCAAAGATATCATTCAGTATAAAGCTGAAGTACAGTTCAGAGGTTTCTCCGGATTCGTCCACAAGGGATTCATACAAGACCTCCATGCCCTCTTCCCAGATGATCGGGTCACCGTCAAATTTCAGATCATCCATTTCCTCGTCGTCATCCGCATCCGCGTCGCAATAGTATGCGGTGTAGACCGGCACGATCTCATCCCCGGCTTTCAGTTTCACGGTCTCGCGGATCGGCAGTCCGTTGTCATCATAGCCCGCGTTGGCGCCAATGATCCGGCCCGTGTTGCCACCCGCCGGGAAAACGACCACCAGATAGGTCTCTTCTCCGTTCAGTTTCACGGGGATCAGGCTGCGACGGCTGCTGTCATTCACACTTTGGTCATACAGCGTCACCAGCTGATCGCCAAGCACCGGCCATGTACCGTCAAACAGACTCGTGATCTGACCGGTCTGCCAGTCGATCAAGTTGTTCCGGACCAATCCCAAATCGATGAATAGGATCGTTTCACCGTCGCTGGCATCCATCATCAACTGGCTTTCCACATAGTCCAGATTTGCGAGGTCATCCTGTGTCAATCTCGTGGTAAAGCCAAAGTCGTTTTCCGATATCGTAATGCTCTGGAATGCTTCCGTATTCTGCACGAACCAGCCGGTGACCGTCGTGCTGTCCGAAGAAGCCTGCTGGTCCTCACCGATCAGCCAACTGTAATCATAAGGTTCCGACGGACCGGGTTCGTTATCGCTGTCCCAGTTCCAGTCATAAACATCTTCGTCATTCCAGTTGTATTCGTCCTCCCAGTCTCCGTCCCAGAAATCTTCTTCCCAGTCTTCCTCATCCCAGAAGTCCTCATCCCACTGATCGTCGCACCAGTCATCGTCGTAACCGGAGTCCCAACCCCAGTCACCGCAGAACCAGTCATAATCCCACCAGTCAGAATCCATACCGCAAACGGTACTGCCGCTTGGCAGCTGTTGCGTCTGAGTATTGCTGAAGGTATAACTGCCGCCGGACAGTTCTTTCACATAGCTCGTCACAAAGCCGACCCAGTTTGGCAGGATCCCGGAGATATCATAACCGTCCGCATATTCCCTGAAGTCGTTCATCGTCTCATAGGGAACCAGCACAGACAAACCACTGCAGGTTGGGATATTGTCCAAGTCGGATCGTAGCCATGTC
>JAZUFB010000315.1:0-14192 GCA_045640475.1 Clostridia bacterium
GGATCGATTTTCACCAGTTCCGCCAGCGGGTCCTGCAGACGGCGTGCGATGGACACGGCGCTTCTGAGGTTCACGTCATACTGGGGGAATTCCTCGGCGGCGAGAGGCGAAGCAGAGTAGACGGACGCGCCCGCCTCGGAGACGATCATGTAGCTGACCCCTCCGCCCACCGCGTGCAGCAGCTCCACGGTCATCTGTTCGGTCTCGCGGGAGGCGGTGCCGTTTCCGATGGCGATGTGGTTTACGCCGTGCCTGCGGATCATCGCGGCAAGCGTCTCAATGGCTTCATGCTTTTTGCGCTCGGAGAAGGTGGGATAGACCACGTTCGTAGCGAGCACCTTGCCGGTCGCGTCCACCACGGCGACCTTGCAGCCATGGCTGTAGCCGGGATCGAGGCCCATGGTGACGCGGCTCTTGACGGGCGGCTGCATAAGCAGGGGCTTGAGGTTCAGAGCGAAATTGCGGATAGCGCTCTCGTTTGCGTTATCGGTGAGGAACGAACGGATCTCGCGCTCCATGGAGGGAGCGATGAGGCGGTCATAGGCGTCCTCCGCCGCGGCCTTCACAAAGTTGGACGCCCTGCTTCCGGGCTTCACGGCGGCGCCGCACACGGCCATAAGCGCCTTGTCGCGGTCGATTTCAATGGTGACCTTCAGAAATTCCTCTTTTTCGCCGCGGTTCATGGCGAGCACCTGATGGTTCTGCACCCTGCCGACAGGCGAAGAGAAAGCGTAGTACATGCGGTAGACGGAGTCCGTGTCCTCCTTGGCGGGCGCGGAGACGATAAACGCGTTTCTCAGCATGAGATCACGCAGGTTCTTGCGGATGGCAGCATCGTCCGAAATCGTCTCAGCGATGATGTCGCTCGCGCCCGCGAGGGCGTCCTCAACGGTCTCAACACCCTTTTCGGGGTCGATGTACTCCCCTGCCAGCATTTCGGGCGCGGGACAGTCCTTTTCCTGCGCGAAAAGCTTTACCGCCAGCGGCTCCAGTCCCTTTTCCCTTGCGATGGTGGCGCGGGTGCGGCGCTTCTGCTTGTAGGGACGGTAAAGGTCCTCCACCTCGGAAAGGGTCTTGGCGTTATCGATAGAGGAAGACAGTTCCTCCGTCAGCTTTCCCTGCGCCTCGATGGACTTTTTGACCTCATCCCGCCGCTCATCGAGATTGCGCAGATAGGTGAGCCGCTCGCTTAGATTTCTCAGCACCGTGTCGTCCATGCCCCCGTGCAGCTCCTTGCGGTAGCGGGCGATAAAAGGAATGGTGTTGCCTTCATCAATGAGTTTGATGACGTTGGCGACATACTCTTGTTTTTGGTTGAGTTCTTTGGAAAGTATCAGTGCGTAATCCTGCATGTGAAGCTCCTTTAAGAGTGATAAAGAAAATTATACCATATCCCGCGCGGAAAGTCCACAGGAAATGAACATCCCCTCCCGATCTGTTCGGTTTGATCTGCATTTCTGCTGCATTCTGCCATGGGGTATTCATAACAAAAGCCCGCGAGCTTCGATGGTCCGCGAGCTTCATTCATTTGTTGTTGATTATCCGGTTTCGGTCTATGTTTTTCGTACGGTGGAGGAAGTAGACCGACGGTATTCTCTCGGCGATTCTTGCGAAGTCATCCGAGCCCGGCAACGGATCTTTCACACGATCCCACACATCATCTCCGACAACGGAACGCACCGCATCGCAGGCATCTTTTGCCGTTCTTTCGTCGTTGATATCCATATCGGGTTCCCTTCACTTATGCGGGTAAGCTTTATACAGGTGAACGATGTTGAGGTCCTCGGGCATATCAAGACCATGGGAACCGGAATTATCATCGATGGCATGACAGCCGTGATCCATGGCAAATGCCATGAGTGTATTATGGTTTGTCCAATGCTCCGCTATCATATCGGCAAACATCCCATAGGTACGGGAATTTGCCTTTATTTCCGCAAGGGCTTCGATTCCCTCGGGGCCGAACTTATGCATATAAGTGTCATAATTTCCGTTATACACCGCGTAGAAATCGTACTTATCCTCCAGAATGAGCTGAGCCGCCTTGGCATTGACCTGTTCGACCGTATCGAAAACAAAGTAATCCATTTGGCGTTCCTTATAGATAAGCCCCATACTGGATTCCCCGTAAGCTATAATGACGGGCTTTTTGCCGCAGCGGATGAGTGCATCGAACAGGGTATCGACTTTAATGACGGGTTTCTCGTATCTGCGAATACCGTGGACAGCCGGCTGCGCCCCGGTGTACATTGTACCAAAACATACAGGCGTGACTGAGGGCATCACCGTACAGAACGGTATCTTCAATTCCGTGTGTGCATCGGCTTCGCGGAACAGTTGGGAATACTTTTCATAAATCCACTGAGCGATCGCATCGGGGTTATACATAAAGACCCTGTCGGCTTTCCCGCCTCCGAAAACTTTATCCGCATACTCCATAAGCGCACCGTTTGCGGGAGCCGCCGACTGCGGCGCGGGAATGCCCATGATTCCGGCAAGCGCGGCGCAGAGAGTATCAACAGAAGTTTCATTGATTCCGTTCATAAATTTTCTCCATAGTTTGCAGCATCTGTCAATAAAGGTTATTGAGATAATCATCCATGTTCCCACGGAATCCTATATGCTCAAACAGATCAGAGCGGCGGCTCCGACGGCGACGCCTATGATTTGTCTGCGGCTGTAGCGTTCCTTAAGCAGCAGACCGGAGCAAATATAGGACATCACGATTTTCACTCCGGAAGATATCGGTGAAGAAACGGAAATCGGCAAAAGGGTATTGATCCAAAGCGACAGCAGGTTCGTGGCTCCGTTTGATATGCCGGCCGCACCGGCATACGGCAAGCCGTAACGCACTACTTCCTTTAGATTCCTGCGATTGTTCACAATGCCGATTGCCAGCAGCAGAACTGCCGACAAAGCAAGCGAGATCGCCATGAATTCATGGTTTTGCCCGTTATCAAAGCGCAGCTGCTGCATTTTCTGCAGAATGGACAGCACACCGTTTCCGACACACACGACCGTGATGGACACTACCCACTTTGTCGTGATCTTATGCTCTTCGTCTGCCATCGTCCCGCGCACCAAATACAACGAAACGGTCAAAAGCAGGAACCCGAAACACATGAGCAGCGTAAGTTCCTCTCCGAGCCAGACGATACCGTAGACGATCGGAAACACAAGACAATAAGAAATGATCAGCATGGACAGTGTAAACGGACCGCACGCCAGTGCAACAAACGTGAGCAGATAGGCCAGACAATAAATGGCACCAAACGCGATTGCATAAGGAAGAATCGCCGGATCCGGATGAAATCCGTCTCTGTCCGTCAATAGGAAAAAGAGCATCGCAAAAAGAGAAATAACTCCCGTGAATACCATTGATCCCGAAGTATGGCGATCCGTGTATTTGCGGATCAGCACGCTTTCGGAAATATTCGTCAAGGATTTCACCAAGATCAGCAGATAAGCCATCCGAATTGCCTTCTTTACCCAATTCCGAGTGTCCTCGGTAAGTTTTTGCTATGACTGACTTTTTACGGTCTGTTTTCATCCATCTCGCTCAGACGGGACATGCCGAGCATACTGAAGCACATGCAGTTGAGCCAGAAATTATCCTCCGCCCTTTGGCAGTTCATCCAGTGGGTGGGAATCTTGCCGTCGGCATGCTGCATCACGGTCACCTGATCCGCCAAAGCAAGCGCCTTGGCAAGATGCAGTTCGCCTCTGCCTGCCCGGTACATGGCATAGAACGTCAGCGCAATGCCGACCGTACTTCCGTCAATCGGCATATGCCACACATATTGCTCCAGTCCCGCGGGCGTATGCCAGAGCGATGTATCATAGTGGCTGTCGTTCCATGGAGCCGGCCTGTTCCAAACGACGAATTGATCCTCCACAAAGCGCATCAGTTCATCCGCCACGGCCATTTTCTTTTCGTCATTCGGATAATACCGGCAATAATACTTAATGAGCGTATCCGCGCTGAAATGTGTCAGATTTGCGTAGTTATAAAACAGGTTCGTATCTTCAAACTGTCCTTCCCAGCAGTAATCACGCAGGACACTGTTCTCAAGATAAGCGATGGCTCCATCTGCCAGTCTGCGCCATTTATCCTCTTTGGTGCGTTCATACAGTCCGGTCAGAAAATCGATTATGTGGTCATTGGGCACAACATACTGCGGATATACCGCCTCTCCCGTTTTAACGGAGCGGACCGCATACCATGTTCCGTTGCTTTCCACATGGTTCAGATAGTATTCGCCGATCGTCAGCGCGGCATCCAGATATTTTTGCTTCCCGGAATATTTTTCAAGCGCGATATAAGCTTCTCCCATGCTTGCCGGGTATATCATCATCGTCGTGTCGCAGCGCTGAACCGCCTGCTGCCAGTTATTGGTGTTGATACCGTATTCGTCCGGATCCGGGCAGTAATCCAGATAATAGGTCGGCGGCAGTCCCCCAAGGCATTCATCCTTGCCGGGAGTGATACTCAAAACAAAATCAGCCGCCTTCTCCGCAGTTGCGACCGCGATTTGGGCCTTATCCGGACACCTGTCGGCATAGGCAAGCAAGGCCAGCACAAGCGTGCTTACCATTTTGGACGGATAGATATTCAGATCATAATGCGGATCCGGCGTACCATGTTCGTACCAGTGCCGCACGGATTCCTGCTGCATCAGATAATCAAAAGCCCTTTCCACGCACTCCTGATAGGAGCATGCGGGAGAAGGAGCAACTCCGCAAAAGGGCGCCGCGCGGAAGAAAGTCCGTGCCCCGACAGGATACTGTGCGGAGCCGTCTTTACTGAGTCCGGTCACGCGAAGCTGTACCACGCCCTCCGGAATATCCTTCCAAATCGGCGTCAGAAGCTCGTGAGATGTTTTTCCCTCGAAAGCATGCACGTTCCCTTGTTCATCGACAGCTTCATACAGATATCTTCTGCATTCCGGAATCGGCGCGAATTGAAACGCGGGGACATACATAAATTGGATAGATTCCGCATTCCAGAATCCTCGGCCCATGCTTCCGCCATGATGAGCTGTAGTTTCCGCACTCGCGCACTCGATTGCCGCCTGTTCCGCCAGTTTTTTGATGTCCATTCGTTTCCTCTCCTGAAAACACTGTTAAAACCGATCCGGTGAAGGCATTACCCACGGTAATGGCAGCCAGTTATACAGCGTGTCCTTGCCGGAATTGAGCATAGCACTATGAGAAAAAAGGTATCTGACAGCGTCTATTTCCGAAAAGCTTCTGTCTGCCTGCAAATTGGTTTTCTTTACCGAAGCAACGCCGTTTTCCACCGACAGGCAGATCGTCTCATTGCCGATTCGCATCGTGGTTCTGCCATCTTGAAACGGTCTGTAAGAGGCGGAAAGGTTCATCGCCGCGCAGATGGTGCGTTCCCAGTTCAAAACCTTTATCATTTGCCCGGGGATGATGTTCATTTTTTCACAGATCCCGTTCAGCACATCCATGCGCTCCTGTTCATAAGGCCAAACACGAATCGCCGTGTTGTGCGCGTCCGGGTTGCAGGCAAACCACAGTTTCAAAACCGCGCCGAGCTCGGATTCATCATACAAAAGGATTTCTTTGATTGCTTTTCCGTCCCATGAATTGTCTATTAACGAGCCGATAAATACGCCGTTTTTCAGAATCGCATGAAGCCCGCTCTGCCATGACTGCGCATATTGCACATATCGCTGTTTGGGACGTCCCCCATGGATCGGGCCTTTTTCATACAGTTCATAGCACTTCTCACACAGCGAATCGTCATTGGATTTTATCTCATTCAGGGCATATCCGGAAATATCCGCCGCGGCCTGCGTATGCCGTATACTGTCACGGCTCACGATATATTCCGCACACGCACCGGCATAGTCAAAGCCGAAATAGTTGTACCGCTGTCTTTGGCCGCTTAATGCGAGCACATCGAACCCCCTTGACGCGCAGTCATCCATCATCATCTGCATGAGCTGTTTCATATATCCTTCTCCGCGATAATACGGATGAACGGATACAGAACCCACGACCCCGCATTTGATATGGCTGCCCGCGATGGTCAATTCAAGCGGCAACACGCACAGCATCGCGCGGATGCTGCCGTCGCTCTCTTCGGCGACATAATGCATATCCGCGTTCTGCACACCCTCGCCGTACACCTTGGGCAGCAGGGTTCTGAAATCATGCGGTCTATGTGCCTGACTGAATACGTAGTTCGCAAAATCCAGAAGTTTGGCTTCTTCTCCCGGTTTTGCCAAAGAATATGTGATCATTTAGTCTCCGTTTTTCAGTTGTTTTTCAAACTCGTCCAGCTTCACGACCATGTTCGTCGTCCTCGCCTGCTCGGCAGCAAATGCCAGAATATGGCTGGCAACGGACTGTTCAATGGAGGAAGCCATGGTCTGACCGTTTGCAAAGTTATTCACAAACGCCTTCACGAATGCCTGATCTCCGCCGCCGTGACCCTCAATGGGCGCGGCAATATGATAGGTCGTCGAGCCGTAGTTTTCGACCTTATTGGGCGAGAAACGCGTGACTTCAACGATATTCAGATCCATATTCGCGCGGATCTCACCGTCCTCACACATGATCTTCATGGTGCGGCAGAAGCGGTTTGTGAAGCCGGAAAGGTTAAAGGTCGCCGTTACGCCGTTTCTGAAACGGATGATGCTGACCTGATGATCGCAGACATCGTTATCGCACTTATATACGCAGCGTCCGTAAGGACCTTCCTTGATGGCTTTCATGAGGCCTTCCTCGCTCTGATCGAGCGTCAGTACGGTCGCCGGCCAGTGACCCGCGGCAGGCAGGTATGCCTTTCTCGCGTCAAAGCGGCAGTCGGCGCTCACGGGGCAATCCACGCAGCGTTCCGCGCTGCCCTCCGGAGCGTTTTCTTTTCTGAAGTAGGTAAGGTCACCGAAGGATGCCACGGACTCGGGCAGGGAACCGGTAAGCCAGATCAGGATATCCAGATCGTGGCAGGACTTGGTCAGCATGATGGGCGCAGTATCCTCGCGGCGGCGCCAATTGCCGCGGACGAAGGAATGGGCAATATGGAAATTGCCGATATTCTCATTATGCTGGATCGTAACGATCTTGCCCAGTTCCCGGCTGTCGATGATTTCTTTGATTTTGTTGAAAAATGCGGTGTAACGCAGAACGTGACTGACCGTCACGGGAACCCCGAGCTTCACCGCCTTATCACGGATATTCATGCATTCCACCGGATCGATGGAGATGGGCTTTTCCAGAATGAGCGGATAGCGCACATCAAGCGCCCGCATGGCGATATCATAGTGCTGCCGGTCGAGCGTGGAAATCACCACGGCATCCGCGATTTTTCCCCGTGCGAAAAAGCTGTCGCAATCGGTAAAGCACGCGTCATCCGCCAAATGATACAGTCGGCGCGCCTCGTCCAGTTTCTTTGAATCGGGATCCACAACAGCGGTGATCCGGGCGCCGTTCAAAACCGCGTTTTCCGCATACATACTGCCCCTCTGTCCGAATCCGATAATAACTATATTCACAGTCTTGCCTCCACATCATCGCCGCGGACAGTAGTTCCGTCCGCGGCGTCTGTCTAAACTTATTCTTTGATTGCGCCGATCATGATGCCCTGCACGAAGAACTTCTGCAGGAACGGATAGGCCAGTATAACGGGCAGGGTGGAAATGACTATTGTGACAAACTTGATGCGGTTGCGGTTCGCCATGAACGCAAACAGTTCATCACCCTGCAAGCCAACCGTCAAATATCCCGAAGTATCCTCCAACACGTTGCGAAGGTATACCTGCAGAGGCCACTTCGTTTTGGTGGAGAGGTAAATCAATGCTTCCAGATAACCGTTCCAATAATCTACTGCGGCATACAGCGCAATGATCGCGATGATCGTCGGGGAAAGCGGCAGCACCAGCTTAAAGAACTGCTGCAGATCATTTGCGCCGTCGATACGCGCCGCTTCAAACAGCGATTCGGAAATATTCGTTTTAATAAACACGCGCACGAGAATCGCGTTCCATATGGAAAGCGTACCGGAAAAGATAACAGCCCACATGGAATCGAACAATCCCAGTTTCGTCATAACGATAAAAGTCGGTATGAGTCCGCCCGAGAAAATCATGCATATTGTAGCGTATGTCTGCAAGAAACCATTGAACCAGGTGTTTTTGCGCGAAAGCGAGAATCCAAACGAGAACGTCAGAAAAACGCTCAGCGCCGTACCCACAACCGTGTAAATCACTGAATTCCTAATTGACGCAACCAGTTCCGGCTTGGACAATGCCGTCTTATAGGATTCCAGATTCAAGCCCCGAGGCAAAAACCATACCGAATTTGACATTACGGCATTGTCGCTGCTCAGAGACATGCTGATAACATAAATCAAAGGATATACGCAGATGAGTGCAAACAACGTAGTCACCACATAGGAGACAGCAAACACAACACGGTCACTGCCGGTTGGTTTGATTTTGTTAATGCGAGTCTTTGTCATGAAGCGTACCTCCTCCCGTTACAGAATGCCGACTTCGGCTGTCTTCTTGCTGATGAAGTTGGCGGTCAGCAGAAGCATGATGTTGACGATCGAGTTGAACAGATCCACCGCGGTACCGTAGCTGTATTCTCCGCTTTCGATACCCGAACGGTACACATAGGTGGATATGACATCCATCGTCTCATAGGTCGACGGCTGATACATGAGCAGTATGCGGGTGGCGCTGACGCTCAGCAAGCTTCCCATGTTCAGGATGAACACCGTGATGATAACGGGTTTGATGGCCGGAAGCACAATGTGCTTGATTTGTCTCAGGCGGTCGCAGCCATCAATAACGGCTGCTTCATACAGGGAGGGATCCACGGCGGAAATGGCGCCGATGTAGATGATCGAGTTCCAGCCGACGCCGCTCCAGACATAGGAAAACACATAAAGAGGACGAATCCAGACATTGGAGTTGAAAAAGTCGATTTTCTCGCCGCCGAGATTATCGATGATTATATTCACTACACCGGTGGTCTGGTCGAACAGGCGCTGGAGAATACCGACCAGAACTACGGATGAGATAAAATGCGGAAAGTAAGTAGCGCTCTGACAGAGCTTTTTGTAGCTGACATTGCCGATATTGTTTACAAGCAAAGCCAGAACGATGGAGAGCAGTGTTGTAGCAAGCAGATTAAGAGAACTGAGGATCAGCGTGTTGCGGATGGTCCGGCCGAAGTAGACGCTGCTGAAGAAACGCTGGAACCAGTAAAGGCCGAGCCAATCGGAACCGGCAACGCCGGATTTGAAGGAATACTTTTGAAACGCCACGACGATGCTGGCCATAGGCAGATACTTGAACAGCAGCAGGTATACGAACCCCGGAAGGGTCAGCAAAAGCATATACCTGTCATCGTACAGCCGTTTTCTGAAGCTTTTTTTATTCATACCAATGGCCTCCTGTCAAAATCGGGGAGCCGCCGCGGGACACGCGGCGGACTCCCCTCAAGGTAGTGGAATCTATCAGTTGTTCACGTAACGGTCATAGGCCGCCTGCACAACCTCGACGACCTCGTCGATGTGCAGATCGTGAACCTTCTCAACATAGGCATCCCAGTTATCGAAGGACTCTTCACCCATGATGAAGCGGCACATCATTTCCTGAACGTAGGTCTTGATATCCCCGTAGTACTGGGTATAAATCTGGGTCTCGTCCTCACTGTAGAACATGAAGGGCAGGATCTGATAGCAGGCATCCTTCCAGTCGGCGAAGATCGCATCCTGATGCTCGGTGGGCGCCTCTCTGTAACCGCGCTCAATCTCCATCGCATACTCATACTCTTCAGCTTTGGTGCTCTGGATATTCGTCATTCTGGTATGGACATCGCCGCCGACACGTTCACGGTTGGAGGTCTTGTCCACGTGCCATGCAATAATGGTATCTTCGGTCTGATAGATATTGCCGTTCTCGTCGAAGTTCCAGTTGTCTTCGTAGACGCCCAGCAGGTCGCTGATCTGTCCGATTTCGGAATAGAACGCGAAATCAAGGAACTGGATGGCGGTTGCCGCGTTCTCGCCGGCCACAACACCGGTCAGTGCGGCGAAGGGAGCGCGCATACCAACGCCGCGCTTGCCTTCGGGACCATACAGCCACGGTACAGCATCAAATTCGCCTTCGAAGCCATTATCGTGCAGCAAGCCATTAGTGGACAGGCAGGAGCCATAGGTGCCGACCCATACGGAGCAGAGCTTGTTGCTGGCCGCCAGACCGGTACGATCCGCGTTGAAGCCAAACAGGCCTTCAGCGTACCAAGTAGACATTTCCTCAAGGAAGGCGCGGCAGGCGTCGGTCAGGGGCTCGAACACGATGTTGTTGTCTTCATCATAGTAGAAGTACTCATCGCAGCCATCCATGTGCTCCCAGTGCATGCCATATGCGCCGGAGAATACGTAAACGGAGCACCATGTGGTCCAGTCACGTACGAGCATGGGGATCATTTCGGGATAGTTCTCCTTGTAAGCAAGAAGCAGCTCATGCATCTCATCGATGGTGGTGGGGGCTTCGTTGATGCCGACCGCCTCAGCCAGATCCTTGCGGTACCAGATCACGTTGTCACCGTATCTTTCGATGTAGCGCTCCTGGCCGTCGATCTGGGAATAGGTGGTGTTGGGCAGAACATACAGGCCGCCATCGTAGTAGGTCAGACTCTTGCGGATGTCGGGACGGTCTTCATAGAAGAACTTGTACATGTTGGGAGCATAGTCTTCCATGTAGTCGTAGACATTGGCAAGAATGCCGTCCTCGATGAAGTTGACGGCGAAGAGCTTGTCAACCTTGGTGCCGAGGGAAACAACATCGGGCAGATTGATGCCGGAAGACAGGCGGGTCTGCAGAACGGTGTTGTAATCGGTGTTGACGGTTTCCCAAACCAGCTTGACGCCGGTCATCTCTTCATACTTCTTGAAGATGGGCATGATGTCGGAGAAGCTGCCCTGATCTGCGTAAGTATCCGCAGACATCAGGGTCACGGTCTTGCCGCTGAGGTCCGGCACGTAGAAGGGATACTCTTTCTTGGCATCCGCCTCTGCGAAGCACGCCGTAGCGAGGACCATGGTCAGGACCAGTAACAGGGCTACGATTTTCTTCATGGGGTTACCTCCTTAAATATCTATACTCCGTTTTGCGGAGATAGTAACGATGGTATTAACGGCATCACGAATTTCGTTTTCTTTCGTTTTATCTTTTGCGTTTTCTACAATTATTCTCCGTGTATTTCATGCTTGATTATACTGTTTTAGCTGTATGTTGTCAATAGTTTCCGACAAGTTCGGCAAATATTCCTCGTTCTTCTTTCGTTTACTTTCGAATTATCGTAAACTATCGCAACCTTTTCTTGCCTTTGCTTGACAATGGCCACTGCTTTGGTTATAATCCGCCTATAGAAAGGGTGATAGATTTGAGAAGCACAGTCAATGAACGAAAATACTATTCCGCGGAAAGGCAGGGGATCATTTTAGAGCTGCTGAACCGGAAGAAGCGCGTTGAAGTATCGGAACTGAGCAGCATCCTCCACGCTTCTGCCGTCACGATACGTGAAGA
Organism: Clostridia bacterium; assembly: GCA_045640475.1. Lineage (GTDB taxonomy): Bacteria > Bacillota > Clostridia > Christensenellales > Aristaeellaceae > Aristaeella. The sequence continues at coordinate 11,574 of JAZUFB010000315.1, forward strand.
TCTTACGCGGCTTGAAGCGCTCGGAAAGCTCACCCGCACCCACGGAGGCGCAGTTGTCACCGACCGTTCCGCATTTGAATACATATTTCCCGAAGCAGTTAGCAACCTCCCCAAAAAGAAGAGCATCGCCGCCGAAGCCCTTCTGATGATTCATGACGGTGATACCGTTTTTCTTGATACCGGTTCTACGGCGAACGAAGTTGCCCGTTTATTGGAATCCCGCAAAGACCTCACGGTTGTGCTTTACGATATCAAAATCGCGCAGCTTTTGGAACGCACCTGCGAATCAAATTTGATTCTTCTCGGCGGCAACCTGCGAAGAGGGCTTTACTCCACCGTCGGGCCGATTGCCACACAAACCCTCTCCCAGCTGCGTGTGGACAAAGCATTCATCACCACGGCTTCCGTCAATCACGACGGTTTTGCCACCTCCGATATTTACGAAGCGGAAATCAAAAGTGCAGCGATCAAGCGCGCCCGCGAAGTCATCATGCTGGCGGATTCCACAAAGTTTGACAAAGTCGCTTTCAACCATTTCGCCTCATTCAGTGAAGTCAACACCCTGATTACCGATTCCGAAATCACACAAGAACAGTCTGAGCGCTATACCGGGTTCGGTGTAAATCTCCGGATCACCGCTATAGAATGATCCCTGCAATAGAAAAGACCACGGCTGTGAGCCGCGGTCTTTCTGTTCATCGTCAAAACGACCAATATGTTTCAATAGAGCTTTATTGTCTCAAAAACGCTCTCACACGGATTTCCTTCCGCAACATAAATGATTCCATTCGTCAGGTCCGCTATAAAAGCATGGTTCGTCGCGTTTGTCAGTGCAAGCTCCTCTTTTGAAACCGCGTGATCCGGATGCTTGCAGATCGAATACGGATATCCCGCATGATCCGCAGTGAACCGTTTCAAATCATCTATCGTAAGAAGCCCGCTTGTCTGCATTAATTGATTGATTCTCTGGTACCGGATATACGAACTCGCGTTTGAGGAACACTTATGTATTGCTGTCATCCTCGGCCCGACAAAGTGGTTGGTGTGTGTCAGAATCCCGTTATTGGGCATGAGCACATCAAATCCATCGGGATCGAGCTCGACGCCGATGCTCAATCCGTCCTTATGAGTCAGAATCAGACAGCCGGCGGTCGGTATGGGCGATTTTGTAATCACATGAAACGCATCCGCCAGATTCTTCTGTTCGAGTGCCATTCTCATTCTGATATGAAGCGGAATCCCGATTTCAAAGCTGTGTGTACTCAGCGCATTTATCGTTATGCTGATTCCCGCATCATTGACGCCTTTTCCGCACAGCATACCTGCCTCAACGATCATCAGGAACCCCGGATGCTCCGAAGTCGCGCAGTAACGCACCATCACCGCCGCTTCTCTTTGCGACATACTGTAATCCCACGTCTGCCCCGCATAGACACTGCCGTCCTTTGTCGCGGGTGCCACCGCGCTGAACGCTGTGCATTCTCCGTTCGGCTCCTCCGTTTTCAGGCCGGAATACAGGATCTCGCTGCGGACATTCAGCGCGAGTATATCTTCATAGGTAAGCCCGGCCCCGTCTGCGATGCCCTGCATCTCATCACGGAATTGCTGCTTGATGCACGCTTCAAAACGTTTCGCGAGCCGCTTTGCGTCTTCCCAAGTTATTTGCTTGGAGTTCAGATACCGTATTGTGTAGGTATCAATGCTCACCCGGATTTCGGCCGCGCACTCTTTGCCGTATTTCAGCCCGTTTTGATACGGCGTTTCATTCAAAGTAATGCATTTCATAATTTGTCCTCCCGTCATTTCGTTATAAGGATTTCCTTACTGCCCCTGCTAATCCCGAAGATTCCGAAGGTCTAAATTCCGGTAAACGTTTCGGTATCCAGAAGCAGTGCCGGAGATGTGTCTCCGCAGCAAAGTGCTGGGAGAGTCAGATAGGTGACCCCGTTACAGATACTGCGTTTTCCTGCGTGATAATGCCCTTGAATCACGGTCGGTGAATCAGTCTGCTCGATGAAAGAACGCGCTTCATCTGCATTCCGAATCAAATGATGTGGTTCGGAAAACGGATCCAGACACTGATGAACGAAGTAGATATGCCGACGTCTTTTATCTGCCGCGCTCTGGCGGATGCGGGATATTTCCCCGGCAGGCAGGTAACTGTTTGTCCAGTCAATGTTGTGAGGAACATATGCAGTTCCGTCATCGGTGTAATTTGCATTCAGAAAATGAAGGGCGTATCGTCCGTTCAGGATATCGCATGAGGCAATGTTCAAGCCGGAAATATCGGTGAATTCCGCCGAGGTAAACGCCTCACAGTCGTGATTCCCCATCAGATATACCACCGGGACCGGCGATGCTTTCAGTGTATCCGAAGCGATTTTCAGGTTTTCAACATCCTGATCACGGGTATCATCAATGTTGATCAGGTCGCCCAGACAAACGATCAAGTCGGCTTTCCTATCGGCAAAGTCCCGTACCGCTGTCTTCATCCGTCTCAGTGCCAGCGCCGGAAAACGGGTGTTATGATTAATCGCTTCCTTAGAACAATAATGAACATCCGCCAGCAAACCGATTTTCATTTTCAATAATCCCTTTTACATCAAGAATTACGCAATA
>JAZUFB010000316.1:0-5324 GCA_045640475.1 Clostridia bacterium
GGCCAAGAACATGGTTCTGTTCGGCGACAACTTCCTGTCTGCTGCCGATGCTGAAATCTACCTGAACTACATCGCCGCGATCTTCGCCGGTGACATCACCGCTGAAGAATTCGCCGCCGGTCTGGCTGCTGATCTGGCTTCTGCTCTGAAGTAATTCAGATCACCGTCTGACTCCAGGTTAACAATCGGGGGAGACGGTCCCGTAAGGGGTTCACCCTGAGGGGCCGTCTCCCTTCTTTTGCGAAGGGATTGGTAAACCATGAGAAAAACATTGAGATATCGTGTGAATATCTTCCTGTTCTTGCTCCCCGCGTTGTTTTTATTTATCGGGGTGCTGATTGCGCCCATCCTGATGTCTGCTTATTACAGTCTGCAGAACTGGAACGGTTTGAAGGAACCGATCTTTATCGGATTGGGTAACTATGTTGAACTGTTTACCAGTAAGCTGCTCAAATTCCCGAATTCGCTGAAGAATTCCCTTCTTCTGGCGGTCTTTTCCGTTTTCATTCAGCTGCCTTTTGCCCTGTGGCTCGCATTGAAGCTTTCCAAGGGAATCCGTGGCGAACGCTTTTTCATTTCTGTTTACTTCATGCCCGTGCTGATCTCTACCGTTGTTATCGGCCAGTTGTGGCTGAAGATCTACAACCCGGATTACGGTATCCTGAACAACCTTTTGAAGGCAATCGGCCTGGAAAGTTGGACAAGACCGTGGTTGGGAGATAAGGAAGTTGCATTTGGCGCGGCGATTGTACCGACGCTATGGCAATATGTGGGTTACCACATGCTACTGATGTATGCCGGTATCAAGGGCGTTCCTCCGGAACTGCTGGAAGCCGGTATGCTGGACGGTTGTACTGAAGGCCAGTTGAACCGTCGTATCATTATTCCGTATATCCGACCGATCCTTCGTGTCAGCGTGATTTTCGCCGTCACTGGATCGTTGAAATCTTACGACTTGATTTATGTGTTGACCAATGGCGGACCGAACCACGCGACTGAGGTTCCCAGCGTGTTGATGATCAACCAGATGTTCCGGGCAAACCGTTACGGCCTGGGCAGTGCGATCGCCGTGATGCTGATCCTTCTGTGCTTCGTCTTCGCGATCCTCATCAATCTTGCTTTTAAGGAGGAAAAACAGTAATGGCTAATACTGAAGATAAAAGCAAGAGCAAGCTGAAGTTCAAGTCCGGCACATCCGAAAAGGTTTCAAATGTTTTTATATACATCGTTCTTGGTATCTGGGCTTTGCTCTGTCTGTTCCCGGTCTATTGGATGCTGACCTTCTCTCTGAAGGACAACGCCGAAATCTTCGGCGCGAATGTTGTAGGACTGCCGCAGCAATGGCTGTGGTCCAACTACGCGCGTGCTGCCACCTTGGGCCGGATGGACCTGTATTTCCTGAACAGCTTCCTGATTGCCGTGATCTCTATCGTGATCACGCTGGTCGCGGCCTGTATGGCGACCTATGCGATGACGCGTCTGGTATGGAAGGGACGCGAGCGGATGAACAAGTTCTTTATGCTGGGCTTGACCATCCCGATCCACGCCGCGATCCTGCCCCTGTACATCGTACTGGGCAAGGTTCATATGCTGAACTCGCTGCAGGCGCTGTTTATCCCTTATTCCGCGTTCTCCCTGTCGATGGGCATCCTGATCTGTACCGGCTTCATGGGCGATATTCCTTATGATCTGGATGAAGCCGCGTTCCTGGATGGCTGCGGTGTTTGGGGCATCTTCTTCCGCGTGATCGTTCCACTGATGACCCCCGCTGTGGCGACTGTCGGCATCTACACCTTCCTGCAATGCTGGAACGAACTGATGTTCGCGACGGTGTTCAACAGCGGTGAAGCGTACAAGACGTTGCCCGTCGGTATCCAGGGTCTGGCCGGCCAGTATCTGAGAGAATGGGGTCCCACGGGCGCCGCTCTGGCCATCGCCACCATCCCGACCCTGATCGTTTATGTCCTTTTCAGCAGAAAGATCCAGGACAGCTTTATCGCTGGTGCTGTGAAAGGATAATCCGTACCAAATTCATCTTTCCCTTTGCAAAGGAGGCCCCGGATGTCCGGGGCTTCTTTGTTTTTATGATCGCAAGGATAAAGTTGGCGAATCGGACGGGTAAGTGTTGCGTCGTTAAGAGGATTTATCTATAATACAGTATAGTTGGATCCGATAACGCAATATGGAGGTACAGCAATGAGCTTCCCGAAAGATTTTCTGTGGGGTACAGCGACAGCAGCCTATCAGATCGAAGGCGGCCGGAATGAGGACGGCACCGGAAGGAATATCTGGGATGATTACTGCGAACAGCCGGGAACAATCATGGATCGGTCTTCCGGCGCTGTAGCCTGCGACCACTATCACCGCTTCCGTGAGGATGTGGAAATGATGGCTTCGCTGGGGATCAAAAACTATCGCTTTTCCGTTTCCTGGGCGCGGATCCTGCCGGAAGGGACCGGTGAGGTGAACGAAAAAGGAATTGCTTTTTATAATGCCCTGATCGATTGTCTGCTCACGCATGGGATCCGACCTTTTATGACACTGTATCACTGGGATCTTCCGACCGCGCTGTATCGGAAAGGCGCCTGGATGAACCCGGAAATGCCGGATTGGTTTGCGGAATATACCGCGCTGATTGCTGAACGCTTTGGGGACAGGGTGAAAGACTTTATTACGATCAACGAACCGCAATGTGTTGTTGGCCTTGGATATGAGCTGGGTGTACACGCTCCCGGATTGAAGGCCTCCGTGCGGGATCATGTCGTGATCGCACATCATCTGCTCAAATGCCACGGAAGAGCCTGCCTTGTGCTGCGGGAAAAAGTGCCGGACTGCCGGATCGGGTTTGCCCCCTGCGGAGATCCTATGATCCCGTTTGATGAAACGAACCCGGCGGATATCGAAGCGGCGCGGAAAGCCTATTTTGATAGCTGGAAAGATTCACCCGCGTTTGAAGTATCGTGGTACAGTGATCCCGCTATTCTGGGACACTATCCGGAATCCGGACTGAAACGGTTCGGTCAGTATCTGCCCAAGGGCTGGGAAGAGGATATGAAGATCATCTGCCAGCCGCTGGATTACTATATGCAGAATATCTATATGGGCCAGCAGATCCGTCACGCGGACAACGCGGAAGAGTTTGAACACGTGATGTACCCTGCCGGATTCCCCAAGAACGCCACCAACTGGCCTGTGACCCCCAAAGCCCTGTATTGGGGGCCCAGATTCCTGTGTGAACGGTACGGCTTGCCGTTGATCATTTCCGAAAACGGGATGGATTGCCATGACGCGGTGTCTTTGGACGGAAAAGTGCATGATCCCAACCGGGCAGATTATATACACCGTTATCTGCTGGCCCTGAAGAAGGTATGCGAAGAAGGAACACCGGTGAAGGGATATTTCTACTGGAGTTTCCTGGATAACTTTGAATGGGGCAAGGGATATATGGAACGGTTCGGACTGACCTATGTGGATTATGACACGCAGGAGCGGATCCTGAAGGACAGCGCATACTGGTATGCCGAAACGATCAAAGAAAACGGAGAAAACCTGTGATCCGGTCTAAAGACGGGATCCTTATGAAGCGATATGGAGGAACATAGCATGGAACTGCTTGAACAGATCTCCGCGGCGCTGCAGCGGGGAAAGGCGAAAGAAGTAAAGACACTGGTGCAGCAGGCAATCGACGAAGGGATCGGCGCGGAGCGGATCCTGAAGGAAGGCCTGCTGGCGGGCATGGACGTGATCGGCGAAAAGTTCCGGAACGGGGATATCTTTGTACCGGAAGTGCTGGTATCGGCCAGAGCCATGAACCAGGGCGCGAATCTGCTGAAGCCGCTGCTGATCGCAGATGGCGTGAAGGCCGCCGGCAAGGTATGCATCGGCACGGTGAAGGGCGATCTGCATGACATCGGCAAGAATCTGGTGAAGATGATGATGGAAGGCAAGGGGCTGGAAGTCGTTGATCTGGGCACGGATGTGGAGCCGGAGATGTTTGTGAAAACGGCGGTCGAGCAGGGATGTAAGGTTATCTGCTGCTCGGCGCTGCTGACGACCACGATGCCGGTGATGGCGGAAGTGGTGAAGGCCGCGGAAGCTGCCGGCATTCGGGATCAGGTGAAGATCATGGTGGGCGGCGCACCGGTATCGGCGGAATTTGCCGCGTCGATCGGCGCGGACGCGTATACGCCGGATGCCGCGGCGGCTGCGGAGATCGCTGTGGGGTTCTGCGGGTGAGGACTGGGATCCCTCTCAGTCGCCGGAGGCGACATTCCGCAAGCTCAATCATCGTACAGAACCCTTCCGGGCTTTGTACTCGTTTCGCTTGAGAAACTCAGCTCACTTCCGCTTGCGCGGACAGCTTCTCGCGGTTTTCGTTTCACGAGAAACCGCTGTCAGCCTCCCGCTGTTTCGCTGTGCGAGAACAGCTCGGGCCCACTGGGCTGACATTCGCTTCGTTTCCCCCCGAAGGGGGAGCCAAGAAGCGTGTCGCTGTGTTGCGGAAATTGAAGACAGGGAGAAAACATGGATGAATACCGCTGAATATCTTTGGAACGCGGCGAGGAGAACGCCGAAAGGGGTCCTGCCGATCCTTTCGTTTCCGGCAGTCAGCAAGATGGGTGTGACGGTCGGGGAGCTGACGCGGGACGCGGGGCTGCAGGCACGGGCGATGAAGACTGTGGCGGAAGAACTGGAGACAGTCGCGGCGGTGACGCTGATGGATCTTTCCGTGGAGGCGGAAGCCTTTGGTGCGGAGATCCGCTTTGCCGACAATGAGGTGCCGGTCATCACCGGACAACTGGTGACGGACGAAGACGAGGCGGAAGCGCTTAAGATGCCGGAAGTCGGCGCGGGCAGGACAGGAACGTGTCTAGAAGCGGTCAGGCTGGCCAAGACCGAGATCACGGACCGGCCTGTGCTGGCGGGCGTGATCGGGCCGTATTCGCTGGCGGGACGCCTTTGCGACGTGACGGAGATCATGTATCTGTGCTATGATGAGCCGGAAACAGTACACACGGTGCTGGAAAAGGTGACGGAATTCCTGACGGCCTACTGTCTTGCCTTCCGGGAAGCCGGGGCGGACGGCGTGGTGCTGGCGGAACCGCTGGCGGGACTTTTGTCGCCGGAATTGGCGGACGAGTTCTCGAACCCCTATGTGAAGAAGATCATTGACGCCGTGCAGACGGAGAGCTTCGCGGTGATCTATCATAACTGCGGCGGGTCGGTGGCGAAGATGCCGGAGAAGATCTTTGCGCTGGGCGCGGCAGGATACCATTTCGGAAATGCCGTGAGCATGAAGGCTATGCTGGAGGCGGCGCCCAAAG
>JAZUFB010000317.1:0-4335 GCA_045640475.1 Clostridia bacterium
CGGGTTAGCTGGTCTTATGATAGATACACTTACTTCTATCGTAGTATCTGACCTCAACGGCATTGAGATTACAGAGCCATTAGAAATGGGCGACGTATGGGAGAAGATAGCAGAGGACAACGACTTCGACAACCTCTTGTCACAGGCTATTACAGATACACTCGTAGAGGGTGACGGAGCATGGAAAGTTAGCTTTGACCCTTCTATAAGTGAGTTCCCTATTATTGAGTTTTACCCTGCTTCCCGTGTTAAGTACGAGAAGAAAAGAGGCAGAATACAGGACACAATCTTTACTACTCGTTATTACGTTGAGCAAACTAGAAAAGCATATTATCTAGATGAACACTACGGACAACATAGTATTACTTATAGACTCTATGATGATCAGAGTAATGAAGTATCACTATCTAATGTTCCTGAGCTTGCTAACCTTCAGCAGATTGAATGGGATGATGACTTTGTAATGGCTCTCCCAATGATGTTTTGGAAGAGTGCTAAATTTGTTGGAAGAGGTCGTTCAATCTTTGATAGAAAGACAGACTCTTTTGATGCATATAACGGTTTTCTGGCCGTATACTACGAACTGGCAAAAATGGAACTTCTGTCCATCGGTGATGAAACAGCGCCGATCCGTCTTTTTGCCATTGACAAAGCGCTTGAACGGATCGACACCCGTCTGGACTGCGCGGATTTTGCGATTCCGGCACTGATCCGTATGCTTCACGAGCATCGCGGTACCGAATTACCCGAAGCAGAAGCCATAAAGATTGAAAAAAGCCTCATCGGCTTCAAATACTGGTTGGATGAACCCGGCGAAGTACATGCCTGCTACTTTACCGAAAACCATCAGATTCTGTACCATAGCGCGGAATATCTGGCGGGGCAATTATTTCCTGACACCGTTTTCCCTTCCGACAGAAAAACAGGTCATGCCCACCGTGAACACGCAACCATCTTTATGCGCCGATGGCTTAAATGGCGTGAACGTTTTGGTTTCAGCGAGTGGTTAACCCAGGGATATTACATGGATGATATTCTGGGGCTTGTGAATCTGATGATTTATGCGGATGAAGAAGATATCCGTATACATTGTCGCATGCTGATCGATATGCTGGTTTTTGATCTGGCCGTAAATCATTTTGAGGGACATCTGCCCACGACCCACGGAAGAGTCTATACGCGTTTCATTATCGATCCTGATTATGAAGACTGTTCTCCAGTCATGGCATTCTTGTTTGACCGGGGTTTTTCAGGTGCAATCAGTTGCTGCGGCATCATGCTGGCCGCCTGCGGATATGAGTGTCCCCGTGCGATCCGTGCGGCAGCCGAGTCTCCCAAAGGCATTCAAACCAATCGTGAACGGATGAGTTTGGATGTTTGTGACGCCAAGTACTATGGTGTGGATCCTGTTGATTTTGACAATATTATGTTCTTTTGGGGTCAACAGACCTATTCCGATCGGTTGACGGTCGATAACTCCCTGAAAGTGTTTCCCACCTGGAATTGGATGACTAACCGTGTCCGTGCATATAAAGAACGCTATCTTCTGCATGACGAAGCCGGTGCTCCGTGTGTAGACGCGCCCGATTTCACCGCAATGACACAAGTAGATATCCTCACCCGTCGCACGCCGGATTATATCCTGTCCTGTGCGCAGGATTTCCGCAAAGGCCGTATGGGGTATCAGCAGCATCCATGGACAGCGTCCCTTGGCGACAAAGCAGTGATCTTTACGACCAATCCTGCTTCCCTGGAATACAGTAACCGACCTAATCGTTGGGCCGGCAACCTGACATTACCGCGAGCTGTCCAGCACGAAAATGTGCTTCTCTGCCTGTACCATGTCGAAGCAGACTTTGTGGACTACCTTTATTCCCATTTGTACTTCCCCAAGCATGAAATGGACGAGACACTGGAAAAGGACGGCTGGATCTTTGGTCGCAAAGGAAACGGATACATAGCTGTATGTGCCCTGACACCCGGATATTGGGAACCCGCCGATCCAGAGTTGTATAGATTCCTGTATGGCAAGGATTGGAAACCGGCCTTTGATCGTGCAACCGAGTACGAGTATATCTCACAAGGGCACGACGGCATTTGGGCGATAGAAATGGGTTCAAAAACTGAAAACGGTAGTTTTGAGTCTTTTGTTGACGGTTTCCGGTCAGGAATGCTCCGTGGCAACTCACACGATCTGACCTATGATTCCCCTGCGCTTGGCAAAATGACCTTTGGCTGGAACAGGCCGCTTACCGTCTCAGGAAAAGAAATTGCCATCCATCAATACAAACGTTACGATAACGCGTTTTCAGAAACCGATTTTGACGCTGACCGGATCGTCATCCATGCAGATGGGCATACAACCGTCCTCGATTTTGCATCCGGAAAACGTTCCGATCTTTAACAACACACATCAATCTGGAGGAACCTCATGGGATACTACTTTGACGATTGCGAAAGCGTTTCCGCTTCCGGTCTGGATACATCCGGCGTCATTCAATTGCTTGGCACCCGGTTCATGGAAACCAATCCGCCTGTTCCTTATGTCTGGCGTACCTTTGACGAGCAAGGCATTCAGGCAGATTCAAAAGCGCGTTACATCATGGATTTTACATCCCGTTTTCCGGATGGAAACAACGGCGAGATCGTTTTTGCGGTGGCGGATCTTCTTTGTCCACGTGCAAGGGATTCCCGTTTCGTCGTCGAATGTTATGGTCCTGTCGAAATATGGCTCAACGGAGCCTGCGTTTTTCATTCAAACGGAAATCAGGAACGCTCGCATGAAAAGTGCTTTTTCCCGGTCAAACTGGTTCGGGGAGCCAACCGTTTCGTGTGGCGGTGCGAGCGGACTGCGCTCGGTTTCGGTTGTACCTTTGCCAATGCCATGCCCCAATGGGAACCCTGTTGCTATATTCTTCCCTGGCCGCGTTGGAATGGAGAGGCTGGGATCCTTTACTCCCGTCCGGTCGAAGAACACACCGTCACAAACTTATCCGTGTTCTTCCGGGATGAATCCCCGATGGATCTGTACTGGTTTCCGGAAGCGGAAAAAAGCATTCTGATCAGCAGTGAGATCTATGCCGTCCGTTTTTTCGCCGAGTGTCATTCTTTCCCGGTGCTTCCGCCCAACATCATTTTCCAATCGGAAGAAAGCGGCTTACCTCCCATCGCCGGTGAATGTGGCGTATATACCTTCATAGGCCCTTTAGCGGAGATTCTGCCACTTCTGGACGAAAAATCATGGTTTGATATGAAACCTCCTGTTCCTGTCCGCGGCAATTGCACGCCGTATCTGATCCTTGGCCCATTCACGGACACGTGCCCAGATTCTGGCACCATTTCCGGACCCGGTACGGTCATGGAAAGCGCTAATGGATCCCTTGTCTGGCATACCGGTTATGAGCAGGTAGCTCTAAGGCCTTATGTGGAAAGTGACCTTTTCGGTCGTTGGACCTATCCCTTGGGCGTAACGCTCTACGGGATGCTGGAAACCGGACGTGACCTCAGGATCCCGGATATGCTTTCCTATGTTGCCCGCCACGTAGCTCAGGTCATTTCAATCCATGATTACGCGCTTTGGGACCGTCAACGCTTTGGTTTTCCTGGTGTCAATCAGCAAATCTGCTGGATGGACGCACTGGATGACTGCGGTTCATTTGGCTCACTGATGCTGGAATGCCTGCCAGAAGAGGCTTCAGCCCGGAAGCTCGCACGCAGGATTGCCGAATACATGCTGCATGAACAACCGTGCACTGAAAACGGCGCTTTCTGTCGCCGTGATGATACGGTTTGGGCCGATGACATGTATATGTCCGTCCCTTTTCTCTGTCGTTATTCAATGCTTTCCGGGGATCCGGAAGGAATCGATGTCTGTGTACGTCAACTTTTACTATACCGTGACTTGCTTTTGATTCCGGAAAAGCAGATCATGTCCCATATGCGATGCCTCCGGGCGGGAAAAGCAAATGGCATCCCTTGGAGTCGCGGTAACGGCTGGGTCCTGTTTTCTCTCAGTGAGTTGCTGATGAAAATGCCTGTAAATTGTGAGAAGCGGCAAGAAATGCTGGATTTCTTCTTCACATTAACAGAGGGTTACCTGCGTCTGCAGGACACAAACGGGTTGTGGCATCAGATTTTGGATGAACCGGATACCTATCCGGAATCATCCGTTACTGCAATGTTCATCTGTGCTTTCGTGCGCGGTCTGCGTTTCGGGTGGTATCCGTTCTCTATGCAAAACCACGTCCGTGCCGCTGCTGAAAAAGCGTGGAACGGTCTTTGCCGCTTGGCAATCGATCGCCATGGCGATCTCTACGGTGTTTGCCGCGGTTCCGG
>JAZUFB010000318.1:0-9033 GCA_045640475.1 Clostridia bacterium
TACCCTTTCGACACCAGCGAGGACAGCACCGCGCCGCTGGACGGGATCGCGTTGGAATACGCGTCCGGCACCCAGGTGTGGAAGGGGAACAGCGCGCTCTTCACAGCCAGTCCCACGGTCATCAGTCCGATGATCACGATCAGCGGCCGCGTGTATTCTCCGGAGGCGGTCATAGCGCTGACGCTCTCGCGGATGTTTTCCATCAGCAGATGTCCGGTCAGGTTATAGGTCAGCACGACGCCCAGCAGGAACAGGCCGGATCCGACCAGGTTCAGGATCATATACCGCATCGCCGACACCAGCTGCGCGCCATGGGTGCGGATGGTGATCAGCGTGCAGGCCGCGATCGTCATGATCTCCACAAATACATAACAGGTAAAGAGGTCGTTGGAGTAGACCTGCGCGAGCAGTGCTGCCTCCAGCAGTTCGCACACCGTATAATACAGATTTTCGCGGTCCCCTTCGACCTGCTCCCCCATCCGGTGCTTGCCGCCGATCAGGGAGAAAAGGAAGATGACCGTAAACAGGGTCGCCGTGACCGCCTCCAGCATGCCGAAGCGGATCTCATTGCCCCAAGGAGCCGGGAAATGGCCCATCATAAAGGTCACCGCCGTCCCTGTCTGCACGGTCTGCGCCGTCAGGAACGCCGAAAACCCGAGGATGAGTCCCATCACACTCAGGCACACCGCGCGTGCCGCTTTCCGGCCCAACACGGAGCACACCGCCGCGGATACCAGGCAGAGGATGATGGAAAACAGCGGGATATTCTGCCACCAGAGCATTACTGTTCCTCCTTCTCCTCGCGATATTTCCGGGCGATCTCGTCAATATTCAGCGTGTGATACCGCCGGTACAGCCTCACCGTCAGCGCCAGCATCAGCGCCGTCACGGATACGCTGACCACGATGCCAGTCAGCACCAGGCCCGCGGGGATGGGATTGATATACGGCCCGCGGAACACCGGATCCGCCGCGTCCAGGATAGGTGCTTTGGCCCCCGTCACATATCCCTGGGAGGCCAGAAAAAGGTAGATCGCGCTGTCCATAAAGGAAAAGCCGATGATCTTGCGGATCAGGTTCCGGTTCAGCAGCAGCGTGGTAAATCCGATTCCGAAAAGGATCAGGGCGGCGATCTCCACATAGTTGATCTTCATGAATTGCAGCACGTCACATATCCCCCTTCCGGAACAGCGTATAGAAGGCATACATCGTGCAGCACACCACCAGTCCCACCGCGATGTTCAGCGGCAGGATCAGCCCGGCGGACAGGATGTCGCCCGGATGACCGTTGGTAATGATGCTTTCAAGGTGATTCGCGCCGGTAAAGAAGGAATAGGCCTTGCTCAGGGCATAAAAGCTCAGCGCTGCCAGCGAGATCACGCGGAAAGTGCGGAAGGTAAAGAAGCGCTCGGTCTTTTTGAAGCCGAAGGCGTTCAGATACAACACCAGTCCCACGCCCATCACCGCGCCGCCGGAAAATCCGCCGCCCGGCCCCAGATGGCCGTTCAGCACGATATACATGCCATACAGCATCATGATCGGCATCAGTACGCGCGCGCCTGCCTGCAGGATGATGTCGTTCTTCGGCTCGTAGGTCCGGTCATCCGCCTCCGCGCGCAGCGCGGCCTTCGGGTCACCCGAGTTCAGCCGCAGCAGGATGATCACGGAGCAGGCCGCGATAAACAGCACATTGCTCTCACCCAGAGTATCGAACGCACGGTAGTCCAGAATCATATTCGCCACCAGGTTAGTCGCGCCGCCTTCTTCCAGTCCTTTTTCCAGATAGCGGTCCACCACTTCGTTCTCGGTCGGGTTTTGCGCGCCACCAAAGGAGGGCAGACCGTAAACAGTCAGGATCAGCGTCGCGATGATCACCAGAGCGATCACCACCGCCAGTACGTTATACAGGATCCGGACGGACTTCTGTCCCGCGGGTTCCAGTTTTTCCAGTTGTTTTTCATCCCGTTCGATCGTCGTCGCGCGGTTCCGCAGAAGGCGTGCCTCCGGGTCTCCGGTCTTTTTCGCGATCTCGCTCAGTACGCGCAGATCGTCCCGGTCCAGCGGACTTTCACTTTCGTTCATATACGCGCGCAGGCGATCCGTCAGGGTTCGTTTTTCATTCATTCCTTACGCGCTTCCTTTTCACGGTCCGCGTCAATAGCGTGGATCTTTTTCAGGGTGATAAACATCAGCAGGGACGAAATACCCAGTCCCACCGCGGCCTCGGTAATGGTAAGGTCCGGGGATTCCAGCAGGATCCAGATCAACACCATCACCAGGCTCTGGGCCATAAAGATGATGACCATGGACAGCAGGTTCTTCGTCAGCACGACCGCGATCGCGTTGGCGATCAGCAGGCAAAGGAGCAGGATCATAAAGATATCCATCAGTCCTTCACCTCCATCTTTTCCGCGGGATCTTTTTCCGCCGTCACTGCCAGCCGGGCAATCAGGTGGGAGGAGATCGGGCTGGCCAGCCACAGGAAAATGACCACCAGCACGAACTTGGCCGACGTAAAGTCGATGCCTTCCGCCACAATCAGGCTGGCCATCGCCAGCAGGATCCCCAGCGTGTCATTGACTGCCGCCGCGTGCATGCGGTTGAGGCAATAGCGGAAGCGGTACACGCCCAGCACGCCCGTGATCAGCGTAAACAGCGCGCAGATCATCAGCGCGGCACTGACGCCAAAGCGTATCTTATCGATCCACATGTTTCTCCCCCTCCGCTTTCTTTTGATTCAGCACACCGATATAGATCTTCGTCAGCAAAACCACCGCCAGGAAGCCCAGCAGCGAAAACAGGATCGCCACGTCGGCCAGGAAGCCTTCCGCCAGCATCACGGTCAGGATACAGATCGCGATGGTGCAAAGCGTGGTCATCATATTGATGGCCACCAGACGGTCCGCGATCTCCGGCCCCCGGATGGACCGGTACAGGCAAAAGGGCATCAGCAGACCGATCACGATCAGCGCGCCCTTGAACAGGATCTCATAGGCTGCTTGCATGTCCTTCTCCCTCCAGTTTCTTCACGCGGTGCAGCATTTCGTTGTCTTCGATCCCTTCCCCGGTGGAAGTATCCAGACAGTGCACCGTCAGTTGGTCCCCTTCCGCCAGCACCGTAATGGTTCCCGGCGTCAGCGTGATGGAATCGGACAGGATCACGTTCCCGCTCTCGCTCTTCAGTCCGGTCCGGAACGTGCGCAGTTCCGGATGCAGCTTGGTCTTCGGGCTCCAGATCATCTTCATCACGTGCAGCGCGGAAGTGATCACTTCCTTCAGCAGGAACGCCAAATACCCCAGGATTCCGGGCAGCTTTTTCAGCCGCCGCAGATCATCCTTTACGCTGATATCCAGAAATTTGACTGTAAACAGATACAAAACCGCGCACAACGGCAACCCGATGAGCAGGATCTCAAGCGTCACCCGCCCGTTGAACAGGATCCACAAAAGATAATATAAAATGAACACCGTTCATCGCCTCGATTATCCAGTTCAAATCGGCCCCATACAGGGCATTAACTTAACAAGTTATTTTATACCAATTACCCTGTTTTTTCAAGGCTTCCCAGTCCATCCCGCAGGACATAAAAAAGCCACAAAAAAACGCTCTCTCCGGGTCATCTCTCCCTTCGTGAGCGTCTCTTTTGCGGCTGTACACTTTCTTGCTTTCCACGATCCGCGGTCTCGGGTCCGTGGTCCACAGCTGCCGTTTTTCCTTTGCCCGTTTCTTCCGGGCCTTCTTGGACATCTTCTTGTCCGGCACAAATGTCTTCATGATATTCTCCTCCTTTGTCCGGTCAAAAAATCGGGATGCCGGAGCGGCTCCGGCATCCCGATAAAGGTGCATTAGTCCAGCACAGCCTTGATTCTTCTGACGCCGGCGGAAGAAGCTTCTTCCTTGGCGATCTTGAAGTGATGCAGTTCGCCGGTATGCGCGGCATGCGGGCCACCGCAGATTTCCTTGCTGTACTTGCCGATGGTGTAGACCTTGACTTCCTCACCGTACTTGTTGGTGAACACGCCGATAGCGCCGGCTTCCTTCGCCTGTTCGTAGGTCATGGTCTCCAGAGTAACTTCAACGTCCGCCGCGATGGCTTCGTTGACCCAGGCTTCCACCGCCGCCAGTTCTTCGGCGGTCAGCTTACGGCCAAAGTTGAAGTCGAAGCGCAGTCTTTCCACGGTGATGTTGGAGCCCTTCTGGTTGATTTCGGGGTCGTTCAGCACGCTCTTCAGCGCGGCGTTGAGCAGGTGGGTCGCGGTGTGCAGGCGGGCAGTCACTTCGTTCTGCTCGGCCAGGCCGCCCTTGAAGGTGCCTTCCTGCTTACTGATCGCCTGATGCTCCTTGAACGCTTCGGCAAAGCCCGCGGCGTCCACGGTCAGGCCCTGCTCGGCGGCCATTTCTTCGGTCAGCTCGAGCGGGAAGCCATAGGTGTCGTACAGACGGAAGGCCTGCTTGCCGCCGATCACGGTCTCCGGCACATAGTTCGGGTCCTTCTGGGCCATGAACTCGTTCTTGCGCTGGAGGCCGGAAACACACTTGTTGAATTCCTTCATGCCGGTGACCAGCGTCGCTTCGAAGCGGGCCACTTCCTTCATGATCTCGTCCAGGATGTAGTCTTCCTTTTCCTTCAGCAGCGGATAGGCTTCGTCATAGATCTTCTCGATAAAGATCTTGCTGACGTCGGCCAGCACGGAGGTCTCCACACCCAGCTGACGCGCGTAGCGGATGGCACGGCGGAGCAGACGGCGCAGGATGTAGCCGGCGCCGACGTTGGAGGGCAGCACGCCCTTCACATCGCCGATGAGCATGGTCGCGGTACGCATATGGTCCGCCACGATACGCATGGCCTTGCGGGCATCGTCGTTCTCGTCGTACTTCTGGCCGCTCTTTTCTTCCAGATGCTGGATCACGGGCAGGAACAGGTCGGTCTTGTACACGTCGGTCAGGCCATTCAGGAAGGCCAGCAGACGGTCGAGGCCGAAACCGGTGTCGACGTTCTTGTTGGTCAGGGGTTCATAGCCGTCGGCGGTCTTCTTGTACTGCATGTACACATCGTTGCCGATCTCGACATATCTGCCGCATCCGCAAGCCGGGCCGCAGTTGGGGCCGCAGGCCTTGTTGTGGCGGGGATAGAACCACTCGTTATCGGGGCCGCAGGGGGTACCGACGGTGCCTTCCAGCTCCCACCAGTTGTCTCCCTTGGGCAGATAGAAGATATGCTCAGGCTTGATGCCGACTTCCTTCAGCAGAGCGGCAGTCTCGTCGTCTCTGGGAGCGGACTCGTTGCCTTCGAACACGGTGGAGCAGATCTCGTTGCCATCCAGGCCAAAAACCTTGGTCAGCAGGTCAAAACTCCAGCGGGTTTTTTCTTTCTTGAAATAGTCGCCCAGAGACCAGTTGCCCATCATCTCGAAGAAGGTGCAGTGGGAAGGATCTCCGACGCTCTCGATATCAACGGTGCGGACGCAGCCCTGCACGTTGCACAGGCGGGTGCTTCCGGACGGATGGGGTTCGCCCAGCAGATAGGGCATCAGGGCCTGCATACCGGCCACGTTGAACATAACGCCGGTAGTGCCGTCGCCGATCAGGGAAACCGCGCCACAGTTGTAATGGCCGCGTTCCTCATAAAACTTGATCCAGGCGTTTCTTAATTCTTTGGACGTAATCATACGTAAACACTCCCTGTTGTTGATGGAATCGTGCCATTATAACACATATCCGCTCTGATGGGTAGTATCCGCCAAAAAATATGGGGGCTTGACAGTCCGGAACGCGTGTGGTAGGATACCGACAATCAATTTCCGAAAAGGAGGCGGGCGCCATGCTGAACTATGTTCTGACGATCAATAACCCTACCAATGCCGCGTGGAATCCCGCGTGGCCTTTTGGCGTTTCCTCTCCGGATGGATACAGCATCTTCGGCTAAATTCGTTTATCCCTAAGCACGAATTCACCGCCTGTCCTCCGGAGACAGGCGGTTTTTTATATATTTCACGAGTACCGATTTTGATTACAGGAGGTATCCCCCCATGGTTGACAAAGAGGAACTGAGCGCCATCAAGGCGCACTATGACGAAGAGCCCCGGCGTGAATGGGACCGTCTGCAGAAACGCTTCCCTTACGAAAAATACATCACCTGCAAGATCATGGAGCGCTACCTCCATGAAGGCGACAAGATCCTGGATATCGGCGGCGGTCCCGGCCATTACTCCGTCTACTGGGCGAAAAAAGGCTGCGACATGACCCTGCTGGATCTGTCCGATGGCAATGTCCGCTTCGCGAAGCAAAAGGCCCGCCAATACGGTGTAAAGATCCACGCCGAACAGGGCAACGCGCTGGACCTTTCCCGCTACGCGGACGCAAGCTTCGATCACGTATTCCTCATGGGACCGCTCTATCATCTGATGACCGAAGAGTCCCGCCTGCAGGCCGTCCGCGAAGCCAAGCGCGTGCTCAAGCCCGGCGGATTGCTCTTCTGTTCCTTCATCCTGCTCTACGGCGGTGTCAATTATAACCTCCGCGAATGTCCCGAAGTAGGCGTCACAGATGACGGCGGAAACGCGCAGCTCTATGATATGACCGTACGGGATATTCCCTTTTCCGGCGAGACCTTCACCTATTCCTATATGACCAACGTGCCGGAGATCAGGCGCTTCTTCGCCGGCTTCGACGATCTCGAAAAGGAAACCGTCTTCGGTCAGGAAGGCATCCTCGCGCCCTATAAATATACCCTTGACCGGTGCACCGCCCGGATCCGCCAACAGTGGTACGATTACGCCGTCCGCTTCTGTGAAAAGGAAGACTACCTGACCCATGCCGAGCACCTGATGTACGTTGCCCGCAAAAAATAACCGTGCCACAAAAAAGACGGTTTCCGCGCCCGCCTGACAGGAGGCGCTCGGAAACCGTCTTTATTCATTTATGGGCAATCCTTAGCACATTTTCGCGCCAGCAGGGATCTCATCCGCCAGCATCAGCAGGTTCAGCTTTTCCTCACCCTTTTCGGTGTGGACCGCGCTCAGCAGCATGCCGTTGCTCTCCAGACCCATCATCTTGCGGGGAGGCAGGTTGACGATCGCCGCCAGCGTCTTGCCGATCAGCTGTTCGGGCTCATAGTACTTCGCGATACCGGACAGGATCTGGCGATCCTTTCCGGAGCCGTCATCCAGCGTGAACCGAAGCAGCTTGTCGCTCTTCTTCACGTGTTCGCAGTTCTTGACCTTCACGGCGCGCAGGTCACTCTTGCAGAAGGTATCAAAGTCGACCTTCTCTTCCACGAAGGGTTCCACTTCCAGCGCGGGCAGATCCGCTTTCGCTTTTTCAGCCAAATAGGCTTCGATCTCTTCCATCTTCTTCGCGGCGTCCAGACGGGCAAACAGGATCTCGCCCGCGCCGACCTTGTCGCCGGCCTTCAGCGCGCCAAAGGTGTCGAGGCTTTCCAGTCCGCCATCCTCGCAGCCCAGCTGACTCAGGATGCGGTCGCCGGTGTCCGGCAGATAGGGCTTCAGGCTGATCGCGGCAAAGCGGATGGCTTCCAGCAGGTTATACAGCACGGTGCCAAGGCGTTCCTTGGTTTCGTCCTGCTTGGCCAGCGTCCACGGTGCGGTCTCGTCGATATACTTGTTGGCACGGCGCAACAGTGCGAAGATCTCGTCGATGGCATCGGCCACATGCAGGCTTTCCATCTTTTCGCTCACGCGTCCGGGCAGAGCCAGCGCCATGTTCTTCAGTTCGTCGTCGAGGGCGTCAGGCGCGGTCGGGGCCTGGATCACGCCGTCAAAATACTTGTTGGTCATGGCCACGGTGCGGTTGACCAGGTTGCCGAGGATGTTGGCCAGATCGCTGTTCACGCGTTCGATCAGCAGATCGTAGGTCAGCACACCATCGGTTCCGAAGGGCATCTCGTGCAGCACAAAGTAACGCACAGCGTCCACGCCGAACAGTTCCACCAGGTCATCGGCATAGATCACGTTGCCCTTGGATTTGCTCATCTTTTCACCCTTCACCAGCAGCCACGGATGACCGAACACCTGCTTGGGCAGGGGTTCGCCGAGGCTCATCAGGAAGATGGGCCAGTAGATGGTGTGGAAGCGCAGGATGTCCTTGCCGATCAGGTGGATGTCCGCCGGCCAGAACTTCTTGTAGCGTTCGTCATGGTTGCCATCCGGGTCATAGCCGCAGAAGGTGATGTAGTTGCTCAGCGCGTCCAGCCACACATAGCTCACATGGCCGGGAGCGAAGTCCAGCGGCACGCCCCAGGTGAAGGTGGAACGGCTGACGCACAGGTCCTGAAGACCGGGCTTCAGGAAGTTGTTCAGCATCTCGTTCTTGCGGCTTTCGGGCTGGATGAAATCGGGGTTCTCCTCGATGTGCTTGATCAGCGCGGGGGCATATTTGCTCATCTTGAAGAAGTAGGCTTCTTCCTCGGCTTCCACACATTCACGGCCGCAGT
The DNA here is from genome assembly GCA_045640475.1 of Clostridia bacterium. Lineage (GTDB taxonomy): Bacteria > Bacillota > Clostridia > Christensenellales > Aristaeellaceae > Aristaeella. The sequence continues at coordinate 8,453 of JAZUFB010000318.1, forward strand.
CGGGGCACTTGCCGTCCACCAGTTGGCTCTCTGTCCAGAAGGATTCGCAGGGCGTGCAATATTTGCCGACATACTTGCCCTTGTAGATGTCGCCCTTTTCATACATCTTGCGATAGATGGCCTGCACCTTTTTCACGTGTTCGGGATCCGTCGTGCGCACGAACTTGTCATAGGTCGTGTTCATCAGGTCCCAGATGTTCTTGATCTGTCCGGCCACCTTGTCCACGTATTCCTGCGGCGTGATGCCGGCAGCTTCGGCCTTCTGCTGGATCTTCAGGCCATGCTCGTCGGTACCGGTCTGGAAATAGACCTCATACCCCTGCTGTCTGCGATAGCGGGCGATGGCGTCCGCCAGCACGATCTCGTAGGTATTGCCGATATGCGGCTTGCCGCTGGTATAAGCAATGGCCGTCGTAATATAATACGGTTTCTTCTCGCTCATGTTGTCCCTCTCCTTTCAAAATAAAAAACCCTTGAGTTTCCTCAAGGGCGATCTGTCTTCGCTGTACCACCTTGGTTCGCAGAAAAAGAGCTGACGTCAAAGCCTTTTCTGCCTCAAGCATGCTGTAACGGGCACCCCC
>JAZUFB010000319.1:0-30901 GCA_045640475.1 Clostridia bacterium
GGGAGTCTGTCCGTGAACGTCTGAAGAAAAAGCTGGAAATGGTACACGGCGGACAATCTCAGTCTCAGGAGCTAATACGAAGACAGTAAGGAGGACAATTCTATGATCAACGATAAAACGAAAGCATACCCGATCAGCGGCAGAGGCCGCTGGTCTGTAATCGACAGCGTTACCCTTGAGGGGAAGCGCTTTTTTCTTATGCGGAACGACAAACACGGCGACCGCCTCGAAAAAATCGTGATGGACGAAAACGGAAGCATCATCATCGATAACGATGAGGACGATCTCGAACCATATATCATAAACCGCCTTATGCAGTATCTGCACAACGAGCGCACTTCCATCCGCGATAAGCTGAGGGAATATCAAAAGGGAGTGGGTTCATGAGTGATATAACCAGACTTCCCATCCGTCAAATCCGTCCGTTTGATGGACATCCATATCAAGTCATCGACAACGAAGAAATGGACGCGCTGGCAGAAAGCATCTTGAAACAGGGCGTATTATCTCCCATTCTTGTCCGCCCGATCGGCAAGAGCCAATATGAACTCGTTTCCGGGCACCGCCGTCTGCGTGCGGCGCAAATCGCTGGTTTCCAAACGATTCCCGCGTATGTGCGCGAAATGGACAGAGACGAAGCCGCCATCGCACTGGTGGACAGCAACCTGAACAGGGATCATCTGCTGCTGTCCGAAAAGGCTTTTGCATATAAGCTGAAGCTTGACGCTATCCGGCACCAGGGAAAGCAACTCTTATCAGCAAACTGTTTGAGCGCCGATATGGTCAGCCCACTGGATAGCGGACGCAGTGTACAGCGAATCATCCGGCTTACCTATCTCATTCCGGAACTTCTGAAAATGGTAGATGAAAACACAATGGCGTTCACACCGGCGGTCAACCTCTCATACCTCACCGATCAAGAACAGTACTGGGTACTGGACGAAATGTTGAAAAACGATTGCACGCCATCCATTGCTCAGGCAGTATGGCTTAAGGAAAGGAGCATTGATGAAACCCTGACACCAGAGCATGTTGCCACACTGCTTGCAAACGAAAAGCCCAATCAGCGGGCAAGCATACATATACCCATGGATAAACTTAAAGGGATTATCCCGGATGGTTTTTCCAAACAGCAGACCGAGGATTTTATCCTGAAGGCCTGTTGTTTTTATAACGGGCACATAAAAAGGCATAAGGAGGAGAGTCTATGAGCGAAGATAAGTTTTTTTATAGTGTATCCGATATTCAGAAAATACTCCAAGTCAGCAAGCCAACCGTATATAAGCTGCTGAAAAGAAGGGAATTCTCATGGATCATGGTAGGCAGCACATACAAAATATTGAAATCCGATTTTGACGAGTGGATCAAAGAGAGCATGCAGTACAACCGGGACATTGACGATGAATCCATTGGTTTTCAGCAGCTTCTCGACAACTCGTCGAGAAGGAGGTCCAAAAGTTAACGTTCATACATTTCACTTTTGGGGTGCAAACAAGTACGATGTATATGGGAGGTGAAAAAAGAAATGAGCACAATAGTAGAACAGATGAAGGATTCGATGCCCGTATCGGAGTTCCGCCGCCTGCTTGGCCTCGGAAAGACGGAAAGCTACTGGCTTCTTAAAAAAGGGCAAATCGAAACCATCATGGTTTACGGTAAGATGCGTGTATGCCTTGATAGCTTTAATGAATGGTATGAAAGCCAAACGCATTACAGCCGCAAAGACGGAATCCCGCCCGGCAAGAAAATAAAGCAAAATTCCTATTCCGTACAGGAAGTAGCGGAAATGCTGAACGTGAATAAATCTTCTGTTTATGAGCGGATAAGCAGTCATGATTTCGAGACTTTTCAATATGAACATATTACACGCATCACAAAAGAAAGCTTTGAAAAATGGTATCGAAATCAGGATAAACTGCGTCTTCCCGAGGATAGGAGGCGGGATGATACGCTACGGGGAAAAAGCCATTCTCAGCCGCAGATCGCAAGGATGCTCGGCATCGGCAGAAATGAGGTGTATGCGCTTGTCAAGCGTCAGAATTTCAAATGCATCACAGTCGCGGGAGAGAAGAGAGTTTTGAAATCCGACTTCCAGAAATGGTTTGATTCACAGGATACTTATCCCAAAGCGAAGCCGGAAACTATCTCAGATACAGAGCAGAAACCGCAGATACAGCTTGAAGATAAACCGCTTTATACCGCACAAGAACTGGTTGCGGGGCTTGGAATAGAAAAAAGCTCCCTCTACAGAATGATTCAAAGCGGAATGATTGACGCAATCAAATTAAGATCCGGATACCTGATCCTTCAGGAAGATATACCAACAATAATGCAGGAGGCGAACGATTATGGCAACCATTAAACAAAGGAATAAAACCTATTACGTCATTTACTCCTTTCATGATAAGAATGGACAGAAAAAACAGAAATGGGAGTCCTATAATACTATATCAGAGGCAAAAAAACGGAAAAAAGAGGTTGAATCCAAGGGGGCTGACTACTCTTTCAACATTCCGGTATGCAAAACCCTGAACCAGCTTCTTGATGAATATATCGAACTTTACGGCAAAACCAAATGGGCGATATCGACTTACGGAAGCAATGTCGCGTTGATTGAACACTATATCCGTCCATATCTGGGAGAGAGTCTGCTGACTGACCTCAATCCCCGTGTTCTGGAACGGTATTACCAGCAACTGCTCAGGACGAAGGCCGTACCTAATAACGCCCGCCATCCAAAGCCCCGCCTCATAAGCGCGCATATGGTTAACGAAATTCATAAAACACTGCGTTCCTGTTTTAATCAGGCGATCAAGTGGGAACTGATGGAGAAAAATCCTGCCTCAAAAGCCACGACACCAAGCGTAATACACAAAAGAAGAGAAATCTGGACAGCGAAAACCCTGTTCCGTGCTCTCAATGTCTGTGATGACCCGCGGCTTGCACTCGCGTTGAACCTTTCCTTCTGCTGCTCACTTCGTATAGGTGAAATGCTGGGGTTGACTTGGGATTGCATCGATATATCTCCCGAAAGCATAGAACACGGTATTGCTTATGTGGAAGTCACGAAGGAACTGCAGCGAGTCAGCCGCAAGGCACTTGAGCAACTGGATAAAAAGGATGTCCATGAGATAATCCCCGCATATTTACCCACCTCGAGTACGGTACTGGTTCTCAAGAAGCCGAAAACCGACAGCAGTATCCGCAAGGTATTTATGCCGAAAGCCGTGGCGAAGATGCTTGTTTCATGGAAAGCACTTCAAGACAAACATAAATATGAGGTCGGTAAGCAATACACAGATTTCAATCTTGTATTTGCCAGCGAACTCGGTTACCCGGTCGAATCATCCACCATACGTAAATCGCTCGACCGCCTCATCAAAGAAAACGATCTTCCGCGGGTAGTATTTCACAGTTTCCGTCACTCCAGCGTAACCTATAAGCTCAAGCTGAACGGCGGCGACATCAAAGCCGTGCAGGGTGATACCGGTCATGCGCAGGCGAAGATGGTAACGGAAGCGTATTCCCATATCCTGGATGACAGCCGGCAGCATAACGCCGAGCTGTTCCAAAGTGCCTTCTACGAAAAATACATACCGGCAGAAAACGATGCACCGGTTGAAAATGACTTACCGGTCGAGAACGACATACCGGTTGAAAACAACACACTAACCAAACCCGAAACGCCGCCTGCTCCGGATCTGCCGGAAGGAATCACACAGGAAGCCCTTTCAAAACTACTCGCAAACCCCGATATTGTTCAGATGCTGGGACAATTGGCAAAAAAACTCTGACACGCATAAAGCCCGCAGACCCAAACGTGATATGCTCCCCCTATCTTTGACAGCGTTTTCTTTTCTCACTGTCTCTTATAGAGGGAGCATATTATGCCTTGCGGGCACTTCTTGTTTGATATTTAACGCTTACGGTAGTCTCATCCTTCGAACACATCATATGCTGTCAGCATGAATCTGCCTGCCTCATACAAAGCTTTGTTATATGCCTTCCATACTTCTATGGATGGTTTATGAAGTTTATCGTAGATTTTGCCGTTCTGTTCAAATGGTTCATAATTGATGCTCGGATTTCCAACGATGCTCTCAAAGTTAAAGGTTCCGCAGTATCCTATGTCAATTAGTCCCTTTAGCACCTTGTCGTAATTCACGCTCGCATACAGTGAAGCGTAAGGCATCGTATGCATATCAATGCGGTGGTGCTTATTAGAATCATTGAAATAGCCACAGTTATCGTGTACATGCAGAGCGCCCAACTTATCACCCAGAGCGAGAATAGACGTGTACTGGTCACAATCGTCCGCGTAGAAGTGATTTGCATGACCTACATCCCAACAGGCAAGGACCAGCGGATGATCCACCATATCCACGAGACAACGAAGCTTACCACCATTTTGAAGATAATATGGATCAGCATAGTTTCCGATATTCTCTATTAGCAGAAACACACTTGTTTCCTCCATTACGGGGATCAGGGAGCGGTAAAAAGCTGCGTTGCGCTCGAAGAATTCATCTTCCGCGTTTCCTTTTTGAGCTCCCGGATGGACAACAAGAGCGGGTATACCCGCCTCCTTGCAAAAGCGAAAGCTATCCTCAATTGCCATGCGCTCCTTTTCACTTTTGAGTTCCAGCGGATTAACCCCGGGAGCATGCGCCTGCGCGGCAGTCACACCAGATTCGGAAAGCCACTGCTTAGCGAGCGCTCCGTTTTTCTTCCAGTTGCTCACTTCGACATCGCTGATATCGAAGTCTGTTACAGAAAAACCACTTTCGCGGAATTCCTTCATAGCAAGGTTCCAGGTGAAATCATCCGAAATAAATCGGTTCAAGGAACAATTAGAAAGAGACAGCTTCATGCCTTACTCCTTAACCGAGCCCCGTGAACGGGCTCATAGTGAAATGGTGTTACATAGGGTGCTACACGATGAGAATCGAGAGCATCACGATAATGTTTCTGGTAGAATCAACCATCAAATCGAACCGTCTCTATATCCGCTTGAATTCTTCGTGGTGCGTTGATCTTCGACAGTTTATGAGGATAAGAATAATAAGTCATACATATAGTTACGGCATACATTGCCTATTCTTGTTTTCCGGCCAGACGAAGCAACGCCACACCATGCGCAGGTACAGGAACGGTCAGCAAATTCCCCTTGGATTTATAAACACGCATACTCCATACTTCTTGTGCCAAAGAAGTTTCTAACCCATTTGGCATTATCACATCGAATAATTGATCGTTATCCGCAAGATTAAATACGGCGATATACTCACGATTATCAACACTCGACTGCCAAGTATAACTTTCTTTCGTTGATGCAATAACTCTCGGAGATTTCCCATACTGGTTTAATTGTATACAATCTGGTTGCGTTTGAATAAACAACAGGTCGTTATCATTACGCAATAGATTACACGTAAGAATCAAGGGACTTCTGCTGATGGAAAACAACGTAAACAGTGAGCGCATTTCATCGATATTAAAGCGGCAAAGGCGCGGAAACATTCCCCTTTCGCAAGGCAATTCTGTCAGCCATCCAATAGGAATCATATCCGCATCTGGCCAACCCGGATAATCAATTCTGGTATTCCACTGTGCAAGTAAATCAAAGCTCTCACGCAACGAAGAAGACCATGAGTCCCAAAAATCTCCGGATATTCGCCACATGGTGGCATGAGACGAGTAAAACTCCGCATCTTCAATCTTTGTCCAGTTGCCGGGAGAAAGTGAAAATATCATATCCCGTCCGCATTTGTCGAGCGCAGCAAGTATCATTTCCGTCTCTCGCACATGAAGTGGGCTACCGAGATCATCATATTTTATGAAGTCAACTCCCCAGTCGGCGAATAGTTCAAACAGAGAGTCATACCAGAGCTGTGCTTCCGGCATATCAAGCTTTACCCCGTACCAACCCGGGGCATGCCATGAACAGGGGCTTTCGTAATCAATCACATCTTCGAGTGGTGTCAATGTTCCCTTTATAGATGCACCACGTCCTAACATCCACGTGTTCATACCACGCATCATGTGCAATCCGAATTTCAATCCGAGCGAATGGGCATAATCCGCAAGCGCTTTAAACCCCGCACCATTTACAGAAGACGGATACTTTTCGGGAAAGGGAACCGGTCTTCCATATTCATCTGTCGAAAATACGTAGCCATCACCTTGCTTTTGCCTGTACCACATAGCATCGGTAGTAAAATACTGATACCCATATGGGAGCAGGCGGGCAGCCATATATCGCATCTGTGATTTCATGTCCTCTTCGTCGGGAGAACCCAAATATGCATTCCAACTGTTCCATCCCATGGGCGGACGGTCTGTCTTGATGAACATAATAATTACATGCCTCCTGTAGTTATTCTCTTTTCCGTTTTGTTAGCAAGCGGTGAAAAGCCAAGAATCATGAACCGGTCTCACCGCAATACCACTTACAACATGCGCCGTATCCTTAATGTTCCATGTTATTACGGGCATACACTACGATGAAAGCATCGCTTATCGTTATCTCATTGTTCTTCTTTGGCCCTTGTCCGATACTGCGTAGGCGTCATCGACGTGTAGGCCTTGAATTTACGTTGGAATCCAGGGATGTCACTTAAACCCACAGCAATTCCGATATCTCGTACCATATCATCTGTACTGCTAAGCAGCACTTTGGCCTGTTCCATACGTGTCATCATCAGATAATCGCTTGGGCTCATGCCCATTTCTTCTTTAAACGCAATTGAGAACGTAACAGGGCTGATATCAAACGCAGAAGCTACTGCATTCATGCTGAGGTTTGGGTCCACATAGTGTGTACGTATATACTCGGCAATCTCACTCATTCTTCCGGAAGAAGCGCTCTGTGGCGTTTCCCGGTCTATCAGTTTTGAGCAGAGATTGCTCAATATCTTATTCAATTCCGCAATGGTAAGGCAGTGCGACAAGGAGAAGATACTATAAATTTGTGCGCTGTCTTCACGCAGTTCCTTCTCACGGTATTCACTCAAAAGTACATGTATGATGTCATTGTACATCAGCCGGAATCCGGACATGGATAGCTTTCTTCCCTTGGCATACTGCATCAGTTCGCCGATTGCCTGATTTGACTTCTCACGATCACGCGTCCGAATGGCATTTTTGAGCATATCAATGTACCGCATCGGGTAATCGATTCCCATCGCCGTCTCGGTGTCATCGTAGCGTAAAATCAGGTCTGTATCCCGTAAGAAACGCATATCGTAAGCCGATTGCGCTTCGAGGAAAGCAAGCGGTAAATCGGTTGTTTTATCATGATAAGCGCTGATGGCAACGATTCCTGACAAACCTGATGCGCGGATGCTTGTTTCCAACTCGCATACAGCTTTGTCCAGTTCTTCCTGACTGTCGCCGCTCAGCAAAAAGAGCGCCTGTTTATAAGGCAGGACTTCAATCCCCCATGCACGGGCACACAATGCCCGGTTCAGTTCCATGAGCGTGTCTTCTCGTTTCTCACCTCGTGTTCCGGTCAGAAGGACCGCATGCATAGCTCCGCTGAGATCCAGCCCGACTTCTTTTCCCTCTTCGCAAATCTGTTCTGTATTTTCCGCACCGTCCTGCATCAGTCTGCGCACCAGAAGGTTGCGCTTCATTTCGGTGTTTTCATCAAGTGCTGTATCGAGTCTGGTCACTCTCGAAACAAGATCCTTGGCTGCTGACTCGATGTTTTCAATACTGTCTACTTCTTCATGCGGTGCCACGATCTGTCTAAGGCCATGAATTTTTCTACCAAAGCGCATGGAGGACACAAGAATGATAAAAAGTGCAGGAATTGTTAGGAACAGTGAAAACAGCAGAACTGTACGTGCACTGTTCCACAGCGCCTGCGTAAGAACAAGCACCGGCTGCAAAAGATAATATGTAACACCGATGCTCTCATCGAAATATGAAAATATCATATATTCGGCACCTTCGTATTGAAGCACCGATTTTTGATTTGAAATTGCTTCTTCAAAAACGTCCCGTTCGATGGCGTCCGACCCATACAGGCAGAGGCCCGAGATATCATAAAGCCACAGATATGCGTTTTCTATGTTGATACTTTTTTCCAGATTTGATTGCGGTACCAAAAACAGCGAAACCGCGTCCTTTCGGTTTGCAATCGGAAATAGATAAGTAGCATAGTAACCCTCTGCCGCCAGGCATCCAGACACATACTGCACAGGCAGTATTACAGGTTTCTGCAAAGTGCGCATCAACTCATCCAACTGCTCCGCTTCCAAATTTTCATATATGAGACCTACTGCAAGGGCACGATCCCGCCGGCAGGATGTGTTGTTTGTATACAGATATCCATCGGTATTATAAGCGAGCAGCACCGTCGCATAATAGTCATTAACGGACTTTAATTCTTTAAGTCTGGCAATCAGCTTCTGCGCCTTCGCCGGTGATTGCTCAAAAACAAACGGCATATATTCCGTTGACGTGACAAATTCATTCGCTGTATTATTCATACCGTCCCAGCGCACCTTATGCGACTGGGCAACAGTCTCTACAAGATCCTCGCCGTTCCTGTAATACTGCTCGCGCACGGTTTTAGAAAAACTGAAGTACATAAACGCTGCAATAATCACAAGCATACATGCAAAAAAAGCCGTATATGACAGCGCATATCGGACCAAAGTAGGTTTTAGATTTAGTTTGACGCGTTTCACGGGATAATAGCTCCTGTACCGGAAAATTCGGAGGGGCTGATAGCCCCTCCGATGCAAGCTATGTTAGATTAATGGTTGATTACATTCACCATTGCGGCGTTGTAAGTATCGATATAGTCCTGAACATTCAAAGATTCACAGTCCTTCATGAAGGCATCCCAACTTTCATCGGTAACACCGTTCACGATGCCGTTGGAAACGAACTCCTTAACTGCCTTCTTGATGTCAACCAGGCTCAGAGCCAGACGGGCAGAATCTTCAGCGGAGATGATGGCACACTTCATCAGACTGTTGCTGTAGGACTGAACGAAGCCCTGCTCATTCTGGATCTTGGTATAGCCGAGACGTTCAACGTTTCCGCTTGCAATAACAGTCTTCTCAATGATCTCGGGGCTGCGGAACTTGAAAGCGCAATTCATCTTGCCCTTGTTGGGAGCAGAGAACTGATCGGTCAGGTTTTCGAGCTTGCCTTCCTCAGTGTAGTGCCAGTCAATGTCTTTTTCGCCGTAGTTCATGATGAACTGCACTTCAGGATCCAGCTGCTTGTCAAAGTAGCGGCAAATGAACTCGGCCTTCTCTTCATCGTGCAGATAGATACGGGGATAAGCGAAGCTGCTCTCCTTATGGCGCAGGGCAGTGTAACCGTCTGCAGAAACAGGCGCAAACAGTACAAACTGATCCTTGGAGTTATCGATGTTCATACCAGTCAGACGCCACAGGGGCATAAAGCCGACGATACCATCGTTAACCTTGGAGATATAGGTGGCAACATCCTGAGTAAGCGCTTCGATGTCCATGAGGCCTTCATTGTAGAGAGTGTTCATCCATTCCACACACTCACGGAAACCGTCACGGTAGGCATCGAAGGTAACATTGCCTTCCTCATCGAGGGAGAAGAAGGTCTGGCCGTCGGTAGGAATGCCGTAGTAGAAGAACAGGAACCAGATACCGGTATTGACATGATCGTCAAAGGAGCAACTAAGGGGCAGTTCATCGGCGATGCCGTTGCCATTGGGATCGCCTTCCTTAAATGCACGCAGCACATCGGTCAGCTCATCCAGCGTGGTGGGCATCTCAAGACCCAAATTGTCTAGCCACACCTGATTGATAAACTGGAAACCCATTGCGTCTATACCGACGTTCTCGTAGAAGGCGGGCAGCGCGTAGACGTGTCCATCGGAAGCATAAGAAGATGCTAGAGCATTAGGATCGTTGTCGAGCAGTGCCTTGAGGTTGGGCATATACTCATCAATCAGATCATCCACGGGGATGAAGATTTTCTGGGTTACGCCATACTCTTCATCGTCCAGACGGTTAAACGCCCAGATGATGTCGGGCAGCTCGCCGGAAACCATCGTGAGGGAGAACTTGGTGTCCCAATCGGAATTCTTTACGAACTCGTAATCGATGTGTACGTTGGTCTGCTCTTCCAGCCACTGGATAGCATAGTTGGTGTCCGCATCAATGTTCAGGTCATCGTTGAGTGCCTGCAGGCAGGTCAGGGTGACCGGCTCGTCAGACATCTTCAGGTCATATTCCGCTACCGCAGCAGAGAAGCAGAACATGACAGCGAGGAATAACGCGAGGAATCTTTTCATGAGGTTTACCTCCTTTTATATTTTCACCGCCTTCATGGCGACGAAATTCGTACAGCGTCAGCCCTTCAGTGATCCGATCATTACACCCTTCACGAAGTACTTCTGCATTAAGATGTAAAGTATAATCGCAGGTCCCGTGGATACGATAATAATGCAGTACTTTGCCAACTGAGCAGTCTTTGTCGCATCGGCATTGGCCTGAGATTCGGCCATCAAAGCATCGAACTCGATGTTATTGACCTGCAACGTCGCCAGAATTTCGCGCAACAGTGTCTGCAATGGGAACAGGGAACGATTACGCAGATAAATCAGACCGGTGTAATAATCATTCCATTTAGCCACTCCGTAATATACCGTAAGAACAGCCACAATGGCACCGCACATTGGAAGCAGAATTTTTACAAAATAACGTGCATAACTTGCGCCGTCCAGCTGTGCTGCCTCAAAAATCTCCTCTGGTATGGTATTGGTGATATAGGTACGCGCGATCATGAGGTTCCAAACGGAAACACATCCATTTATGATCATGATCCACGGCGTATTGTACAGACCAATATCACGCACCACGAGGAAGGTCGGGATCAAGCCGCCGTTGAACAGCATTACGAACACAAAGACCAGATTGAAGAATTTCTTGCCGCGGAATTTGCGGCTTAGTGCGAAACCAGCCATCATGGTAACAGCGATACTGAGCATTGTACCCGCAATCGTATATATGATGGAGTTCAGGTAACAGCGCCACATTTCATTGTACTTAAAGATTGTTTCATAACCAATGAACGTGAGTCCTTTGGGCGCAAACACCACTTCTCCACGGTAAACTGCACTAGGCTCAGATACAGATGCTATGATAACTACATACAGCGGGTACAGCACCAACAGAAGTATGATAACCCAAAGAATACCAACTACAATATTCAGTGCAATATCTTGTTTGATCAAGCGGACGGAATTTTTGCTTTTCTTCATTTATTTGCCCTCCCCGTCAGAACAAACCGCTACCGGTCAGGCTATTTGAGCAGCGATTGACAGTCATAATGAGAATAAAGTTGACCACATTGATCATCAGACCAATAGCTGATGTATAGGAGAACTGTCCGCTGCCAATACCGACATTGTACACATAAGTACCGAAAACTTCCGCAACGGTTGAATTTCCAGCGGTCTGCATGAGCAACACTTTTTCGGTATCGCTGTTCAAAAGACGTCCACAATTCAGGATCAGCATCATCACAAAAATCGGCACCAGAGATGGGATGTCGATATAACGAATCTTGTGCAGTCTACTTGCACCGTCGATTGTAGCTGCCTCGTACAGGCCAGGATCTATACTCGTGAGCGTCGCAATGTATAGAATCGAGTCCCATCCGGCGTTTTGCCATAGTCCGGAACCGATATAAAGCGGACGGAACCAACGCGGTTCGAGCATGAAGTTGATTTCATTTCCGCCTGCCCAACGGATGAAATCATTTACGATGCCACTCTCCGGGCTGAAAAAGATGTAAATCATTCCAGCAAGAACAACCGTCGAAATAAAGTGCGGCACATACACGATTGTCTGCACCGTATTTTTGAGTTTTTCATTCGAAATGATATTGAGCGTCAAAGCCAGAAACACAGGCATTGTAGAAGTGAACAGCAGACCGAGTGCGTTGAGGACGAATGTATTCAAAAACAGGCGACCGAAATAATAGCTGTGAACAAAAGTATCGAACTGGGATAATCCCACCCAAGCGCTTCCCGAGATACCAGAAGCGATCTTGTAATCTCGGAAAGCAATCTGTACACCGTACAACGGGAGAAGATTGAAAATAAAAACATACAGGAACGCTGGCAGCACAAAAACATAAAGCTGCCAGTCTCTCCGCAGAGCAACTTTAATGCCACTGCGCAACTGATCATCCGACTTCGTTAATCTTGCCATGCATTTCTCCGCTCTATACTTCCCAACATCCAAAGTCGCAACCTTGTAGCCAGAAAAACATTTTATCACTTATTTTAATAATATTTTAGACTATTTTTGGGTAATTTTCAACCCATTAAAAATTTCGACTATCGTTTTTTACTTTTTCAAGCAGTTTTTGAACCTTTTTGACCTCTGGAGGCATTCGACTTGTGGCATGAAGCAGAACGCATCGCAGACATTCAAGCCCCGATCCGAAATCAGTCGGTATCCTTTTCAAGCTTACTTCCATAATCGACCGGTTATGGATGGGTGATAGCCAACATATCAGGATCATCCTGACCACATTAAAAACCGAATATGGGAGAAACGTTTAGGAGTAAAGAGGGCTGACGAATATTTGACAGATATGCCGCAAGTCATCATGACTTGCGGGCATATTTCATTGTCCCGAAAACCACTGGCTAAGCCAGTGGTTTTCGTGACATGCAAAAACCGCTGCTCATATGATACAGCGGTTTTTGAGGATATCTAAATTACTTGATGACTGCGAGGAAGGCGCCTTCATCCTGAATACGGGAGAGCATCTCACCGGGGAAAACGATGTCCAGAGAACCATCTTCTTGAGCGAGACCTTCGATTACATTCCAATCAATGCCATCATTTCCGGCAAAACCAACAAGAGTAGCAATCTTGTTGCCTTCTTCGAAGGTGGAAATGAACTTTGCATTGGTCTTCACATCGCCCATTTCGTCCTTGTAACCGGACACACGAATGGACATAAGCTCGCAGGCACCGGGATATTCATTTCCGGTAATTTCCTTAACAGCAGCGATGGTATCTTCTCCGAAATACTCCTCAAGAGTATCTGCTGCAGCCAGTACTTCCAGCTGCTCATCTGCTTCTTCAGTCTTAACCTCTTCGATAACCAGACCTTCTACCTCGGGGGTGAAGATGGTCATGTCCTCTACTGTCTTGCTGGGAGTCTGCTCAGCTACAGCAACCATTACCAGCATAAGGGCAAGTACAACGCACAGAATCTTTTTCATGATATATCTCCTCGTATAAAATTGAGTATATTATACACCGCAGATTGTAAATTTTCAACCGTTTACTTAGAATTCAGTTCACATTCTTATTATTCTGCTCTCTTGTTTACTACAACATTTCACTACCTATACTATATTTCGTTATTTAGTAACCGGAATTTCTTGAAGTCTTCTTCTCAATGTGGTATACTTTATTGTATTCTGGAATAGTATGGTGAAATATGAATAGAGAAACTCTCATTAGGTTAATAGCTTCAATTCTTGTGCTGTTATTACTGGCGACTATAATCGGAGGGGTTGTACATTTTTTCTCTAAGGAGGAAGTCCCTACACCTCGCGGAAATATGTCTCAGGGATTCGGAGCACTAAAACGCGTGGTTTATGACGGAAAGAATTATGTACATAAATCTTCAGTTACGACAATTGCCCTCCTTGGTGTAGATCGCGCTGAAGGCACAGTACGAAAGGGCTATCGCGATGGTGGACAAGCCGACTTTATCCTTTTGCTGGCAATAGACAGCAGCGCAAGAACCGTGCATATGCTGCATATTGACCGCGATGCTATGACTAACATCACTGTGCTCGGCATTTTAGGACAGGAAGTCGGAACTTCCTATGCGCAGATTTGTCTCTCACACGGCTTTGGTGCAACTGAAGAAGAAAACTGTGAGTACACGCTCAAGGCCATTTCCAACCTGTTGGAGGGTGAAGACATAGATTTATACCTCTCATGCGATATGTCATTCATTAACGAGATAAATGATTTGCTTGGTGGTGTTACAGTAACACTCAACGAGGATTTCACAAGTCTTGATCCCGCAATGAAAAAAGGGCAGACATTGACACTGAAAGGTCCTCAGGCGGAATATTTCGTCCGGTCCCGTTATACCATTGCCGATGGTTCAAACGCCAAGCGCATGGAACGTCAACGCATTTTCCTTGATGCTGTCAAGGATAGTCTTATTGCGAAAGCACACGCTGACAGCGGATTTACGAACGATTTCATTAACAGTGTATGGGACAAGGTTACCAGCAAAGCCGGTATCGGCCGCATTGTGAATCTCTTCTCCTCTGCAGTAACTTATGAAATTTTACCCATTGAGACGTTGCCCGGTGAGCATGTGATTGGCAAAGACAGATTTGTGGAATATCATGTAAATGACGATGCTGCTGTAAATTGGGTTCTGAATACACTTTACAAACCTGAATAAACATATGGAGTGATGATTATGGAAAAAGAACGTTCAATTGTCCAGATGGATAATTCGATCCGGGAAGACGACGAGTATACCATTGACTTAAATGAGCTGATTTTGAAGCTGCTGGATAAATGGCGCATTATTGCGGTGGTCTCTCTCCTGACAGCATGCCTGTTTGCTGTTTATAGTGTTTTCTTCATTACGCCGACCTATGAAGCCACGTCCAAGTTGTATGTGGTAAACAGTAAGGATTCTGTCGTTAATTTGTCCGACTTCCAGATTTCGAACTATCTGGCGGATGACTACAAACAGGTTTTCAATAACTGGCATGTCCATGAAATGGTTTTGGATAGATTGAACCTCGATTATAGCTATAAAGAGCTCAACGAAAAAGTCTCTGTCAGTAATCCTTCCGGCACTCGAATCTTATGTATTACCGCATCGTCTGAAGATCCCACTGAAGCCCAGACGCTGGCAAACACCTACGCTGATGTCGCGCGTGAGTTTATTTGTGTCACCATGCAGACTGCTGAACCTACAACGTTCGAAGAAGCGTTACTTCCGACTTCACCTGCTTCGCCTAACAAAACCAAGAACACTTTACTGGGATTTGTGATTGGGTTGGTTCTTTCTGTTGGAATAATAACCCTGCGCTTTATTATGGATGACTATGTACGCACCGCAGACGATGTTGAAAAGTATCTCGGCTTACCGGTGTTGGGCGTAGTTATGCTGCAGGATGAAGAAAGCGAAGACGAAGAAAAGAAGAGCAATAAACGTAAGGCAGGTGACGATGATGAATAACATTACCGAGATTCAGAAACTGAAAATCACGAAACCGCCGGTTATGAATTATTACTGTGCGGAGTCGATTAACTCCATCTGCACTAACATTATGTTTGCTGGTAAAGACGTCCGTACGGTGATGATTACAAGCTGCACAGCATCTGAAGGTAAGAGTACTACGGCTGCCCGTATCCTCGTAAGTATGGCAAAACGTGGCAAGCGGACGTTGCTCATTGATGCCGATTTACGCCGTTCCATGGCCGCCGGAAAACTGGGACTCCGTGTTGATGGTAAATTATATGGATTGGCTCATCTTTTAGCCGGTCAAAAAAAGCTGCAGGAAGTACTGTACGAAACCAATATTCCCAACGCGTATATTATCCCCGTTGGACGCGAAGTATCGAATCCTGTCAGTCTGATCAACTCCGAAGCCTTCAAAAATACTTTCGATGAACTCAAAAAGCATTTTGATTTTATCATTGTTGATACTCCCCCTATCGGCGTTGTCATTGATGCGGCAGATATCGCTCATGTCTGCGATGGCAGTATCATCGTGATTGAATACGGTAAGCGTCACCGTCACGAAGTTCAGGATGCGGCAAATCAGATGAAGCGCACAGGCACCCCTATTCTCGGCTGTGTGATTGATAAAGTAGCGCCCTCTTCCTTAAGCGAAAAGAAGTATTACAACAGTCATTATTATTATAGCAAGTATGATAAGAACGGCTATTATTACGCCGGTAGCAGTAATGACAAAGACTAACAGTCTTACTCTGTGTGATGTTCACCAGCATTTGGTATACGGAGTAGATGACGGTGCTCGCGAATTGGATGACTCTGTGGCGATGCTTCAAGCTTGCATACAAAATAATACCACAGATGTTATCTGCACATCGCATGTGCGCGGGCATGGCTCGGTCAGCCGTAGAGATGCTTATCTCCGTCATATAGACAAACTGAGGGAGTATATCAATAAAAATACGCTTCCCCTTTGTCTGCATACAGGCAGCGAGATTTTCTACAGCGAAGATAGCATCGAAATTCTAAAGCATCGCATCGCATTCCCTCTTGGTGAATCAGATCACGTTTTATTAGAGTTTACCCCTTATGAGCCATATGAAACATTACTTAGAGCCGCTTTGGAATTCTTCAATGAGGGCTACACACCGGTATTTGCCCATGTAGAACGATACGAGTGCTTGCGTGATATCGAAAAGCTCCAACGCCTACGGGAAGAATGCGGACTTAGAGCTCAGATGAACGCCAATACCGTACTTTCGTCTAAAGGTTTGTTTGGCGATCGTTTCGTAAAAAAGCTTCTCAAAAATGATTTAATCGACTTTGTAGGTTCGGATGCTCACAATACTTCCAATCGAAGTACTCATCTACGCGAAGCTTATGACATATTGGAACGTTCCTATGGCACAGATAAAGCGATATGTCTTTGCCAAACGAACGCAGGTGCTTTGCTTTCCAAGTAAGTTTGGTTAGGACAGCGCATAAAGATAGTAAACATTCTTTGTATCTTGTCACATAATAAGCAATTAAGAGCTGCATACCCGAAAATCATCGATATAGAAAGGCAAACTAATGAACGGCCGTCTGAAAAAGTTTTTTCTGGATTTATTAATAGTTGCGCTTGTGGTAGTGATTCTGATAACCATGCGCTATAGCAAAAATCGAAATGATCAAATTACTGCACTTGCAACAGTTACGCCTACATTGGTCGGCACTTCTAAATCCACCTCAACGCCCACTGCCGAACCTGTTGCAACGTCCACTACTACTCCTACGGCGAATCCCACAGCCACTCCTACTGTAGTACCTACTGCTACTCCCACTACAGCGCCTACTGCGACTCCTACCGCTACTCCTACTGTAGCACCTACTGCAACTCCTACCGCTACTCCTACCGCAACACCTACCGCGACACCTACCGCAACACCCACTGCAACGCCTACTGCTACTCCCACTGCGGCTCCTACTGTAACACCTACCACCACTCCTACCGCCATTCCTACTGTAGCACCTACTGCTACTCCTACCGCTACTCCCACTGCGGCTTCTACTGCGACACCTACCGCCACTCCTACCGCAACGCCCACTGTGATGCCCACGGTAAAACCAACGGCAACACCCACCGCTACGCCTACGGTGAAGCCCACTGCGACGCTTACCGCTACTCCTACAGTTCAACCAACTGTAGCAGATATTGACGTTCTCGAAATGGATGCAACAGTATCTGATGTAGAACAGTATTTGAAGGTCGCTGATTTGGGAATGATTCCCTCTGAGGAATATGTAATCGGTTCTACTGTCTTATTTGGGCATTTCAATCCTGATAATAACGAGGATGAAAATGATCCAATAGAGTGGATTATCATCGATAATCAAGATGGTACTCTCAGATTACTATCCAAGTATGTCCTGACAGCCGGATCTTACAATGAAACAAGAGAAAATGTCTCTTGGAATGAGTCTTCTCTGAATAAATGGCTAAACACCTTCTTCTACGAAAACGCATTCTCAGAAGAAGAGAAGACTCATATACTGAATAGTAAACATGAAAGTGACAACGCTTCATCTGAGCTTGATGCCATCTCTCTTCTTGACAGCAACGAGCTGATGTCAATATTTGCAACAGATGATTCCCGCATTTGTTATCCGACAAAATACGCTCGTAGCAAAGGTGCTATGAAGCAGAACGGTGCCAGTGCATATTGGCTGCGAGCTGATTTCTCAACTCATTATGGAGAAATCGTAAGTTCCACCGGAAAACTCATTGCAAACGGCACGTATACAGATAATCATTATATTGGCATCCGTCCCTGCTTGTATATCACTGTCTGAACCAATCCGAAAGCCTCAATTATGGCAATCTGTGTAGGAAGAAACTCACTGCTTGTCATAACCTTGGCAGTATATTCCCTGTTAAGAAGGGTGAGAACTTTCTGTTTGAGAAGCACGTATTCAGTATTTCAGCTGATTATAATGCTACATTGAAAAAAGTAAATGGTAACAATATGCAGTTATCCCCCTTCCAATCAACAAAGGGTAACTCATGGTATAACGGTTTATAAGAACTCTGAATTAGGGAGAAGTAAAATGAACCGAATTGATTTTGAAGTACTTGCCTATCTTGAAAAGAACGGAAAGCACGTTGCGTCCACAAGAAGACTCTCTGATGTTCTTTGTGTGAGCAATACTGCGGTTATGCATTCCACCAATGAGTTAATCAGCAGACAGGCCATCAAATTGCAGGATGGATATTGGACGATTACGGATGTCGGTTTGGAAGAACTTGAGCCTTATCGCGTGAAGAGATGCGTTATCATGGCCGCGGGATTCGGTTCCCGTATGCTTCCTGCTACCGCCGACAGACCGAAGCCGATGGTATCGGTTAACGGAAGACGAATCATTGAGACGCTCATTGATGCGATGGTTAATGTCGGCATTACCGATATCACCATTATTCGCGGCTATAAAAAAGAGAAGTTCGATGAACTCCTTCCGCAGTATCCTTTCCTGAAGTTCATTGATAATGACGACTACAGCAAATACAACAATATTGCGTCCTTGATGTTAGCGTTGGATTTGCTGGATGGGTGCTATCTCTGTGAAGCGGATTTGTATATCTATAATCCCGACATCATCACGAAGTACCAGTATTGCACCAATACTTTGGGAGCGTATTCACTCGAAACGGATGACTGGTGCTACGATATGGTTGACGGACAAATTGCCAATCTCCGTAAAGTTGGGCAATATTGCTATAATGAATACGGTATTAGCTATCTTTCTAAAGAAGACTGTGCAAAACTCCGTGAGGATATCCCCGATGTATTCTATCATGAAAAAGATGGAACGGATGCCTTTTGGGAGTTTGTACCGTATGAACTCAGAAAAGAGCACTATAAATTCGAGATCAGACCGTGCAAAAAGAGCGATATCATCGAAATCGATAACTATTATGAATTGCAGCAGCTTGACCCGTCTTACAAATAACCGAGAGAGCTCACTTGATTAATACGAACATCACCGCCCTCTTCTCCGCCTCCCTCTTTGGGACCGAGTTGCGTTTGGACGCGGAGGACTTTGGAGTGCTCTTTGAGCAGAGAAATGCGTATGCCGTTGAACTTGCGGAAGCCGTGCTCAATTACAGAGGAAACAATTCGAGGTGCGCGGTGGCGATACATCAATCTCACACGGAATACATAATAAACAGCAGGTAATTCCCGTGCTACCGAAGAGGGGATTACGGAGTGACCTCTTTCCGCAGCGCTAACATAAAGCCGTGCTCAATTCCGGTAATGACCATGCTCAATTTGCGCCAAACGTCTCACGATGAGATAAACACCGACTCCCAGTGAAGAAAAAGAGGAAAAAGAGGATGAAAGCACTTATCTTGAATTCCGGTCTTGGCCATCGCATGGGTGTACTGACATCCGAACACCCCAAGTGTATGACGGACATCACAAATGGAGATACAATCTTAAGCAGACAACTCAGATTGCTGGTAGAAACAGGAATTAAGGAAATTGTTATTACAACCGGGTACTACGATGGCGTTCTGGTTGATTACTGCCATTCCCTTAATCTGCCGCTCAATTTTACGTTTGTCAAGAATCCTATCTATGCAGAGACCAACTATATCTATTCGATTTACTGCGCAAAGGATGAACTGAAAGACGAAGATATCCTGCTCATGCATGGCGATTTGGTGTTTGAACCTTCTGTATTACATGAAATCATCGAAAACGTCGAAAGTTGCATGAAGGTGTCGTCCACGATAGCACTCCCTGATAAGGATTTCAAAGCCGTTGTGCAGGATGGTTATGTCAAGGCAGTAGGTATTGAATTCTTTGAACAAGCTATGGAAGCGCAGGCGTTATATAAATTGCTTTCAAAAGACTGGTCTATATGGCTTGACAAGATTTCTGAATTTTGTGAGTCTGGGAATCGTAAGTGCTACGCCGAGGTAGCTTTGAATCAGATTACTGACAAGTGCATCATCAAGGCGTATGATGTGCAAGATAGACTCTGTACAGAGATTGATACTCCAGAGGACTTAGCAAAGGTTTTGATGTGCCTTGAAAAACTTGGTTAATCTTACCGCCCTCCTCTCCGTCTCCTTCATCGGGAACGAAGCGCGTTTGGATACTGGGGACTTTGGAACGGTCTTTGAGCAGATGAAACAGCAGATAATCGCGGTGCTACCGAGGAGGGGGCTCACGGAGTTGCCTCTTTCCGCAGAGCTGTGTATGGAATACTCATAAAACTATAGATTTGCAGTTTGCATAGAAAAACGGCCACCTGAGCCATAATCGGCGGTCAGTGCGAGCCATAATAGACGGCTAGGCGGTGCCATAATAGACGGCCAAAGCCGTATCCCTTATAATAAATGTACCTCTTAACACAAAGAGGAATTTATTATCAAGGGGGGGCTGAGAATGGACTACAAACGTATTCTGCAGCTGCACTACACCAACGGGGTTTACGGTGACTATTGAGAAGTCAACCGGTTCATAACCGCAGCGTTGCTGCAACGTGACTAAGCTCTCGGGAGAAGGGCGTTCCTCCCTTCTCCCTGATGTGTGTCACCCCTCATCCTCCCAATCACCCAATTCGGTCCATTTATGACAGCCGATAATGGCTCAGACTGGCCGCCAATTAAGGCCCTGCTGGCCGTCTGGGATGGCTATTTGCAAGATTGATCCAAACTTACAAAGCACAAGAGAATTGTAACGAAAAGAATAAGAGGAATTGACAGAGCAATAACTCCGAAATCAAGGAAGCTCCTCTCTATCTTCCGTTTTATTCATCATTACAATTCCCTAAATATTCGAGATGCACTTAGCGTATTTTATATATCTCATCAAATTCTTGTAGCTCGGCAAATGAGTCGATTTCTATTACGTCTGAAGCATTGCAAGGCATGATGTTAACCCTATACTTGTCACGGTATACCCGGAACGGAACAAAAGACATAGGAAGTTTGTGACCTTCGGGACCTTCATAAGCTTCTTGTATGTCATGGGCTAATTCTCGTCCATCTTTTCCATCCCAATAAGACATACCGATCAGCTTGTAACAATTATCACCAGCGCCAACAACTCCGATCTCGGTTATTCTTCCGGTTCCATCGGTTTTCAAGAACCAATCATCTGTCTGATCAACTTTCGTTCCCATGAAGTCTGATGTATAATGGTATCTATGAACTACTTTCGGATTAGACACAACCAAATCAGATTCCATAACGTAGGCATGATCCAAAAGCTCTCGGGCATAGTAAAAAGAAGAGATAGTACCCGCTCCATTATAGTCGGGATTCTCAATCAGTCGAATCATCGGATACTTCTTCTGAAGCAGTTCAAACTGTTCGCCGAGATAACCGCGAACAATATAAATCTCTTCGATTCCTGACGCTAATACGGCATCTATCAATGTTTCGATAATTCGCTTTCCATGAACGCGCACCATCGGTTTCGGTGTGTTAATCGTAATTGGAACCATCCGAGAGCCAAATCCTGCAGCGAGAAAAACTACTCTTTTAACCTTGTAAGGTTCCAATGCGGCAAGGCCGGCTTCTGTGATTTCTTCCGCTTTCAGCCACCCTTTTTCAACAAGCTTCTTTTTGGTTGTTTCAAGTTCCTCATCGGAAAAGCCAAATGTCCTCTTTCGAAGAGACAAGTCCTGATGTTCAACAATCGAACTAAGCAGTTCAAATTCAAGTCTTTCCATATGCATTCCCTCCAAAGAAAAATATCGTAAAACAACACATCAAGGTATATTATTCTTCAATATATGCTTCTACTTTATGTTTTACGACCCGCTTCTCCTCAGGTGGTAATTTCATATAATCACCGTAAAGAACTGTAAGATATTTATCAAAATTCCCAGGTGCAGGATACTTTTTACCTTCAAACTCAAGCATAACAGTTTCGACGAAAGCCGAAACCGGAATTTCCTTATGCCTTACAGTGGTTGCAGTAATGTTGCCACAAAATTTGCTGTTCTCTACAGGATATTTCTTTCCTAATTTGTCAAGGTATCTTACTAACCAGCGCCACCTCAACAGAAACTGCAAATAAGAAGGAGCAGCTTTTTTTGCTTTGACTGTAAATGCACGCAATTTATTCAAAAACATTAGCCAATCTTGATGAATTCTCCTGAGAGTCAATTGATTCGGCATACCATCAAGAGGGAAGATATCAATATTGACACCGAGCCCTTCGATACGTGGGACAATCAATTCAATGACATCCGTATTATTGCAAACTACTTTTGCATAAGGGTAGAAGTAGTCATTATGGTTCTTATAAGAAAATAACGTACACTTATTAGACCGATATTCCTTAACGAATCTTTCATAATCCTTGCGAGGCATTGCCAAATCTATATCATCATCCCACGGAATAAATCCTTTATGCCGAACAGCCCCTAGTAAAGTACCGCTATCCAAGTAATATGTGATAGAGTTTTCCTGGCAAAAATGATCAATATCATCAAGAACCATAATTAGTAATTTCTTGTAATCATCTAACGTAAGCTGTTTTCTCATATTACCTATACTCCTTTGGCCATCAGTCGTCTATATAACATTCTAGACTATGCGAATATTTACGTTGCTCCTCGGGTGGAAACTGCATATAGTCCCCATAGTTGCTTCTCAAAATTTCATCAAATTTTACGGGTATATAGAGCAGATGTCCTTCGAATTCATGTTCTTCATGACTTTCAAAATATGTGCGAGGATATGAAAGTTCACCCCTATCCCAAGGGAGCCCCACAATTTGAGTTGCTGATTTGTTGATTTCTCGGAGCTGGTTATCAAGCATCCTCACCAATTTACCGGTATTCAGCAAACGGAACAGATGCATAGCAATCGATCTTTTTACGTTTAAAGATACTGAACCCGTTTTTTCATATCCTGTTCGGGCACTATGAGTTATTATTCTTGCAAGAGTTCGCGTTCTTTTGCACAACTTTGCGCGTTCAATCGCATCCTCCGGAAGAAAGTCGAGCGGGAAGACATCAACGAATGCACCATAACCTTCAACGGCTCGGAAATTCTTCTCATGCAAATGCGTTTGTGTATCACACACCTTACCGAAAGGATAAATTGTATTCTGATTATTGGAAATGTCAATAAACCTAATGCCATAGTCTCCGGAATTGATGGCTTCTCTGAGTCTGTCATATTCTGCACGCAGCATTATAATATCGGCATCATCATCCCAAGGAATGAAACCATTATGGCGAATTGCTCCGATGAGAGTGCCATATCCAAGATAGTATTCAATGTTGTTCTCTCTGCAGATCTTATCTATCTTGACTAGCACCTCAAGAACCTTACCTTTGTATTCATCAATTGATAGTAATCTCATGTTCCTGCTACCTCCTTATTAATCGTTTAGCTATAGCTATTAGATCCTTAACATTAAGCACTATGAAACATACGAAAATCCCGCTTGAAACCATATATACATGCCAGTCCAGCGATACCAGTACCGCCTGAACGACAATCAGTATGGAATTCAGAATGTACCTCTTATAATCTATTTGTATCTTTATGTTCTTCCCGACATCATACATACGAGCAATAGCGATAACGATATACGAAACCACTGTGCCTATGACTGCACCATAGATTCCGACAATCGGTATAAAAATCCAGTTAACAACAATGTTTGTGACCGCAGCGATGGCCGTAGTGACCATATTGTTTACCGATTTCTTGAGTGCGCCATACAGTGACCCGTAATAGGATGCAACCGAGGCAAATACCGCACTTACCAACAACAATGGGACATAACGCCATGAATCCGAGAAACTTTCACCAACGTAGTAACGCATAAAAGGTTTCATTATTGATACAAGACAAATACAGCAACCGGCTGTAAAAAGGAAATAGTACTTAAATACGTTGGAATAGTAGCTGGTATCATTTGTGGATTCTATCTCCTTGACTGAAGAAATACCCCATGCCTGCTGAAATACTGTGACAAGGACATTAATTAGTGAAGGAATTTTTGATGCTACTGTATAAATCCCCAACGCCGTGGTAGATATCATTACTTCAACCATGACTTTGTCTGATGAATGAATAACCCACCAAGATACATTGTTTAGGATGAGAGGCGTGGAATACATTACCATCTCCCTAAACAGTCTTTTATCAAACTGCGCCTTAAGCAGATCTGATCCGATTTGGGCTATAACAAACGCAAAAGCATCAATAGTGAGGTTGGAGATAATGTAAGCAAGCAAATACCCCTGAATACCAAGAGACCTGTAAACCAAAAACCAAACGTTTAGCCCTGCCATCAGTCCTGTCTGCAGGATGCTCAACAAAGCGTAGGCCTTATTCTCTCCTTTTGCTTTCAAGTAATTAAGTTCAATACTATTTGCAAGATTGCAAATCACATATGCGTACAAGTACCACTTCCATTCCGATACAGTACCATAAAGACCAATAAGCGGGGTAATGAGCGCTCCGATAACCACCGATCCTAGAAATACTATACCACCTACTAAAAGAACATTTTCTCTTCTTTCTTTTTTCGATAGTCCAAACCGGATTACGGCATCGAAAATGACAACCGAAATAAATGGGGCCATTAGTTGCGCAATAGTAAATACTAACTCAGCTATCCCATATTCTGCTTCCGTCATATAATTTGTGTATAACGGAACCATTAAGAATAGAATCAGCTTTGAGCCAAAGCTACCCAACGCAAAGATAAATGTGTCTTTTAGTAATGCTTTGTATCTTGATACCATTTGATGCTCCTCAGAATTATCTATAATAGAGACAACCTTATATGTTGACGATTGAGTCGTACTTTTCGCAAAGTTCCTTTACCTTTTTTGTAACATTCGAACGTTCAACAATTTTGAACATAGTACCAACGAAAAATTTGTCTACAACTAGTCCTATTGCAAACAAGCCAATGCCAATACCAATGACAATAATGCAATAAACTAACCACCCGCTATCTTTTAATATACTTAATAATTGATCATTCCAAATTACTTTTCGCATTGCCGGTTTCTCGTGAAGTAGGTAAACTGAGAATACCGATGGGCTAATCCATACGACCGCTTTCTGCATTTGTACGTTTAGATTTATCTGCTTAAATAGTTCAAACAATGCAATCGCGTTAATAAGTACGAAGATGGAATTATTATGATAAAGGAGCCCCGTTCCAAAGTTTAATCCATATCGTACAACAATCATCTCTAATGTAATCTTTGAAATTAACATTAATAGGCATGATCCAATGATAATACAAACACAATGCTTCTTTGGTATACTTTGGCATCTAGCTAAATAAGCACCTATGATATATAGAGTCACAAATGCAACTAGACTAAACCCTTCCGTTACATCATACTCATAGAAGACTACAGAAAAAAGCGGTTCAATATAAAAGAAGATCAAGATAACAATCACTAAAACACTATGCTTTTTTTTCGTCATTCTGTTTAATCCAGCATTGAGGAACGGTATTAAAAGATATAAGAGTATATACATCGTGAAAAACCAGTATTCTTGCCGGAAGACAGGAAAGAAAGCATCCAAGGCACTTCCGGCAGAAATAGAAACCTCTTTTATGGAACACAGAATAATTGTCAGAAGAGCAGAGTAGAAAATAACCTTTGTCCATAGTTTAACTAAACGGAACAAATCAAATTTACTATTGCTCATATAATATCCTGTGATAATAACAAAGCAATTTACTGCGCACACTGTGAGCGATTGAGTTGCCCATGTAAAACACCATTTAATAGATAAAAAGGGCAACTGACTGCGAATCTCAGTGTGAGCATATAGGTGCCCAATGATGATTAATATCATCAGAATTATTCGTAATAAATCCACACCATAATTTCTTTTACCGCTCATGTTCCCCTCACTAACTTAAGAGAAAGAATTTATATCCACATAGATTTCCCCGCACACAGGCAAGAAAGAGAATAAATATCGACATTATTACGATCCTTCGTTTGGATTTACCGCGGAAATTATCGTATTCACAATTGAGAAATGAGAGTAGCATAGGTACACTCATAACAATACTAACAGCAGCAAATCTGTGAAATATGGAGTACGTACCCAAGGTCAATATTTCACCAGCTAAAAGGATCAGTAAGTATCGTTCTGATTTTATTTCACACTTAAAAACATTTGGATATCTTTTCATAAACTTCCACATACTAACAACAATAATAGTCATAGACAATATAACAATAACATATTCCCACCCATATGAATAGACGTTGGAGGACATATAACTGTTTGCTTTAGCAAAACCTGCATCAATATAATCATCACCGACTATGATTCCTACAATGAGCAACGCAACAGTCATCAAGCCATTAAGGATATTATTCACTATACTCCGCTTCTTCTCGAATAATGAGCAAAACATACGTATCCCAATCAAAGGTATCGCCGCATTGTGTAAAAGTACAGAAAACACATAAAATGGAACGCTTCTTAGCATGCTTTTTCCTTCGTACATTTCGTCATACATAAAACGAAACACAATGGAAAATGCCAACATGCATCGAATTCCAGATATAACTTCCAGATACCTTCCTGAAGACATGACAAATAGTAGAGCAACTGCGATAGAATCAGGCCTCCTATTATCTCTCAATGATTCACACTTTATAATGTGGAATACATTACCAAAAAAGCCAAATGCACAAGCCATCGGAAGCACGCCATCTACGCCCGTCATCTGACAAGCATAAATCAGTAAATAGCCTAAAGGTGTGTTAGAAGTGATAACCCTATTATTCCAAAACCAGGAAAAGCTTGTCTCCTTCCAAGGTTCTGCTAGATTTCTCCATCTATACAAATCTGCAGCTTCACCCGGAATATAGAAAAACGCCATAATACATAATACTGTCAGGTACTGATTTATATATCGTTTTATGGCTCGTTTACTTTTTGAATGTCGTATTTTGCTATAGAAATATCCGAGAGCCAAAGCGTAAACACCAACGCCAACCAGTCTTTCAATCAACATTGTTGATTGAAGATAATTCATTATTGAACTCATTGTTCTACCTCAGGCTCATATAGTAATTCTGCAATTTGTCAGCTTCCGAAATAATGTCAAATCCTTGCACGGCGATTTCACTATTATCGTTTCGGTCATTATCAGACTCGCAAATTGCCTCGACAGCTTCGGTCCAAACCTGCGCTGGCTGTGAAAGAGGAATATATATCGTCTTTGATGTCTTTATACTTTTTGTGATTGTGTCACTAAGAAGGACCTGCAAACCATTCGCCTGGGCCTCCACCGCAGACAGGGGAACACCTTCAAACACTGAAGGCATAATAAATAAATCGAACCCTGACAACACCATCTGAATGTTAGTTAGTCTCCCGGTGAAGGTAATATCATCTTTTGCAATAGTGTTTGCGGCATAACTCTCCAGTTCCTCTCTAAGGGGGCCATCTCCAACAAGAATTAACTTGGAATCGGTATTTATCTTCTTATACCTGCAGAAAACATCAATAATAAATCGCTGGTTTTTCTCTACACAAAGTCGGCCAACCGCTCCGATTACGAAAGTTGAATTAGGGATACCTAAACCTTCTCTGAACTCTCTTCTGAGTTGCTCATCGTATTTATACTTATCAATATCTATCGCATTCCGAATAATCGTAACTTCGCCATTCTTCACACGTTTCTTCCCAAATAGCATCGCCGCTTCTTCGGAGCAAGCCACAAAATCTGTAGCAAAGAAGCCCACGACAGATGTTAGAGCCTTATTGCGAATGGCACTCAATTTTTTATTGCTATACCGTGTAGAATGGCAATGTTGGATGATATGCTTTATTCCGCTCCTCTTCGCTTCTTTGGCGATTATTTCCGATGCCCAAATGGGGTGACAATGAACGGCAGTATATTCGTTTTTATGTTCAGAAAAGAACTCCCTCAATTTCAGCTGATCGGCTCTCTTGAATGTAGGATAAGGAATGAAAAACGTTCTCCCACCCAATTCTGTTATCTCGTTTTGATGAGTTTCTTCCGTTTCCTCAAAATATAGAAAATCAAACTGTATTTGAGTTCTATCGATGTGACGATAATGATTCATCGCCACACTCATCATTCCAGCGTTAATATTCAAGCTAGCAACAACATGAAGTATTCTTATCATTGATTTTTCTCCGTTTGCTCTTTCGTCAGCCGTTGCTTTTCGATCTAAGCTTAGTCTTATATAGATATCCTCTGAGAGTGTTCGGCATATTGGCCACGCATAGTCTTATTGCTAAATTCTTAAAATACTGATGTTTGTTTATGACTCCAAGCTTGAGTATCTTTTTCTGAAAACTAATAATGGCTTCATTGTATGCTTTCCCGCCACGCCTCTGATACATTCCATCACCGGTTCGAACATTTACAAGCACAGAATCAAGATTATGGAACTTATAGCCACCCTTAATCATTCGGCACCACAGGTAGTAGTCTTCAAAGTACGGGCAATGCTGATAGTTCCCAGATGATAGAACCGCGGACTTTTTATACATCACCGTAACGTGATTCATGCCATTCCTAGCCTTCATTTTCTCTGCGATATCATCGGAGGTCAGTGGTACAGTGCGTACTGCTAATTCATTTTTCATCGCCGAGTCATATTCGGCAATCTGCCCGCCAAGCACATCAATTTCAGGATGTGCTTTTAGGAAAGCGATTTGTTTTTCAAAACGGTCTGGTAATGAATAATCATCCGAGTCCATCCGCGCCACATACTCATACTTACAATAAGTCAGTCCAATAGATAATGCTCGCCCTAAACCAACATTCTGCTCCAGAGGGAATACCTCAATGGCTTTTTCACTATCTGCATACTGATAAACTAGCTGGCGCAGTTCCTCTGACACCGGTCCATCAAGCACAAGAACGATTTGATCCGCTCTAACCGTCTGGTTAAGAACGCTATTAATGGCATGTGCTACCTCATCAGGCTTGTCACCCTTATATACTGACATCAATACCGAAAATTGCATCATTATTTCACCATGCCCCTTTATTCACTTTAATAGAATTAATCCGTTAATCAAAAATACTTTAGAGCCCATTCTAAACTCGGAGACGGTTTCATCCACATCATCTTATCATATTGGTCCACACTACAACAAGATTCTTTCCATTATTTCATTGCCGTACCGTTACCCGTAGTGATTCCTTCTGTAGAATCCTTGCTAAACAGGATAAACACGGTTGCAAATATGATTTTCAGGTCTTCAATCAGCGATGCCTCGGCAATGTACATAAGGTCCATACTGAGCTTGTCATAGGGCTCCGTGTTGTACTTGCCGTATACCTGAGCATAGCCCGTAAGTCCGGCTTTTACCTGAAGACGGAGTCGGAACTCAGGCATTTCCTTTTCATATTCCGCAGCAATTTCAGGACGTTCGGGACGCGGACCTACAATACTCATTTCGCCCTTCAGGATGTTGAAAAGCTGGGGAAGCTCGTCTACGCGGCAAGCGCGGATAATTCTGCCAATCTTTGTGATGCGAGGATCATTCTCACCTGCACTGAGCACGGCGCCGGTGATCTTTTCTGCATCAACGCACATGGATCGGAATTTCAGAATCTTAAACTCCTTGCCATCCAGCGTGAGGCGTACTTGTTTATAGAGTGCAGGACCACCATCTGATTTGACTGCAATAGCAACGATTATCATGATGGGGGATGTGACCAGTATCATAACCAAGGACAGCAGAATGTCAAAAAGGCGCTTTAAGACAGCATAGCCAAATCGCGGCTGTGCACGTTCTACCTGAAGAATCGGTAAATGGAACAGGTGCATACGCTTGGCATTACCCATAATGACGTCACCGATACGAGGGATGATGAGCGCTCTGATTCCATTGTCAATGCAGTATTTAAGTATCTCATTACGATCATGAGAGTGGACACCTGAAAAGAATACCGCGTCCATTCCTTCTATCAGAGACAAATCATTCAGTACTTCAGATGCCGTCAGGATTTTTTGTACATCGAATTTCTTGGAAAGTCCATATTCTTCAACAAGGCCTTCATACGGACGAACATCATATACTACCGCTGTCTTTTTTGCCGGATTATGCTTGAAATACCAAAGATGAGCAGATACGCACCACACCAAGGCAAAAATCCACTGAACAACAATCGTTCCCAACGCGGGTAAGATGTTCGGGAACTTGCCTGTCATGGCTATGAGAATAAGAAACATAACGGTGTCGGCCAACAGGGATGCCAACACTTGACCCGTAAACAATTCACTGATCCGTTTATATGATATCAGTAACGCATCATATGTCTTACTGAAGAATACATATAAACACATAAAAATCAAAATCAACGCGATAGAGGTAAACGCGGTGCTGTTAGGAGTTCGCTGTTCATAATACAGAAACCATACCAACACAAATGGTATCGCCAACATTATGATATCCAATACCTTAACGAAACAACGTGCAGTATCTTTTCTTCTGTTGTCCTTGCCTCTTTCGATAATCTGATTAGTCGCCATATCCTTCAACTCCATCTACATCTTTGAACGCATATCAAACCGGATATCAATAATCCGGGAAGCAATCTACGCATTAGGACACATATCAAATTATAAACTACCATTTTTCATTATATCACTAATA
>JAZUFB010000320.1:0-41894 GCA_045640475.1 Clostridia bacterium
TTCTCGCCAAAGCCGAAGTCCACGCAGGGGAAATCGTATCCGGCAAAGTGGACCAGTTCATCGCGGATCATGGTGCCGCGCAGGATGTTGCTCTCGCCGATGAAGTCCGCCACAAACGCGTTGGCCGGTTCATCGTAGATATGCTTCGGATCGCCCTTCTGCAGGATGTGACCGTCGCGCATCACCACGATGGTGTCGCTCATGGTCAGGGCTTCTTCCTGGTCGTGGGTCACATACAGGAAGGTGATGCCGAGGCGCTGCTGCATGCTCTTCAGTTCGAGCTGCATTTCTTTTCTCAGCTTCAGGTCCAGCGCCCCCAGCGGTTCGTCCAGCAGGAGCACTTCAGGCTCGTTCACCAGGCTGCGGGCGATGGCCACACGCTGTTGCTGGCCGCCGGACAGAGCATCCACATGGCGCTTGCCGTAGCCGGAAAGGTTCACCAGATCCAGCATGTAGTCAACTTTTTTCCGGATCTCGTCCTTGGGCAGCTTCTTCAGCTTCAGCCCAAAGGCGATATTGTCAAAAACGTTCAGATGAGGAAACAGCGCGTATTTCTGGAAAACGGTATTCACGCGGCGTTTATAGGGCGGAAGGGCGGCGATATCGTGGCCTTCAAACAGCACTTCGCCGGTCGTGGGCGTTTCAAAACCGCCAATGATGCGCAGCGTGGTGGTCTTGCCGCAGCCGGACGGGCCCAGCAGGGTCACAAATTCTTTTTTGCGGATGGAAAGGTCGATGTTGTCCAGCACGACGGTCCCGTCAAACTCCTTGGAGATGCCGCGAAGTTCGATCAGGGTGTCTTCCGCGTTTTCCCTGTTCATCAGATCTACACTCATGGTTGTTTTCTCCCTTCAGACGATCAGAATGTTGGCGGATTGGAGACCCACAGGACCCTTGCGACCGATTGGCCGGCGTTCATCAGGGTATGTGCCTCCGTAGGGTGGATGCAGAAACTGCATCCGCTGCGTACCCGTGTCTTTTTGCTTCCGCGGATCAGATAGATGGAACCGGAGAGGACATAACCAAATTCTTCCCCTTCGTGCGGCGGCATCTCATAGGCCTTTCCGCCCGCTCCCATTTCCACCAGGATCGGCTCCATGGCGTTCTTCTGCGCGTCCGGGACCAGCCAGGTGATCTTGCCTTTCAATTGCTCCGCGTCTTCTTTGACAAACATGTCCTGCGGAGTGAAAACAGCCTTTTCTTCCGTTTTCTCATTAAAAAAAGCGGACAGCGAACTTCCCAGGCACTCCAGCAGATCCGTCAGGGTGGCGATCGAAGGAGAAGCCTGATTCCGCTCAAGCTGGGAAATGAATCCCTTGCTCAGCTCGCAGCGGTCACCCAGTTCTTCCTGTGTCAGTCCGCGTTGTAAGCGCAGTTCCTTGATCTTCTTTCCGATATCCATCCCGGTGGACCCCCTTTCAGCCATTTTCGCCGATCCGTTGATCACCGTCTGAAAGTTTAGTTTTGCTAAACTTCAAAACAGATGTTATTAAACCATATGAAACCCCCTGTGTCAATAGGAATTTTCAATGTTTTCTCCGTTTTTTTCATGCATGGAAAAAACGGGACCCGGGCGTTTTTTGCCCAGGTCCCGGTCCGCTTTGTTTTCGGCCTTTTTATTCCGTTTTTTCCTCGCTGATCGGACTCACAAACACGGTCATGTTATACCGTGTTCCCGCGTCCGGAACGAATTCGACATAAGCGTTGTAGGTGGTCACTTCTTCGCCGATCTCACCCAGATAGGAGATGGAAACGACCTTGCCCTCATATTTCACGCCGTCATCCTGGTTCCAGTTCAGTTCCACAGTCACGGTATCCCCGGGCTGGATGGCGTTCAGGTCGCATTCATTTACGGCCACTTCCGCCAGCGCGGTTTCGCGGCTGTAAGCGGTCGCGATCACATCGCCCTGGGCCAGTGTCGCGCCTTCTGTCGCGGTGATCTCGGAAATTACGAGGTCTTCCCCGGCCTTGATCTCGTTTCCGGTCACCTTCAGGTTGTCATAGACGCCTTCCGCGGTTTCCATCAGCAGATCGCCACGTTTCACGGTATCCCCGGCTTTCACGGCATAGCGGACGATACTGCCCGTTCCGGTGGCCAGAATGGGATCGATCCGGGCGATGCTGCCGCGGCCAAGCTTGGAAGCAGCGGCATAAGCGGCATCCCGGAAGATCTCCACGGATTCGCCCACGGTGAACAATTCTTCCCCGGCGGTCACGTTCACCGTATAGCTGGTGCCGGTCACCGCGGTCACGGTGCCTTCGCCCACATTCTTTTTGTTGCTGCGTCCACGCAGATAGACCTTTTCTCCGCTGTGGATCAGTTTATTGGCCGGGGCGTTGTACGCGCTGCCGGTGCTGCCGCTGATCGAGTAGAGCGGGCTGCTCTCGATGTAGATACAGCCGCCATACAGGGTCGTCACGCTTTCCGCGTCATCTCCGGGTTCGCCGTACACTGCGGTCACAACGCCGTCCGCGGTCGCGTATACCTTGTTGGTGCTGATTACGCCGATCGTGGCCCCCGCGTTCACCAGATCCCCGGCCTTCACATTCAGAGTTTCCAGCTTTCCGCCGATGGGCGCGGTGATCGTCACGGTCTTCGCGGGAACGACCACACCGCTGAAGGAGAGGTTGTCCGCCAGTGCGGTTCCCGCCAGCAGGCACAGGGCCATCACAAGCGCCAGGATACGGATCTTTTTGCTCATCGTTCTTTCCTCCATTTTCATTTCATATCTTACATCGACCGCAACGCGTCGATCGGGTTCAGTTTGCTGGCCTTCCGCGCCGGCGCCCATCCGAAGACGATACCGATTGCCGCGGAGAAGCCAAAGCCAAGCAATATCGCGTCCACGGAAAGCGCGAAGGTCGTTCCGGTCACGTTACACAGGATCAGGCTCAGCAGGAGTCCGAACAGGATCCCGGCGCACCCGCCGATCACGCTCAGCAGGAAGCTTTCGATCAGAAACTGGGTCTGGATCTGCCACTGCCGCGCGCCAAGCGCCTTTTTCAGGCCGATCTCCATCGTTCTTTCCGTCACGGTGGTCAGCATCATGTTCATGATCCCCACGCCGCCGACCACCAGCGCGATGGAAGCGATACCGGCCAGCAAAGCCGTCATCATGCCCATCATGCTTTCCATGGTGTTTTCAATGGCTTCCATGGTCGTAATGGTGTAGGTATCCTCCTCAAAGGAGAACATCATATCCAGCGTCTCTTCCAATACAGCCTTCGCCTTTTCCGATTCGACCCCTTCCGCGAGATACACGGTGAACATCGTCACCACATTGTCGTTGTTCAGTTTCAATGCCGTCGTGTAGGGGATCAGGATATCCGCGCTCCCGGCCATCAGAGAAGTCACGTTGTTGGTGCTTTCGTTGTCAAAGATCCCCACGACCAGGAATGGCATCCCGTTGATATATAGGTTTTCCCCCACCGGGTCCACCCCGTAGAAGAAAGTGTCGATCATCTCCTGGTCGATCAGGCACACAAAGGTCATGTTATCGTCGTCCACGATGTTCAGGGCCCGTCCACGCTTGACATAATCCGGGTTGGAAAGGAAGTAGTATCCGTTCTTGCCGGATACGGAGATCCGGCTTTCATATTCCCCGCCGCGGCTGACCCGCGCGTTCAGGGAAACGGAGGGCGTCACGCCTTCCACCTCGTCAAGGTCTGTGATCGTCTGGAGATCCTCCGCGGAAAGGCCGGGCTTCAGGTCGCTTCCGGTCACAGAAACCGTCACCGTACCCGCGCCCATGGAGAAGAAGCTGTCCGAGATGGAGGTCGTGACTCCGTTCACGGTGGTGATCAGCGCGATCACCGCGGTGACGCCGATCATGATGCCCAGGATCGTCAGGAAGGAGCGCACCTTGTTGCCCATGATGTTATTCATGGACATCCGGATGCATTCCCCCAGCATCACCAAAGTGGATTTCAATTTCTTAAGCATCCCGCGTCGAACCTCCTTCCGTCAGTTCGCCGTCGATAATGTGGACCACGCGCCTCGCGTGCGCGGCGATATTCATGTCGTGCGTGATCATGATGATCGTCCGCCCCTCGGCGTTCAGCTCGGAAAACAGTTCCATGATCTGTCTTCCGGTCTTTTGGTCCAGCGCGCCGGTCGGCTCGTCCGCCAACAAGATGGTCGGATCCGTCACCAGAGCCCGCGCGATGGCCACACGCTGCTGCTGGCCGCCGGAAAGCTGGTTTGGGCGGTAGTTCACCCGGTCTTCCAGCCCCACGCGCTTCAGGATCGCGAGCGCCCGTTCCCGGCGTTCCTTCGGTCCCACGCCCGCGTAGATCAGGGGCAGCTCCACGTTTTTCAGTGCGGTCATCCGG
The DNA here is from genome assembly GCA_045640475.1 of Clostridia bacterium. Lineage (GTDB taxonomy): Bacteria > Bacillota > Clostridia > Christensenellales > Aristaeellaceae > Aristaeella. The sequence goes on from JAZUFB010000320.1 coordinate 4,333, forward strand.
CCGAGCAGCTGGCTGTTCTGGAACACGAATCCGATCTTTTGGGAGCGTGTGTCCGCCAGTTCCGTCTCCGTCATATCCTCAATCAGGCGCCCGTCCAGGATATAGGTCCCGCTGCTTGCAGTATCCAGACAGCCGATGATGTTCATCAGCGTGGATTTTCCGCTACCGGAAGGTCCCAACACGGACAGATATTCGCCCGGTTCGATTTCAAGATCGATATCCTTCAGCACATGGGTCTGCTCGTCGCCCATCGGATAGAACTTATTGATCTTTTCCATCCGAAAAAAGACTTCATTCTCCACGCGCGTCACCGTCCGTTCATGCCGCCGGGTATCCCGCCGCCACTGGGCATCCCGCCGCCATTCCAATTGTTCCGCTGGTTGTTATTGTTGTTACGGTTGTTTCTGTTGTTGATCCGCTGTCCGCCGAACATCGAGGAGAACAGGCTGTTCAGTCCGGTCTGCGTCTCCGTGGCCGTGCTCACGACATATACGGTTTCGCCTTCCTCGAGGCCGCTCTTGATCTCCGTATAGTTCCCGTTGCTGACGCCGACTTCAACTTCCCTGCGGATCATTTCGCCATTTTCGTCCTGGACATACACAAAAGCCTGATTCCTCATATCAAAGCTCAATGCGTCCGCCTTCAGCACCACCGCGTCCAGCGCTTCTTCCTGCGGCACGGTCACAGTCACCTGCATGCCGGGATACACGTTGCCTTCCACTGTGACGTAAGCAGTGGCGGTGTAGTAAGCCACGTTGCCGGTCGAGGCGGAAATATAGTTGATCTTCTCGATCGTGCTTTCAAAGGTCTGCTCCGTGGCGGTGGTCGTCACCGTGCACCTCTCGCCGGTAGCGACCTTCAGGATGTCGTATTCGTCCACGCGGAAGGAGACCGCCATATGGTCAAAGTCCGCGATCTGGACCAGCGAATCCCCGGCAAGCACATCATCGTCTTTTTCCACGTTCACGGTATTCACGCGTCCGTCAAAGTCCGCCTCAAAGGTCTTGCCGTTGGACATCTGGATCAGCTTGTCCCCTTCTTTGACCATGTCTCCGGGGGCCACATATACATTGCGGACCGTGCCGCCGGTCGTCGCCGTATATTCCATGCTGTCCACCAGCTGCAGACTTCCGGTGAAGCTCAGCGAGTTGGAGATCGTCCCCCGATTCGCCGTGTATTCATCATAGTTCACCGTATACTGTTCCTTCAGCGAGCTCCACGCGTACAGTCCCGCTCCCGCCAGGATCGCCAGAATCAGCACCGTCAGGATGATCTTCCGCAGGATGTGTTTCTTTTTCTTTCCCTTCCGGATCTTCTTCTCTTCGCTCATCTCAAATGCCCCTTTCAGACATATTTATTCCGTCTACACGGCATATTTTAACCGATGTGTTGGATCGAAAAAAGACATTTTGTGTGAACATCGTGTAAACAATCCCCGTGTATGATATACTAAATCCTGATGCTGCAATAGCCCAATCATCAGAAGCTTATATGAAACCACCTTCTCAAGCACCCAATCCTTGGCTCGCCCTCTGGGAGAGCTGTCGCCTCCGGCGACTGAGAGGGCGCGAGAGGGTGCTCCGGAGGTGTTTCCATGTCCGTAACCGTCGGTGTCCTTGCCCACGTAGACGCCGGAAAGACCACATTTTCTGAACAACTGCTATACGCCGCGGGCGCCATCCGCCGCCAAGGCCGGGTCGACCACGGCGATACTGTCATGGACGCCTCCAATGTCGAGCGTGAGCGTGGCATCACCGTCTGGGCCGACCAGGCCGCTTTCACCTGCGGTCCTACGCGTGTCACCCTCATCGACACCCCCGGCCACTCCGATTTTGCCGCTGAGATGGAGCGTGCGCTTTCCGCGCTCGACCTCGCGTTTCTCCTGCTGGACGGTTCCTCCGCCCTGCCGGCTTATACCGTCACACTTTTCTCCATGGCCCGCGCCCGCGGCATCCCCGTCATGATTCTCATCAATAAGACCGATCTTGTCTCCTACGACCGGGATTCCTGCCTCGCCGCGATCCGTTCCCGTCTGACCCCTGCTGCCGTCCCCGTCGTTTCCGGCATCCCGGACGCGGAGGCCCTCGGTATGCTGGATGACGCCTTTTGTGAAAACCTATTGGAAGGTACCCTCTCCGAAGGCGAAGACCTGCGCACCCTTGCCTCCCTTTTTGCCCGCGGCGAAGCGTTCCCCGTTCTCGAGCTTTCCGCCCTCAGCGGCACCGGCATTCCCGATGTCCTTTCCCTGTTTTCCTTCCTTGCGCCCTTCTGCGAGCATGGCGATCCTTCCCTGCCGCTTCAGGCCCGCGTCTGCCGTGTCCGCCGCGATGACCGTGGCGAGCGTGTCGTCTTCCTGAAGCTCCTCCGGGGTACGGTCACGCCGCGTCAATCCTTCACCTTTGGCGAACAGACCGAAAAGATCCATCAGATCTTTGTCTATTCCGGCGCGTCCCGCCTGTCCGTCCCCTCAGCCGGCCCCGGTGAGACTGTCGGTGTCACCGGCCTTTCCGTTCCCCGTTGCGGGGATCTCATCACCGAAAGCGGCATCGAAGGTCACGATACGGCCCATCTTACCCCGGTCCTGCAAGCGCGCCTCACCTCTCCGGACGGCGTTCCCGCCGCGGCACTGCTGGAAAAAGCAAAGATTCTGGAGGATGAGGATCCCACCCTGTCCGTCACCTGGAACGAAGCCCTCGGCGCGCTCCATCTGCGCATCATGGGCACCATCCAGACCGAAGTCCTCACCCGTGTCATGGCGGACCGTTTTTCCCTCCGTGTCGCTTTCGAGCCGCCGGAAGTCCTCTATATGGAAACAATTGCGTCTCCCGTGGTCGGCTGCGGCCATTACGAGCCCCTGCGTCACTATGCCGAGACCCATCTTCTTCTGGAGCCCGCCCCCCGCGGCAGCGGCATCACCTTTGACTCCCGCTGCTCTGTGGACGATCTTCCCCTCAACTTCCAGCGTCTGATCCGCACCCATGTATTTGAAAAGACCCATAAAGGCGTCCTCACCGGTTCCCCGCTCACGGATGTCCATGTGATTCTTCTTGCCGGACGCCATCATCTGAAGCATACCGAGGGCGGCGATTTCCGCGAAACGGTCTACCGCGCCATCCGTCAGGCCCTTATGAAAGGCAGTTCCCTCCTGTTGGAGCCCTTCTACCGTTTCACCGTCACCGTCCCCGCGGATTGTCTTGGCCGCGTGATGACGGACCTTTCCTCCCTTTCCGCCCAGTGCGATCCGCCGGCATATGACGCAGAGCATGCCGAAGTCTCCGGCCGCGCGCCTGTTGCCACCCTGATGGATTATCCCGTTACGCTCCGTTCCTTCACCCACGGTCAGGGCGATATCCGTCTCCTTCCCGATGGCTACGACCTCTGCCATAATCCCGATGAAGTCATCTCCCGCCTTTCCTACGATCCCGACGCCGATACCGCCAACCCCTCCTCCAGTGTCTTCTGCTCCCACGGCGCCGGCTACACCGTCCTTTGGCACAAAGCAGACAGCTTCATGCATCTTCCGGTAGAAGAATAAAGGAGACAGGGGACGGTTCTGTGTCTCCTTTTTCCCGGGGAGACAGGGGACGGTTGTCTTGCTTGCCTTCCCGTCTTGCCCTTGTATGTTTCCCTTCCTTGTTATATAATAGCTACATTATATCGAAAAACGGAGGAATCCCTATGGAACAGACCGTTCAGACCGAAAAGAAACCGATCATCTTTTCTGGCATCCAGCCCAGCGGCACCTTGACTCTGGGCAACTATATCGGTGCGCTGAAGAACTTCGCCGCCCTTCAGGATACCCATGATTGCATCTACTGCGTCGTAGACGAGCACGCCATCACCGTCCGTCAGGACCCCGCCGCGCTCCGTCGTCGCTGCCTTGAGCTGGCCGCCCTGTATATCGCCAGCGGCATCGATCCTGAAAAGAGCATCATTTATTGCCAGAGCCATGTCAGCGCCCACGCCGAACTCGGCTGGATCCTGAACTGTTTCACCTATATGGGCGAGCTCAACCGCATGACCCAGTTCAAGGATAAGTGCGCCAAGCATGCCGATAACATCAATGCCGGCCTGTACACCTATCCCGTGCTGATGGCCGCCGATATCCTGCTTTATCAGACCAATCTCGTCCCCGTCGGCGCCGATCAGAAGCAGCATCTTGAGATCTGCCGCGATATCGCCCAGCGCTTCAACAGCATCTACGGCGATGTCTTCACCATTCCGGAAGCCCTGATCCAGAAGGTCGGTGCCCGCGTCATGAGCCTTCAGGAGCCGACCAAGAAGATGAGCAAGTCCGATCCCGAAGAGACCTTCGTTGCCCTGACCGATGATGCCGATACCATCCGCCGCAAGATCAAGCGTGCGGTGACGGACTCCGATGGCGAGATCCGCTTCGATCCCGAAAACAAGCCCGGCGTCAGCAACCTGCTCAGTATCATGAGCGCTCTCGGTGCCGGCAGCGTGGATCAGCTGTGCAACGAACTGGCCGGCAAGGGCTATGGCGAGCTCAAAGCCCGCACCGCCGATTGCGTCATCGCTGCCCTGCAGCCCCTGCAGGCGGAATACACCCGCATCATCGCCGACAAGGCCGGTCTGCAGGCGATCCTCGACAAGAACGCCGAGCGTGCCGCCTATCTCGCGACCAAGACCCTGCGTAAGGTTCAGAAAAAGGTGGGCTTTGCCCCCAGAGGGTGAGGAATTTCCCCATGATCACCAAAGAGATGACCTACAAAGAGATCAGTGAGCATCCGCTTCTGAAAGATCTCGCGCCCTATTTCATCACCAAGATGGATCTGTCCGCCCAGCCCCATTACACAAAGACGCTGGATGAATTCCATAAAGCCGGCGGCTGGAACGCGGATGCGATCGTGTTCGGCCTGAACCGTCTGTGCCGCAATTTGGAAGCCGGTCATTGCCGCTTCCCCCTGTATACGGAGGAAGAGATCACCGCCGATCCGACCAAAAAGGATCCTTTCCTGCTCTTCTTCCCCTCGGAGGATCCCAAGGCGGATGAACGTCCCTGGATCCTGGTCGCGCCCGGCGGCGCCTATATCAATGTCTGGTCCCTGACGGAAGGCTATCCGGTTGCCGCCCGCTTTAACGATCTGGGCTATCACGCCTTTGTGATCAACTATCGTGTTTCCATCGATTCACTTTTCCCGCGCCCGCTCGAGGATATCGCCCGCGCGCTGACCGTGATCCGGGATCCGAAAAACGCCTTCCCGGTCCAGTGGGACAATTACGTTGCCGTCGGCTTCTCTGCCGGTGCCAATCTGATCTGCAACTGGACCCTGCGGGATCACGGCTATCCTGTCTACGGCATGCCGGAAGCCAAAGTCCTTCTCCCGATCTATGCCCCCATCTCTTTCCACGATCCCGAGGAGGAAACCGGGACAGAAGAGCCCGACGAAGACGAGGACTGGTTCGCCCGTTACGCCTTCGGTCTCACCAATGACGAAGTGATCGCGGCCGGCTGGAGCATCGAGGACCATGTGGAGGGCTTCCCGCCCACGTTCCTGTGCTGCTGCGCCGATGATGATCTGGTGGACCCGGAAAATTCCCGCATCATGAAGCGTGCTCTGGATGCCGCCGGTATTCCCTGCGAGCTCGAGATCCACGCCCATGGCGGTCACGGCTTCGCCGATGGCCGCAACACCGACGCCGCCGGTTGGATCGACCGCGCCGTTGCCTTTATCGAGGCCCACATCTGATTATTCCAGAACAAACATAATGCCACTTCGATGCCAGTTGTGTCTGCGGGACGGTTCACGCAGACACATTTTAATTTGTCGGAGAGAGCTGTCCCTCTGACACAACCCCACCACGCAAGCCAACCCCATACCCTTTTATAACAAAAAGCGCTCTTTCGAAGCGCTTTTCGTTTGTTCTGTTTACTTTATCCCACGTTGATCAGTTCAATGCTTTCCACCGTTCCAGCCATATCCAGGATGACCTCGTAGAAGGATCCGGGTTCGTTTTCCATCTCGGCGCTGCCGTATTTCACAACGATGTCATCCATTCTGGGTTCGATCTCGTAAGGCCAGAAAACGTTCGGATCGTCGATCTGGCATTGCCAGAGCACTTCTCCGCTCGGGGAGATCGCTACAGGCGTCGGTCCGTCCATGCCGGCAATATAGATGATCCCGTCATCGCCTACCGCCGTGCAATGTCCGCCGCCCAACCGGATCGTTTCCGGCGGCAGAGTCCATTTTTCCGTTCCGTCCCACAGCTCCAGCATCGTCAGTCCTTTTTCGCTGTTGAGCACCATGACCTGGGGATCGAGCGCTGTGCCGCCCATGAACGCGGTCGTGCAGTCATACTGGCCAAGCAGACTGGTTTCCGTGGTATATTCCCATACCAGATCATTCTCGCCCACCAGACACTGCACCGTCAGCTTTTCACGGTCGTTGGACCGGTCACGTACGGCGGTCACCCGGCAACCATCCTGCCGCCAGTCCAGCACATACAGCATTTCTTCCAGATAGTCCACCAGGATATATCCCTTTTGCCCGTCATAATTGCAGAAGATGAAGTTTTCGTCATACCAGCTGCAATCGTGCACCAGCGCGCCAAGCGGCACCTTGCAGATCCGGTCGGACTTGGCGTCCGGCTCCGCGCGTAGGGAGACCCATTCCTTACAGTTGATCACCTGCATCACCGGGATCCAGTTTTCTTCCTCTTCTTCCGCCTCTTCCGCGAAAACGGGAAGCGCCGTCAGAAGCAGAGCCATCATCAGGATCCATACGATTGCTTTTTTCATCCCTGCCAGCCTCCAATATCCATGCATTTGTTCATCCATATAAACGTTGTCAAAACTGTGTTTCTTCCCCGCGAAATCCCCGTGTTCACTGGGCTTCCGCCGGAGCCGGCGTCGCTTCAGGCGCGGCCGTTTCCGCGGCCGCCTGAACTTCGGCCACCGATTCCTCGTACATGGCCTTTTGCATCCTCACATCCGCCACGTTATTCGCGTTCATGCCGTGGTCCTTCTTCCAGGCCTTTACGGCTTCCGCCGTACCGCCAAGGAAGGTTCCGGAGCATTTTCCGTGATAGTAGCCAAGGTCGGTCAGTCTGCGCTGCAGCCAGTATACATCTTCGCCGGTGCTCTTCTGCTTCAGGTCGCGGAATTCAAATGTCGGGGTTTCATCCGGGACATACGCCGGTTCCGCGGTCGGGAGCGGCGTCTTCTGGGGTTCCATCTTCTTCGTGTCCAGCGGCGGCAGTTTCAGGCTGTCCCGCAGTTCCGGATCGTCGGGCAGTTTCTCGGTAATGGTCACCACGGTGCCCTTGCCCACGTTATCATAGATCCACTTTGCGTCCGCCACAGTCAGGCGGATGCAGCCATGACTCGCGCGCTGGCCCAGCTTCTTGTAGCTCGAGGTCTTCATACTCATCACGTTCACCGCGTTGTAGATCACGCTGTGGAACGCGATGGAGCTGTTGATCCGTGTCCAATAACGCGCGTAAGTATTGCCCCACTGCGGGAAGACGCACCAGTTAGCTTTTCGGCCGTTCAGCGTCCAATCACCCACATCGCTGGGGTTAGACCGCGTACCGGAGGAGCAGAGCATCTGCCGCACCGGCACGGTATATTCACCGTTCTCGTCCCGGGTGTAGACCGTCACGACCTGATTGCGCACATCCACGGTAATTGCGAAGGGGACCGGTGTCGGTTCCGGCGTCGGCTTCGCGGTCGCGTCCGGCATCACGATGGTCACATCGTTGAAGATCAGGTTCCAGGTTGCTTCATCGACCACGCCGGTCTCTTTCATGGCGTTCTGGGTCTGCACCTTTTTCACGGCGTTCCGGGTGTTGCCCTGGAAGCTTCCGCTGATGGGTCCGGTGTAGTATCCAAGGTCCGTCAGCCTTTGCTGCAGCTGCTTGACCGTTTTTCCGCTGGAGCCGTACTGCAGTTTTTTCGAAAAAGCCACGGCTTCGTCCGGCATCACCGGTTCATTTGCATTTTCGACATCGCTGACCAGGAAGTTTTCAAACTGCGGCGTCGGGGTCGGTGCGGCAGTCGCGTTCACATCGTCATATCTGCCAGGCGCGTCAGGCATATAAATGGCTTCCAGCGTTTCCGGATCGGCTACGCCGGTCTTCTCAAGGCCGATCTTTTCCTGGAAAAGTTCGATACCGTAGCGGCTTCCTTCCAGATAGTTACCGCTGATCTTGCCCTTATAATAGCCCAGTTCGGTCAATCGGGTCTGCAATTTCTTGACATCGTCGCCCTTGGAACCGTACTGCAAAGGACGGTAATGCGCGGTCTTCAGCGTCTCGAGTGTCTTTGCGTCCGCAATGCCCGTCACATCCAGATCGTAATCCTTCTGGAATGCTTTCACGGAGGCGCGGGTCCCTTCCCTGTACCGGCCGGAAAGATTGCCGGAATAGTAGCCCAGATCGTGCAGCCGGACCTGGAGTGCCAGCACATCGTCGCCATCCACGCCATACTGCAGGATACGTACTTCTCCGCTTTCCGACTCTTCATCCGAGACTTCCACAGGGATGCTTTCGCCTTCTTCGCCGGGAATCTCTGTGGCCTCAGCCTCCGGGATCTCCGCGTCGTCATTATAGTCTTCTTCCGCGTTCACGCAGAAGGATACACTAAGCGCCATCACAAGCAAAAGCGCGAGCAAACGTTTCTTCATAATCCACCTCTGACAGTTTAGTGTATTAATTTTAACACTTATGTAACATTTGTTCAAGTTATTTGTAAAACTTTTTGACATACTAAAAGCACCGCCACTTGCGTAGCGGTGCCGGAAATCAATTTTTAAGAATGGATCAGAAGCCGAGGAGAACCAGTTCAGTGTCTTCGCATTCAGCCAGCGTCTGGGCGGTTTCCAGTTCAACGTTGGTCTTCAGGCCACCGTTGCCGTCAGCGGTCACGATGCAGGGAGTTTCGATATCGTTGGCTTCGCTCACGAACAGACCCACAGTGGTCTCAGCAGCCTCAACCTTCGCCAACGTTTCGGCGGAGCAAGGCAGGGAAATTTCTGCAACCTTCACTTCTTCTTCAGCAGCTTCTTCAGCGGGTTCTTCGGCAGCAGGTGCTTCGGGGATAGAGTTCGTCAAGGGGAAGATGATGTTGATCTTCACCGCGTCCATGAGGAAAGCTCTCTGAAGATCGAGCATCAGTGTGTTCTGAAACAGGTTAACAGTGGTAGGCTTCAAGGCGGTCATGGGTTTCTTGAAACGCTGAACGGTTTTTTCACTTGCGGGAGCCACTTCAGCAGTCGCCTGCACATCGGGAGTCACATCGGTAGCGGTCAGCACAGCAACCAGAGATTCGGAAACTTCTTCAGCTTCTTCAGGTTCTTCAGTGGCGGGAGCTTCAGTCACAACGGGAGCCTTGGTATAAACGGGAGCTTTGGTATAAACAGGAGCTTCGGTAGCAACGGGAGCTTCGGTCACAACGGGAGCTTCGGTAACAGCAGGTGCAACTTGTTCCTGCTGTTCTTCAGAGGGAGCAGAGGGTTGCTGTTCCTGCTGCTGTTCTTCAGAGGGAGCAGAGGGCTGCTGTTCCTGCTGCTGTTCCTGAGAAGGAGCAGCGGGCTGTTCTTCCTGCTGCTGTCCTTCAGAGGGGGCGGCAGCCTGTTCTTCAGTTGTAGTGGTGGTAGTCGTGGTTTCAGTGGTAGTGCCAACAGTTTCTTCAGCATAGGAGACGGTCAGGACCATCGCCAGAGCCAGGACCAGAGCAAGAAGCTTTTTCATTCTTTTTGATTCCTTTCTTTTTCCAGTTCGTTTACACACAAATGCACTACCCATCAGGGTAGCGCATTGATATTAGCATGCATAGGGTTGTTTTACAATGGATATAACCATCTCATAGGTAACCATTTGTGACAAAACATGTAACTTTTAGTTTGTTTACTTCTCCGCATCCTGACCGATGGCCATTTCCGAGCTCCGATAGATCGGTTGGCCGCTGACCACGGTCCGCCCAAAGGGCGTGGAAAGACCGTTGCAACGGTCCGTGATGATTTTGATTGCAAGTTCGACCATGCTTTCAGTATTGACATGGAAGGTACTGATCTCGTTATCATTGCGCGCGCCGGTGATATAATCGTCAAATCCGGTCACGGATATGTCTTCCGGCACACAGTAACCTGCCTGACGCAGTTGGTTGATCAGTCTTTGAGCCACCAGGTCGCAGTTGCAGACAAACGCGGTAGGCAGCTTTTCCGGTAATACGAGTTCCATAAAGTGTCCGTTTTGATCGCGGTCACTTACGATCCATTCCGGTCGGATCGTGAGATCATTTTCCAGCATGGCCCGGCAGAAGCCCAAATACCGGTCCATAATGCTGCTGGTTGCCTGATAATTTCCGATAAAACCGATATCACGGTGCCCATTCCGGATCATATGATTGGTCAGCCGATAGCAGCCGTAGGTGTTGTCGCCCACGACCGCGTCCGCGGTACAAAGTTCATCATAGAAATCCAGATACACCACAGGGAAATCCTGTTTGGCCAGCATGCGGTAATAATCCCGGCTTGGTTCGCCCAGGAGGATCATCCCATCCACATGGCGGTTCTTCATCAGGTTTGGAAGTTCCAGTTTTTCTTCGCTTTCCTTGGACAAGAGCTCCAAAAGACCAAAGTGGCTTTTTTGGGCCAATTGGTGAGCAAGTTCCTTGTATATTTCCGCGTAAAAAGATTCCGACGCGAAATACTTTTCCGGAATCACAATACCGATATCCAGTCCGACCCGGTCGTTTTCCTTGTGCGCCTTTGGATAACAGTAGCCAAGTTGTCCGGCCAATTCACAGATATTTTTTCTTGTTTCCTCACTCATACCGGACTTCCCCGCCAGTGCCTTTGACACGGTGACCACACTGACACCCGCGATCTTTCCGATATCCCGCATTGTTACTTTCGCCATGATTTCACATCCATCTGCGCAAAAATCAACAAACCGTCCCATGGACAATCCGTCTGTCCGTCGGACCTCAGTTCTTCCTGCATTGTCAGAACAATAAATAATTGTACTCTATTTTGTTAGCCTCTGTAAAGTACTACCTTTTTGGGGAATGACGGGCTGCAGCCGTCATCGGGGGGATTCAGACTGCAGCCCGTCCGACTGATATCAGGAGATTATTTGCCGAACAGAATATCCAGACCATCCTGATACTGCTGACGGTAAGTTTCCTGGAACTGAGCCACGGTCACTTCACCCTTCAGCAGGGGCAGCCAGTCAACGCTCACGCCCAGCGCTTCATACAGGTCCACCTGGGGACGGGTCAAACAAAGCAGCTGAACATCAAAGTTGGCGCGCTGATATTCTTCTTCCTTACCGGTTTCGGAGATCCACCACCACAGGGTCTCTTCGTCGTCACGGATGGAAGTATCATCATGGAAGTAGTTCTGGTAGTCATAGAAGACATTGTACACCAGTTCGGGATCTTCCACACCGACGGGGATCGCGTAGTAGCTGTTGCCACTGCCGACCTGCATCAGGGCGTTGGTATCCTTATTGCCATGAGGTCCAACAGGCCACGGAACGAAGATCGTGTCGAATTCGAGAGGAGCTTCACTGGTGGGAGAATAAGCGCCCTGAGCATTCAGGATCCAAACGGCGCCAACGCTGAAGCCAACGTTGCCCTTCATGAAGGCCACACGCATGGAGTCGCTGGCGGAATCGGAATTCTCATCATAGGGCACGCAAACATTGTACTTCGTGTACAGGTCCTGAACCAGCTGGAAGCATTCACCCACCGCTTCAGAGGAGAACTGTTCGGTCTCGCCGCTGGCGATGGTGCATCCGTTGGACAGGGTGATGTTGTTGATCACGTCATTGACATAGCCGCAGAAACCGTACTGGTCGTTCACGCCGTCGCCGTCGGTATCCTTGGTCAGCGCCTGGCAGTATTCCACAAACTTGTCCCAGGTCCATTCGCCGCGTTCATACAGATCGCGGGGATCTTCCAGGTTGGCGTCTTCCAGCAGCTGCAGGTTGAACATCAGGGGATAGGTATTGTTCATACCAATGGGGCTGAAGAAATACACTTCATTGCCGCCGGCCACGGAGGTGCCGGACAGAACGGTCTTCTTGGTGAAGATATCGCTGTCCTCGGGCAGGATCGTGTGCAGGTCGGTGAAGTAGCCCTTCATGGCCGCGGGAATGCCCCAGCCCAGTTCCACCAGATACACGTCGCAATCAGGCGTTCCGGCCATGATGGAAGTATTGATGGAATCCTGAACGCCGGTGTAGGTCAGGTTCACGAATTCGATGTTGACATTGTATTTGTCTTCGATTTCCTTAACGACATTGAAGCGCAGTTCATCGGCTTCCGTGCCGGAATAGGAGGGGTCGTCTTCCAGGGTCTCGTGGGTGCTGTCATAATAGATATCCCACCACAGGCCGATGGTAATGGTACGACGGTTCGGATCCACTTCCGCCAGAGACAGCGCGCAGGAAGCAACCATCATCAGGGCGAGCAATAAAGCGATCAGTTTTTTCATAATTGATTATCTCCTTTCCATGTGTGTCACCGGTCAGCGCTGGCCGATCTTCACAGAGTAAACCTGCCAGTCTCCGCTGGCTTCGCACTGCATGCGGGCGCCCCAAGTGGCCTTGTCTTCGCCGCACAGTTCAACGATCTGCTCATAGGTAATATAAGCGTGACCGCCGGAGATGATATCGGTGCCCTGGCCAACGCGCATCCAGCCCGCGGCGGAGTCAGGCATCACGATCCACATATCGCCGCTGGCACTTTCGAATTCCACATCGATCACGGAACCCGGAACCAGCGCGTCAATGATTTCCTGAGGCATTTCCAGTCCGTCCTGCGCCCAGGCGCCGGCAGCGGTGGAGAAGTTCGGGAATTCAACGAAGCCCTTCAGGGCGGGGATCTCGTTCAGCGTACCGACCTTCACGGAGTACACCTGCCAGTCACCGCTGGCTTCGCACTGCATACGGGCACCCCAGGCAGCCTTGTCTTCGCCGCACAGTTCGGCGATCTGTTCATAGGTGATATAGGCATGTCCGCCGGAGATGATATCGGTGCCCTGGCCAACGCGCATCCAGCCCGCGGCGGAGTCAGGCATCACGATCCACATATCGCCGCTGGCGCTTTCGAATTCCACATCCACAGCGGAACCGGGCACCAAAGCGTCAATGATCTCCTGAGGCATTTCCAGACCGTCCTGCGCCCAGGCGCCGGCGGAAGTGGAGAATCCGGCAAATTCGACCGCATTGCTCAGGCTGACCTGCTTCACGGCAGTACCAACGCGCACCGCGTAAACCTGCCAGTCACCACTGGCTTCACACTGCATACGGGCACCCCAGGTGCTCTTGTCTTCGCCGCAGAATTCAACGATCAGCTCGTAGGGGATCTGGGCGATGCTCTTGGAGTTGTTCACATAGTCGGTGCCGTTTCCGCATCCGCCAACGCGCATCCAGCCCGCGGCAGCGTCAGGCATCACGATCCACATGTCGCCATTCGCGCTTTCAAACTCGACTTCCACCACGGAGCCGGGCACCAGCGCGTCAATGATTTCCTGAGGCATTTCCAGTCCGTTCTGAGCCCAGCCAGCGCCGGAAACAGAGAAGCCGGGGAATTCGACCGCATTCGCGACAGCAAACAGGTTGCTCAGATCCTTGCCGGTCGCGGCAGGTGCTTCATACACGCCCTTGCTGTCCAGTGCCAGCGCGTTGCCTTCGGCATCCAGCAGGCTGATGTTGTCGATGTAGAAGGTAACGGGGGTGCCGCTCTTCTTGGAAACATAGTTGTCAGTTTCCTTGCTCACCGTCACACGGTTGTTCGCGCCGGCAACAAAGGCTGCCGCGTCGGACAGGGTCGCGGATACGGTGTAGGGATTCTTCTTGGCCATGTACACGGACCAGCCGGTCTTTTCGGAGCCGTCTTCCGTTCCGAAGTACATGATCAGGTTGCCGGATACCGCGTAGAATTTTCCGTCTTCCGCGTTATCCAGACCGATGTCCATCTGGATGGTACGGACATCAGCCACTTTTTCGCCAACCAGAGCGTCCAGGCCGAGGGTCACATAAGGCACCTTCGCAGGCACAGTAACCTTCAGCGCTTTGGAGCCGTTGAATTCTCCGATGGAGATTTCAGCGTCGCCGGCATTGCCGACCAGTTTTTCCACGGCCGCGAAAGCGAAGCAGTCATCTTCAAAGTCAATGACCGTCGCGGCTTCCTCGCCGCAGGCGACGTTCAGCCCCAGAGCGAGCATGAGCGCCATCAGAACTACCAGGATCTTTTTCACAGGGAACCCTCCTTTTTGATTTTTCCTTTTACGGAAATGTTTGTTATGGGGTCCAAGGCCCCGAATAACCGGAATGGGATCAACGGTCAGCCAACGATACCGCTGCGTTCGACGCCCTCAATGAACTGCTTCTGCAGCAGGACGTAGATCAGCACCAGCGGCACGGCAATCAACACGATACCGGCGTTCAGATAAAGCGTCAGCAAGCTCGGATCGTAGATCTTTTCAACATTGGAGATCGTGTCCATCAATGTGGAGATCCGCTTGCTCAGCAGCGTATTCGTCGGTATGTTGAAAAGGCTGGCGTAGAACGTGTCGTTGTACTGCCATACCAGGGAAAATACCGTCACCGTGATCAGCGCCGGCATGGCATTCACGAGCATGATCCTGAAGTAGGTATACCAGGTACCCGCGCCGTCAACGAATGCCGCTTCCTCGATTTCCTTCGGAAGTCCTCGGAAGAACTGATTGAAGATGTAGATATACAATCCGCTGCTGAGGCCGGTCCCCAGACAGCTCATGATGACCGACGGCCACCAGGTTCCCATCAGGTTGACCGTATTCCCGCCGATCCCAAAGTTTCGGAATGTCACATACAGCGGCAGCATGATCGTATGGGTCGGAAGGACGATCATCAGGATGACACAGGCAAACAGGATCTTTTTCAGTTTGAAGTCAAACCGTGCGAATCCGTAGCCGACCATGGAGCAAACAAACACCTGGATCAAAGTCAGGAGCAGCGTATACAGCACAGTCGTTCCAAGCGTCTTCCAGTAATCCAGATATTCGAGCGCTGTCGCGTACCGTTCCAGCGTCGGAAAGATCGGGATCGTAAACACGATCGGATTGTAACGGTCGCTGTCAGAAAAGAAGGAGCTTGTCACGATTCCGATCATCGGGGCGAGGATCACATAGCTTACTCCGGCGATCAGCACAAAGCGGAAGAGTGACATGACCAGGTCCTTGCCACCGTTTTTCACGCGGTTGACCCGGTCAAAATACGTGTTGCTTTTCCGGAATTCACTCATCCTGCGGGATAGATTCATGTTTGTCTCCTCCTTTCCTCAGTTATAGTAGAATGTGCGCTTCTGGATCGGGATCACGGTCGCAGCGAGTACGATCAGAACCACCAGCGTGGAAACCACACTGAAGGCGGCGCCCAGTCCGTAGTTCAGGTCTGTAAACGTGGTCGTGTAAGCCAGATGCACCAGTTCGCTCTCCGCGAAGCGACGAATGATGGTATATACCAGATTGGTGATGATATGCGGCATGATCATCGGGAACGTCACTTTCCAGAAAGTTTCATACCCTGTCGCGCCTTCGATCCGGCTTACTTCATAAAGGGCCGGCGGGATTGCCTGCAGGGCCGCGATAAAAATGATGATCTGAACACCGGAGGCGCTGACAATGGAACTGATCCGATTGATCGCGTCCACCAGATATTCCAGGATGGATGCCGGCATCGCCAGGTTCTCGAACAGACTGATGTAATACGCCACAGATACACCGCCCGAGACCGCGTCGCTTAATTCGCCGGAAACCTGGCTTAGTCCGCCGTTCATCAGCGCCTGGCTCCGGTTCAACGCATCCATGATCGCATCCGAGGACAGGATCACCGGCAGGAAAAAGATGGCCCGGACCAGTCCCCTGCCCTTGAACTTTCTGTTCAACAGCAGCGCCATGAACAGGCTGAAGAAGATGATCAGAGGCACGTCGATGATCATATTACCGACGGAGGAAACCAATGTTTGCCTGAAGGACGCGTGGGCCGTGAAGGCCTTGATATAGTTTGCAAAACCGGTAAACGCCGTTTCATATCCGCCGGTCGGCAGCACGGTCAGTTCAGAAAAGGAGAACTTCAATGTCATCCAGATACTGATCACGTAAAACCAGATGAAACCGATCAGCCAGGGCAGGATGAACAGGTAACCGTTCAAAGCCTTACGTCTCTTGCTCATACCGTTCCACCTCCCAGCGTATAGCTTTTCGCGGGTACGGTGATTCCATCCACAACCGCGTCCTCGTTTCCGTAATTGACCCAGATGGAAATACCATTGGAATACGTCACACGAACAAGGTCATTGCTCAGTTTTTCATGCCCCGTCATAAACGCGCCGGAAACCGGAGCCAGGGCCCCGTTCAGGAATGCCCAGCTTTCCGCGGCTTTCTCTTTCCAAAGGTCGAAAGCGGTCGAATAATACCGGTTCATTCCGGTATACTTCATCTGCGTCGCGTCCTGTTCCGTAAACATATAGTGGCAGGACGCGCCGTATTCAACGGCCTTCAGCAGCCGGTCCCGCGTATCCGCGGAGTTCAGGTTCATCTGGGTACCGGCGTATTCGACGCTTCCGTGCACGATCATCTGATAAAGCGGGATCTCCTCGTCCACGATGTGGAACATGGTTGCCTGCATTGGCACGTCGATCACATAATCCGCCTGTGCCAGCGCGTAATCGTTTCCGCCCGTCACCATCAGCTCACGTCCGGTCTTCTTCAGGCTGTCCAAGGCTTCCGTGACGATGTCCTTCGCCTGTTCGCGGCTGATCATGTTGGTCCTGCGTTTGTCGGAATGCAGTTCGTTTCCGAGGTCGCGCAGGGAGATCCCCGCGCCGGTCGTCCCGACAAAGGACTTCAGATAGTCTTCCACATAGCGTGGCAGGAATTTCGGGCTCAAAAGATCGTAGACCGTTTCGTCGTAGCCGAGGGATGAAGTCTGTCTCAGGGTCACCGGGTTCACCTGTCCAAGCCGTACCGAATAGCCTGCCCCGTAGTAACGGGAGCTTTCCAGATCCGGCAGGTAATGCTTCGCGATATAGCTGACCTTCTGGAAAGCCACATCCGCAAACAGTTTTCCGCCCACGGCACTGATGCTTTCTTCCAGAGCTTTCAGGGCCTTTTTCCCGCCAAGCTCGTTCAGCACCCAAACGCTTCCCGGCGTATCATGGTAATAACCGCCGTTGAACCAGCCCTGGAGGTTGATCACCGGCCGGGTGATTCCCAGTTGGGTCAGTTCATCCGCCATATCGCCCGTTTCGGCAAAGGTGGTCATGGGTTCGATCGCCAGATATTTAAACCCAAGGGCATGCTTCGTCGTCTTGACGCCGCCGACCACATCACAGAAGAAAGGAATATCTTTTTCCTCTTCATTGGGGGTCAGCTGTCCCTCACGGATCATCCTTTCGCGCCAATACGCGGCCACGCCGTTGTAACCCGTATACGTTTCATCCGGGAAGGCATATCGGACGGTCAGGTTTTCCTGCACAAGATCGTTTTCGATCACCGGCACATCAGCACTCGTCCCGTCCACGCCAAACATGCTTAAGTTTTCGCTGCCCCGGACCACAAACACAGGCTGGCATACATTCCAGCTGTTGGTCCTTCCGGCAACATCCGCCGTAAAACCGCACAGGGACGCGCCCCGTTCGACGGAGACGAGAACAGTGCTGTTTTCCCTGCAGATCCCATAGAAGGGGAACGGGGAATTTTCGCTGTTCTGCATCACGGTATAATCCGCGCTGAGCGGGTCCAGTCCATAAACATACTGGTTATAGACCGGCACGGTGGTCTTTCCGTTGTTAAAGCGGATCAATGCTCCGCAGCCGTCCGGCACCACAAAGTATCCGTTTTCATCTGTCCCTGCCGCCGCCATAAATCTCAGCAGCTGGATCCGGTTGATCTTTCCGCCGCCTTTTTCCTCAATGCGGTCCGTAGGGATGGAAACATCCAGCCCATCCCCGTTCAGTCGATAGTCCACCGTGACCGTGAAGAACATCGTTTCCGCGGTCTCTACGCCGCCCAACTCCTGCATCTCCCAGTAGTCGGCTTCGGTAAAGCCGGCCTGTTGCAGTGCGGCGTCCGCTTTTTTCTTCTTGCTGTTATCGTTGCGCGCCATCTCGGTCAGCACCCAGAGTCCCGCTTCATTTTGGGAGGGATAGAGGCGCGCGAGGTTCTTGGCATCCTTTTCGGTGGCTTTTTCCTTTACCGCGTCATACCATTCCTGGTTCAGGAAAAATGGCACATAATATTTGATCTCCGTAATTTCGCCCAGCCCGTATACAAACCGGACGCCATTTTCGATCGATTCACAGGTCATCTGCCCACGGTCCGTGCTCATGCTCCACGAGTCATAGCTGCCGGCGTTCCGGTTGGCATTGAAGTAGTCGATCATGATCTGAGATTTCAGATAGGCCTTGTTGGTCTTGTTTGCCACGGGATCCTTATCCGCGTTTTCCGGGTTGGAGCGGAAAATGTTTCCGTTCCTGCGGTCAAACACGGCCACCTCGCCGGTCTTGGGATCCGTGTAAAGCTTCAGCGTTTCGTTTTCCGCGGCCAGCTTCATCCCGGGCACACTGTTTTCGCTGTCCGTAAGCGGCGTGAATTCTGTTCCCGTTTCGCCTGTGTAAGCGTTTTTGAACGCGGCGCGGTATCCGTCATAGAATTCATACCGGAGCAGCATATAACCAACCACGATCAGCGCGATTCCCAGCACCGCGACCAGGGCGTTCCTGATGACCTTTTTGAAGAAAGCGTCCTGCTTCTCTTTTTCTGTCAGATAAGTCTCCTGTCCGGAGATCAAAGAGCTGTTTTGTTTCTTTTTCATGGCCCTTCCTCTCCTTTACATCCGGTATACCAATTCGGTATAGATACTGACAAAGAAACGCACGACTTTGGCGATCAGGTCCACGACCAGCATGCCCAGGAAAATGATGATAAACACGGCCAGTACGGTCAGCAGTAACGTCAGCAGTGTCTTGCCCATGGTGTAGTTATGCACCGTCATGATGCCAATCAGCATCACGATCAGCCCGTATCCCACACCGACCAGCATAATGATGGAATAGAACGCGGTCTCGTTTTCCGCCACGACCTGGCTGATCAGCGTCGCAAGCCCAAATGTCAGCGCGATAGGGCCAAAGGCATAGCCGATCACGGTCACGATATCCTTCATTCTGCCTTCGCCGTTCATCAGGCAGGTCACAGACCAGTTACCCACGCACAGGATCACAAACAGCAGCGCGACGCCGAGCAATTCCGTCAATCCGTTCACATCACGCGGATTCACATCGTTGACCACAAAACTCGCGTAAGCGCGGTTCAGGGAAAAGCTGAGCGAAAACAGAAGGACCATCAGCAGCGCGATCCCGACGCTTCCCTTTTCCTGATGCCGGATCCAATAAAATCCGTCCGCCGGGTGAGAAAGGGTGTAAAAGAAATGCTGCCATTTTTCACGGCTAAACATTTTTCTCATTCTTTCTCCCCTCCTTTGCGCTTTTTCCGCAGTCGGACAAACAGGGCAATGCCTGCACCCAAAACGACCACGCCTGTCAGGATCAGCTCAAGGCGATCCTTCAGCACATCATTCCTCAGCCGTTTGAAAGCCACTGAGTAATATTCCCGGTTCATGCCGCGTTTGAGGTAGTCCATCGCCTGCGCGTCATCGCCGGCAGTCAGATAGGCTTTCCCGATGCCGGTATTGGCCAGCTCGTTGTTCTGGTCCATGGTCAGCACCTGCTGCCATAGCGCGACTGCTTCAGTTTCATCGCCGTCATGTCTCAGGGCCACGGCTTCATTGATCAGGCGTCCGTATTCCGTCACGTCAAATTTCGTGATCGTCGCGCGGTTGGTGTCCAGCACCAGCAGCGCGTCGTCCAAACAGTCGATGGCCACCGGTATGGTAAACGTCCCGGTCTGGGTCCCCAGGCCGCCGAAGATATACAGCAGATTGCCTTCATGGTCATAGGTAAACACCCGACCGCGACGCGTATCCAGCAGCGAGTAGATCCCGTGTCCCCGATACGCGACATCCCGGATCATGGAGGGGCCGCCATAGGTGGAAGAGGTCGCTCCGATATTCAGGTCACCGCCCAGGTTCTGTCCGGGGCCCTTCCGGATCACGTCCTGCCCGCGGGGGTTCAGACGGCGTACCGCCTGCAGGCCTTCGGTATCCACGTTGGAAGCGTATACAAAGCCTTCATCATCCACGTCGATTCCCGTAAATTCGGTGGCGATATAAAGCTGTTGCTTGGATCTTTCTTCCTTGGTGGAAAACTTTTTCCAGAATTTCTCCCAAAGGCTGATCTTCACGTTGATCGTACCGAAGAAACCGGTAAAAGCGCCATTTGACTCAAATACCATGATGCCTTCAAACATATTGCGCGCTATGCAATAGACACGGTCCGCGTAATCCACGCATACCTTCAGCGGGATAAAGACAAAGGCGTCATCCAGCACTTCAGCCTGCGGGTTTTCGATCACTTTCAGCAGGCTTCCGTCCGGATTCAGGGCAACGATCCGGTGGTTGTTTGAGTCGGCGATATACAGTTCGCCTTTCGCGGTCACAGCCACGCCGTAAGGGGCATTGAACGTCTGCTGGGCGCCGCTGTCCTCGTAGGTGTCCACCACGTTCTTCACGGAGCGGGTCTTCGGGTCGATCACAACGATCCGATTGTTACCCGTGTCCGCCACATAAATGTCACCGTCGTCCGAAACAAACAGGTCCTGAGGCGTCTTGAAATCCCCCAGCGGTTGACCGTTCCAGGTCAGTCCGGCCCCGGAAAGCGTTTCTCCGGGCACATATGCGGCGGGGGTATACACGGTGTTTCCCCAATAGTCATAGTTATACGGGGTATAAGGGAGCGACTCGGCGCCTGCCGTCGCGGTCAGGAGCAAAACGGCCAGGATCAGCAAGCAGTTCAGAACCCGGAAGGATTTTCGTTTCATCTCTTTGTCCGCCTCCCGTCATTCTTTCATTCCGGAGGTCGTCATCGTCTCCAGAATGTTGCTCTGGCAAAGCAGGAAGAAAAGGATCGGGATCGCGGCGATGATGAAGGTCACCGCGGCCGCCGCGCCAGCTCTCGCGACGCCGCCGGAAACGATCTGCTGCAGCGAGAACTGGATGGGTTTCAGTTCCTCGTTCCGCAGGAAGAGACTTCCGGTGTTGCCCCACATCTGCTGGAACTGGAAGATGGCCAGGGTCAGCCAGGCGGGCTTGACATTCGGCATCACGATCTTCCAGAAGATGCACCATTCGCTGGCGCCCTCGATCCGGGCGGATTCCATCAGTGAATCCGGCAGCTGTTCCATAAACTGTTTCATCAGATACAAGCCCATCCCAAAGGACCATGCCGGCAGGATCAGCGCGAAATAGGTATTGTTGATGCCCAGCCAGGAGATGATCATATACTGGGGGATCTGGGTCACTGTCCAGGAGAACATCAGAGACAGCACGACCATGCCAAACAGTAGCGTCTTACCGGGGAACTTGTGTTTCGCCAGCGGATACGCGGCCATGGAGGCAACGATCACGTGTCCCACCATGCCACCCATGGTAATGATGATCGTATTCAGGATGTACCGTGAAAACGGCACCCAGGATCCGTTCATCAGCACAAACAGGTCGGAGAAATTCTCCAGCGTGGGATTGCGCACAAACACCTGCGGCGGATATTGATACAGTTCGTCCAGGGGTTTCAAAGCGTTATTGAAGATCATCACCAGCGGCAGTGCCATAAACACACCGCAAATGCCCATGATGAAGAACAGCAGACCGTTTCCGGCCGCGGAGCGGTTCACCTTTCGGGGCAGGTTCAGCACCAGCGAAAAGATCAGACCGATCAACAGGCAGATGACCGCGGCGGTGAAGCTGATCCCGCCCAGCCACCAGAAGGGGCGGGTCTGGTATTCCTGCCAGTCCGCTTCGTTCGCGCAGGTGGAGTGGATGTTCACAAGACCAATCAAGTCGATCAGCAAAAGCAGGATGCCGGCTATGAGCAGCGTCAGTCCCGCGATCCTCAGGGCTTTCTGCAGAGGGGTCATTTTCTGGAAGCGGCGAAGTTTTTTCAGTTGTTCATCGCGTTCCGCCAGTTGTACCCGGCGGGCTTCTTCAGAAACCAGATGTTTTGCCATCTTATTCACCCACCCTTCTCAGCAGATGCTGCACCAGCTTATTGGTGCCGACCATGAGCAGGAACAGCACCGTGGCGATCGCCGAAGCATAGCCCATGTCCAGTCGGGTGGAACCGTAGTCGAGCAAGTGGGTCACGATCGTGGTGCCCGCATAGTTGACCGAAGGGTTACCGGCCAGGTTGATGGAGATATCCGCCACCGCGAAGCTTTGAGTGATCTGCATCACCGCGCCAAACATCAGCTGGGGCTTCATCGCCGGCAAAGTCACAAACCACAGTTCCTGCCAGCGGTTCTTCACGCCGTCGATCGCCGCGGCTTCATACATGCTCTTGTCCACCGTCTGCAGGCCGGCGATAAAGGAAAGGAAGCCGGTTCCCAGGGACAGCCACAGCTGGACGATGATCAGCACCGGCATCACGTATCTTTCCGTCTGCATCCACAGGATGGGTTCAAAAATAACATCCAGCTTCAACAGCAGACCGTTCAGGAATCCGTACCGGTCACCCGTCAGGATCAGGTTCCAGATCATATACGCGTTTCCGCAGATGGACGGCGCGTAGAAGATCAGGGTCAGGATAGCACGCACCCGCGGGCTGAATTCGTTGATGATCCAGGCAAACAGCAGGCACAGCAGATAGCTGATCGGGCCTGTGATCACGGCAAAGAGCAGCGTGTTCTTCAGCGCGATCACAAAGATATCGTCTTCCAGAAACAGCTTTACATAGTTTCTCCAGCCGACAAAATCAGGCAGCTCCAGCATGTTGAAATCGGTAAAGGAGAAGAACACGGAGATCAGCACCGGCAGCACGGTAAACAGGAAAAAGAGGATGAAGTAGGGTGCCATGAGCATATAGGAGACCTTGTTGCGGCAGATCTCCGCCCATAAGCCGCGATGCCTTACAGCCGTCACGGTCCCGTCGGCATGAGTGACCTGCAATTTTTCTTTCATGTCACTCCTCCTCTCCCGCGTTTCTCACCGGCAGACCGAATTCAGTCCGCTTATAGTCGATTTCAGCGTTGATATAGTAGATCTTGTCCATCAGTTCCTCACGCGGTGTCGTGTCAGCCTTGCCGTCCACACGCGAAGCCGCGGGGGTCGTCACCGTATAGAAAGCGTTGTTCACGTTTCGCCAGGTATAGTACCCGCCGGGAACCTGCGGAATCCCGTGTACCGCGTTCAATTGTTTCATCAGCACGGTATAATCGGCCGTCGGCCAGGAAAGGTTCCCCAGCGCTTCCAGATTCGCCGTGGGCACACGCGCGGATTCGCCCATCAGGGATTCCATCTCGCGGCCATACAGCGTCTGGGTGGAAGCGTCTGTCCACCATTTCAAAAATTCCCAGCATTCATCCGGATACTTTGTCTGGGCCATAATGATGTCCGCCAGACCGGAGGAGCCGGTCGTGATCGAGATCTCTCCCGTTTCCGTCAGGGTACCGGGCACGTTGGTGAAGCCCCACAGTCCCTCGATATCCGGCGCGGATACCTGCAGGTTGTTGTAGGTGGTATAGTCGCTGATGATGATCGGGCATTCACCCGTTCTGAAGCGTTCTTCCACGCTGGTGCCGGCATCCAGCTTATAGTCCGTATAGTATTCGCAGTAGCGCCGGAACACATTGATGGCCGTATCGCTGTCCAGCGCCGACGCGTCCCCGTTTTCCGTGTAATACTGTCCTCCGGCCTGGAAAAGCAGCATCGCGAAGATCTGCTCGCCGGGCAGCATTCCAAATTCCATCTGGTTTTTGGCCAGCACAGACATCGCCACCTTGACCTCGTCCCAGGTCTTCGGCAGTTCCATCCCGATTTCGGCCAGGATGTCTTTCCGGTAGAACATCATGGGGAAGGTCATCGTATCCGGCAGCGCCCAGCACGCGTCTCCAAAGGAGAACGGCACAAGCGCGCTCTCCGCGAAGCGTTCCGCCACCTTATCAAAGTCATCAAAGCGCCTGAGGTCCAGGATCGCGTTCCGCAATCCGTAGTTGACCGGCGTATCGTTGCCCGTGTTCAGCACGGCGCCCGCGATCCCGTTGGTATTCGCGACCTGGATCGCCACATCCGGGCCCTCTCCGGAAAGGGTCGCGCGCAGCAGTGTATTCATGTCCACCAGCTGCACATTGACGTTGATCCCGCTCTCCGGGGTAAAGTGTTCGTCGATCAGGTTCTTGATCACGTTGGCCTGGTCACGTCCGGTTCCGATCCAAAGGGTCAGCACCGGCGTATCCGGGTTTTCCTCCGCGCCGGCTACATTGCCGACCCGGTTATAGTCGATCACAAAGGAATTGCCAAGGCGGCTCATTTCAAAGCCCGCCCGGTTCAACCATCCGTCGTTGACCGCCGTGGGCTTCACATCCGCGGAATGGATATACAGCCGGTCGATCTGGAGCGGTTGCGCCAGCACCTGTGTGATCCAGTTGCCGCACGCGCGCACATTCACTTTGTAGGAAGAGATCACCTCGGTAAACCGTTCCTGGTCGGCAATCAGTTCACGCAGCTGGTCATGCATGGTACGCAGGACCGTCAGCTTGTCGGAGTTGTTCCCCGCCACTTCCTGCAGGGTATTGATGGAGCCGACCAGTCTCGCGTCCACTTCCTCCAGTTCAGCTTTGAGGCCGGGAAGGCTGCGCTCGATCTGATAGTCGCGATATTGGTCCGGGGATACGCCGATCAGATACAATACTTCACGGTAGATATGGTTCAGGTCTTCCACACAGCCCTGGACGTTACGGATGATATCGGCCATATCGCCCAGCACGACTTCCATCCTCAGCGTGTGTTTCCCCGCGGTCAGCGGGAAGCGATACGCGCCGTCCGCGTTGCCGGGAGTCTCCATCTTCCAGCTTTGTGCATAAGGGAAACGTTCCGCCTCCCACTCCGTAAAAGGAACTTGCCCGTCAATCATGATCTTGCGGCTCACAGCGATGCCGCGTACAAAGTTCTGCTGGCCGTACACGGAAAGGCAGTACAGTCCGTCTTCCGGTGCTTCAAAATCCCATTCGATCCACTGTCCGGCGTGTCTCCAGCTGTTTCCGCCAATGGAGTTGTTCAGCAGATAGCGGGAGCTGGAAGGATAAACTGCCGGGGAAGACTGGTCCTGAATGGGATACAGCATCTGGGATGAAGTCCGGGTCGCGTTCTCCGCCTCCAGACGGATAGAGATCCCGCTGGTATCGCGGATCCCGGCGTTTTCCCATTCAATGACCCGTTCGGCATAAGGCCGATTGGCGCCGGTGTTGGCAAACACGATTTCCTTCAGCAGGACCGGCTCGCGCAGGGAAAGGATCGTCAGGGTATGCTCCCCCGCCGTCAGGAATACGGAGAGAGGCGTCGTGATATATCCGTTGGCGTCCGTGATGGACTCACTGAGCCACATGGGCGCTTCTTCCGCGGCAGGCTTCATATCGTTGCCCTGGTTATCTTTTTTCCAGGTCCTCACCTGTACGCCGTTTTCATCTTCAGTCAGGCCCTGCATGTCCGCGTTTCCGTTGCGCCATACACGGCTGAGCTCCGTCATCGCCAGTTCGCGGTACGGAAGCTTACCGTCCAGGAAAAAAGCACGCTGGATCTCGGAGGCTTTTCCGCCGTAGGGATAGTACGTGAGACCCAGTTCATAGGTTCCGGCTTCTTCCACGGTAAAAGTGTATTCCGCAAGCCCTGTCTCTCCCGTCAGCAGTGCCGCTCCGGTCATGCCGTCCCAGTCTTCAAGCACTTTCGGCTCAACAGTTTCGCCATTTTCCTCGTACCGATCCAGCTGCGAGGCGTCCAGAATGATCTCCTTTTCCGGCCGGATCCCATCCGCCTCGCCAAGATAATCCCGATACTCCGGGATCGTGCTGTCCACCGCATAGACGCCGGCCAGTTGGACATAGTCTTCATAGCTCATATCCGTCGCGGCCATCGCCGTGAAGGCCATCAGCCAGCACAGCAGGCCCAGTACGATCCCGAGGCAGATTCGACGTTTTCCCTTTCCCATGATCCTGTCCCCTGTTCCCATATTTTCATTTCACGGACGGAAATCCGTTTTTCAGGTCCGGCAGTTCGTCCCGGGTAATCACCCGGTCGCTCGTGTAAAACTTCACCAGCATGTCCTTGTCCGTATATTGCTCGCTCAAAATGTTATACGCCTTGTTCTTGGTCACAAACTCGCCGCCCCAGGTGCCTGTATAGCACCACACGATCCCATCCCGGAACAGCAGCTCCGGATCGGGCAGGCATCCGTTCTCGCTCAGCGTGATCATCTTTTTCGCGTCCGTATATCTCATCGCTTTGATGAACCGCGCCGCCTGCGAGGTATAGACCCGTTCTCCCGGATAGATGTCCTCGCCGATGATGTCCACATATTCATCGCCGGGATACCATTCCGCGTCCTGACCGTTCCAGACCCAGATCAGGTTGTTCAACCCGTATTCATTCGTCAGCCGGTCATACAGCAGACGGTAGAGCTTCAAATAAGCTTCATTTCCCGCGGCTCCCCACCAGAACCATCCGCCGCTTGCCTCGTGAAGCGGACGCCACAGCACCGGGACGCCGGCTTCCTTCAGACGTAGCAGTTGGGCTGCGATCGCGTCTATGTCGCTCATCAGCAGCTCATATCCTTCCGGATCCCGTCCATCCATCACCGCTGCCAGATCCAGGCTGCAGTATTCTTTGTAAAACGCGGAATACCAGGGGCCTGTACAGTATTTTTCCGGCGCGTTCCAGTGCCAGCAGAAGGTCACGATCCCGCCCTTTTCCCAGTAGTCTATGGCCAGATCGACAGATTTGCCCTTGGCCCCATGCGCCACGCGGCTCGGGCTGTATTCGATCAGGTCCAGGCCGAGCATCGCCGGATACTTCCCGCCGGTGGAACGCCAGATCGTGCCATTTTCAGAGCCGTACATGCCATCATCGCAGTACTGGCCGGAAATGACCGCCTTGCCATAAATGCTGCAAAGGTAAGCCATCAGGGATCTGGCTTCCTCCGACGCGTCCGGATTGCAGAGCACCGGATCGATCTCATAAAGATCCTCCGGCAGCGGGGTCGAAGGGATCAGATACACAGCATCCAACTGGATCCAGCCCCAGAATTTGCTGACCGTGATCTCGTGATCTCCGGCGGTCAGGTAGACATATTCAACCTGGCTCTTCTGCCATTTTTTGCCTTCCACCGAAACGGTGCCAACATTCTCGCCGTCCGCCAGAACATAGTTCTCTTTGTATCCGCCGTCCTGACTGCGCAGTTGAAAGACGAGATCGTAAAAGCCGTCCTCGCTCACTGAAACCGGGATCACAACGCCATCCCCGTCCTGTGCGAAGCCGGTCACATAGGTGATCCCATTTTCGCTTCCTGTGCCGGTCTTCCCGGTAAACTGTCCGTTTTCCGCTTCAAAGCACATCGCATTCTCTCCCAAAGCCAGGCATAGCAAGCCGATGATCCCCATTGTGATGATGCCTGCGAATGTTTTCTTCATGCCTGTCCCTCCTGTCTGGTTCCGCTCTGTCTGTTGCCATTTCCTCATCAGAGGCTAAAGTGTTCCTGTTTGTTAGCTTTGCATACATTTACTTAATGCTAACAATTACTTAATTTAGCTTAATATTAACAAAGTAAAATGGATGCGTCAATATATTTGGCACCTGTTTTTTATCTTTTTGTCCGATTTTTAGCCTTTAGAAACATTTGCTTAACATTACAGCTTTTGTATGCACAATTATATTTAGCTTTACTATAGGCTAACAAACAAAAAATGCAAAGGGACGGTGATTGCATCCGCTTTGCATTTCAGTAAGGTTTATGTTATACTGTTGTAATCAATTTAAGGAGTGTGATCAGGTTTGCCTGACCCAGGAATACGTCCTTCACTCAAGAATTTCGGTAAAGGACTGTTCAAAAAGTTCCACCTCGGCCCGGAAGAAGTCACAGAAGAAGAGATCCTCCAGATCGTGGACATCGGCGAAGAAGCCGGCGCCATCGAGTCCGCTGAGAAGGAGCTGATCGAAAATATCTTCAATTTCAACAATCGCAGTGCTGAAGAAGTCATGACGCACCGGACCAATGTCTATTCCATTGCGCTGGATGACGATCGCGAAACGATCCTTTCCCTCATCCGGGAGTCCGGTCTCAGCCGTTTCCCCGTCTATGGCGAGGATATGGACGATATCATCGGCACGCTCACTGCCCGCCAATATCTGCTCAACTGCCTTTCCGACAAGCCCCTTCCCCTTCGTGATCTGGTCCGTCCCGCCTATTTTGTCCCCGAGACGCTTCAGGCGGATGTCCTCTTCCGCGATATGCAGAAGAAAAAAGTCCACATGGCCATCGTCATCGATGAATACGGCGGCATGAGCGGGATCGTGACCATGGAAGATCTGCTGGAAGAGATCGTCGGGAACATCTACGATGAGTTTGACCCTGCCAGCGTCACTCCGGTCGAAAAGCTGGAAGAGAATCTCTGGCGCGTCAGCGGCTCCGCCACTTTGGAAGAGGTGTCCGAAGCCCTGAATACCCCCCTTACCCTGACCGATGAATTCGACACCCTGGGCGGTCTGGTCTTCTCTGTTCTGACCAGCATCCCCGAGGACGGGAGCACCCCCGAAGTCGACGCCGACGGCTTACACATCCACGTGGAAAAAATGGAAGACCACCACGTCGTTTCCGCCCTGGTCAGCCTCCTCCCTTCCCCCGATCCAGAAGATAACGACGAAGAATAAAAACTTGGCCCTTGGCCCTCCACCCTAATCAAAAAACCTTCTATGGCACGCCATAGAAGGTTTTTTGATTCTTACCTCTGATTCCTCTGTGTCCAGTCCTGGGTCTTTCCTTTCCCGATGTTGTCGGGCATCTCGCCCTCTTTCCGGAGGACAAATCCCAGGTCCGCGTTATAGTTGCTTTCGTTGCTTCTGACGGTGATTCCTGTCGCGGTAAACATATCGCCGTCCGTCTCGTCCAGCACGGAAACCAGCACCGGCACATCCGTCTTTTTCACGGTCGGCTTCAGTTCCGCCGGAGCGGTCACTTCCAGATCCCAATCCGCGGGATACACTTCACGGAACCAGTAGTAGCCGTAATCATCGCTCACGGTCTCCATCACGGTCTCGCCGTCTTTTACCAAGGCGATCCGGATGCCGCCTACGCCGGGTTCACCGCCGTCGAACCAGCCATTTTTGTTCAGGTCGATCCAGCAGAAGTCGCCCAACGCGCCGGGCACAACGCTGCCAATATCCATTCCCTCACGGTTCTGATCCATCAGCAGCTCAAACGGTTCCGCGGAGCCCTTCCGTCCGTCATATTCAGTCAGAATGCTCACCGCACCCTGTTCCAGCCGTGCGTCGTCCGTATGGACCACAAGGCAACCCTCAGGCAGCTCCGCCCTGACCTGATACATGCCGGGCAGCAGCTTGTCAAACAGATAAGCGCCGTTATCCCCGGTATTCATACTGCGGATCTCGTCTCCCGTGTCGTCCACGAGGGCCACACGCGCGCCGCTCAGCGGCACTGTTTCGCCCATCCGGTCGATCCAGACGGTTCCACTCACGGTGGTATAGCGCACGAATCCGAGCCGCAGATCATCCTTCACCATATCATCCTGCATCTGGATGCTGTTCATCACCAGCAGATTGCCCTGCTGGCCAAAGGTGGAGTCTCCGCTTTGCGGCGCGTCAGTCTTTTCATCCATCAGATACTGCACAGTAAACTTGCCTGGGATCATGCCGCTGGTCTCAAACCAGCCGTCCGCGTCCGTGA
The DNA here is from genome assembly GCA_045640475.1 of Clostridia bacterium. GTDB lineage: Bacteria > Bacillota > Clostridia > Christensenellales > Aristaeellaceae > Aristaeella. The sequence goes on from JAZUFB010000320.1 coordinate 34,184, forward strand.
GCAGTTCCGCAAACACGCGTCCATTGGATTCGTCCATCACGGTGATCTTCTCGCCCGCGGGATGCTTTTCGCCTTCATCCATCAGGCCATTATTGTTTTCATCCATCCATACGCGGCCCTTCAGCGTGGCAGGACGGACACACCCGAGCATCTGGCCTTCATACAGGTCGCCCATGCCCAATTCAAGTGTCTGTCCCACGCCGGTCGTTCCGGCCACGGCAGGCAGCTTCAAAGCATCCGTACGGGACATGACCATTCCGTCCGGGAAGGTCACTGTCAGCATATAGGTGTCCGGATGCAGCGCCGTGATGCGGAATTCACCCTGATCTCCGGTCAGCACGCTGATGCTTTCCAGATCGTCTCTCGTGGGATCCAGGCGGATCGCCACACCGCTTACAAAGCTCTCGTCTTCGCCCGGTAATCCGTTCCCATTGCTGTCGCGGAAAGTCGCGCCGCTGATCTCGCCCAGCGTCAGCACACCGCACAGGGGGGCCGTGTAGTTGTCGGCGCTCTTGATGCCAAATGCATCCGAATACGCTTCTCCGTCGCCGGAAATCGTATTCCCGCCTTTCACGGTCTGCGCGAATATACCGCGTTCCGGCAGCACATATTTCAGTTGATAGGTTCCGGGCATCACGCTGTCAAACACGAACTCGCCCGCGCGATTCACGGTCGTGGACGCGCGTTTTTCTCCGTTTTCTGTCAGTTCAACAGTCATGCCTTCCATGCCGGTCTCGTTCGCATCCTGCATGCCGTTGTCGTTCGCGTCCGCAAACACATTGCCACGCACCGTCGCGGGAATGATCATGCCGACATCCATATCGGTCACCTTCGCGCCGATCTCAACGGCAAACAGTTCGCTCTGGCCTTTCCCGCCGTTCAGGTTCAGCATCACGTTGCCTTCACCCGCGCGGGTAAACGCGTATCCTTCCTTGGCCGTCATGCTGATCCGATACTGTCCGGGCGTCACATTTTCAAAGGTGAATTTGCCTTTTCCGTTGGTACGGTCCTTACCCACCACGTTTCCGTCCGCGTCCAGCAGCATCACATCCATGCCGCCTTCCGTCTTTTCACCCTTGCTCAGGGTGCCGGAGAAGTCCTTGTCCGTATAAACGGTACCGCTCACGCTGGCGTAGTAGATCGCGCCTGCGTTGATCCGTTTGATCTCGGCGTTATCGATCACTTGCGCTTCCAAAGTCGTTTCCCGGAAGCCGGTGCGCACGCGGAAACGGTTGCCGTCCTGGGTCGCCACCACGCGTGTAAAGGCCGCGCCGCCTTCCGGCAGCACACAGCGCACGTTATAGGTGTTCGCCCGCAGTCCACCCAGCGAATAGGTTCCGTCCTCGCCGGAAATGGATTCCGAAATCATTTCTCCGTTACCGGCCTTGATGGCCTGCATCTTCACGCCGGCCAGCGGCTGTTCGCCCTCGTCATAAATTCCGTTGTAATTCGCGTCCAGGAAGCACTGGCCTTTGATATAGCTGGACAGCATAAAGCCAACATTTTGCTGCTCCACGGATTCGCCATCGTTCATGTCCAGCTGCTTCACGCCAACAGTCTTGCCATCCTCGGTAAAGATGGAGCGGTTGTTTCTGCCGGTTCTGGAGTAGCGGGTAAACATCAGTCCATCCGGAGCATATACCTTCAGATAATAGAAGGCGGGACTCACCTGACTGATGTTCCAGTTTCCTTCAGCGTCGGAATAAGTATCATACACAAGGCCATTTTTGACGCCGACCAGCTGGATATGGACTCCGTCCAGCATGGCTTCGTCCGGCTTGCGTTCGCCGTCCGCTTCTGTTTCCAGCCAGCAGAAGCCGCTCACATGGATCAGCTTCCATATGCCCACGCCGCATTCAGTCGCGGTGTCTTCCGCCACGCTGACCGGTTCGCTTTCGTTCACCAGTTCGACCGAGGGAGCCATTGAGTTATAATCAGGACCGAATTTCTGGCTCTTTTTGCTGAAGCCCCAACCGGCAGGCGCTTCCACACGGACCTTATAGTCTCCTGCCGTCAGGCCGGTCAGTTCAGCCAGTCCTTCCGAATCGGTCACGGCAAACGCGGCGATGCTTCCGTCCGCGGCCACAGCGGCCACGTTCACGTTCGCCACGCCTTTTTCATTCGTGCCTCTGTTGGAGTTGTTGTTCGCGTCGTTGAACACGGTCACCCGCAGTGTTCCGCCGTTTGTAGCAGGCGCGGGCGTCACAGGCACAGGGGTCGGTGCCGGCACGGGCGTCGGCGTCATAACATTTTCGCGGTTGAATACCACGCGTACATGGTCTTCCGGCATCTGTTGGACGGTCGCGTCAGCCTCTGCTTTTCCGTTGTTTGCCTTGACGGTCACAACCACGGGTTCGGGCGTCAGCTCGATCGCGGCATTTTCTTCCGTTTCCCCGTTTCCGTCCGAAAATTCCGGCATCACGGTGGTCACTTCATTGGCACCGTGATCCATGTTCACCATAAAGGGCACCGTCACGGTCCCGCCCATTCGGGGTTCGCAGGTCACGCCTTCTTCAGGGATGATCCAACCCTTGGGCATGGAAGACATCACCGGAATCACGGTCACCGGATCCGAACTGGTCAGCAGGGCGGATTCCTCCCCGGCCTGGATATTCATGATCTCCTCGCCGTTTTGGATGATCCGGAATTTGCCTTCCAGCTTCACACGTTCCTGTGTGCCATCCTCCCGCTCCTGAAGGCCGAAGAAATAGACGCCCAGTGTGGCCAGTTCACCGCCATAGGCAGGCGCAAACAGACCGCAGAGCAGAATCAGGCTCAGCAGGAGCGCCAGGATCCGGTACCTTTTCATCATGGCTCACGCCTCCGATGTCAGTTAGTTGTCTTCACAGTGTCGCGGAACTTGTCGAAAACCTTATCCACATAGGTCTCCGTATATCCGCGCGGATAGGTCAGATGCACAGAATACAGGGTCTTGCCCACGCAGGTGACGATCACGCGGCCCGCAACGGGTTCTCCGTCCTTGGTGGTCGCCTTGTAGTTGGCATAAACGCCCGTCGCGCCCAGCAGCGTACGGTTAGCGGTCTGGGAAGGCTCCCAGTTCTTCAGTCCGGACGCGCTGATCGTGCTCAGCATGTTCTTCACTTCTTTGGTCAGGTCGCTCTTGCTGTAGCTCTTGTTCAGCGCCACCGCGCGGACCGTCATGCTGGCCGGATAGACCATGCTGGGATCCGGGTTCGTCAGCTTCCAGGTATCCGCTTCAGGTTCTTCCTCCAGCCAGCCCACGGGTGCTTCAAAGCTGAGATTCAGCTTGGCAACGTTGTAGGTCTGGTAGGCAAAGGTCAAGCCGGGCAGGGGCGTAGGCGTCGGCTTGTCGATGGGGTCGATCGGCACAGGGCTCGCGCCGCCGTAGGGATAGTCTCCGATGTCAGGCGCCACAGTCGCCAGCATCCCCATCGGGACCTCTTCGGCCTCGCCAAACTCTTCGGACGAGGGATCATAGGAACCGTCGTCAAAGTCGATCGTCTCATTGACGCCGGTGTCCACGTCGCCAAACAGGTTCTGTTCCTGAACCACGATCGGTTCTTCTTCCACCTGTACGTCCTTGTTCGGCAGTTCCGTGGGGAAAATTTCCTTCGGCTGGCATCCGGTCATCACCAGCAACACACAAACGACCGCCGCGATACAAAGTATCCTTTTCTTCAACATACTCGATCCCTCCCTCAATATTTCGGATGATAGACCCGTCTGTCCAGACTGATGATCTTTTCGCTGAAGGCCCCTTCGGGCGTTCTCTTGGCAACCGCCTCAAAGGCGTTTAGCCGCGCGTCCATCATATCCAGCCAATGCAGGGCTTCCGCCTCTGCAAACATTGGCGGCTTCGGACTGCCGTACTCGCTTTCGCCATGATGGCTCAGCAGCATGTGTTCCAGCAGCAGTACGGTTTCCCCGCTCACGCCAACATTCTCGGCTGCTTTGTTCAGCGTAGTCACGCCTCTCACCAGATGGCCGATCAGTTGGCCTTCCGCGGTGTAATCGGCCACGTTGCCCATTTCGTCGCTCTTCATTTCGTTGATCTTGGCAAGGTCGTGGATGATCACCCCGGCCAGCAGCAGGTCCCGTTTCATCCACGGGTAGACCTCCAGGATCCCCTTGGCCAGCTTCAGCATGCTGGTGGTGTGATGCAGCAGTCCGCTGCGTTCCGCGTGATGCATCCGTTGGGCGGCAGGATAGTAGATCAGTTCTTCTCCCGCCAGACGCAGCATTTCGTTGACCAGCTTCTTCAGGTCTTCGCTTTCAAATCCGTCCACGGTGGTTTGGATCTCACGCAGCATGGTTTCCGGGGTTTCCGGCGCGCAGAGGGTCAGTTTTGTCATGTCCACCCGGTCTTCCTCCGTCGCGGCACGGATCCGTTCGATCCGCATCTGCAGCCGGCCGTTGTATTCTTCCACGAGGCCCTGCACTTTCACGACGCTTCCCTGCTTGGGCACCGGCGCGTTTCCGTCCCATTGCTTGCAGTTGATTTCTCCGGTCCTGTCCGCCAGATTCATGTCGATATACTGGTTCCCGTTTTTTCCGGTCCGCTTGTCGCTGGACCGTACCAGCAGGAACACGGTATACCTCGTATCCTTCACAAACTGGCTCACGGTGTAGACTTGCTCTTCCATTCTGATCCTCCACAATGTCTTGGTACTACCTCTGTGGCAATATTTCTATCTTAAGCAAAATTGCTTAGTTGCAACCCCTTTCGCGAACCCTCAATCCTTGGCTCCCCCTCTGGGGGAGCTGTCGCCTCTGGCGACTGAGAGGGCGCAATCTGTTACCAGGGCGCTCCGCCTCCGCCAGAAGGCTCATGCGCCAGCGTGGCATAGGTCGTGTACTCGGCCAGCCAAGCCAGCTTCACAGTACCCAGGGGGCCGTTACGCTGTTTGGCCACGATCACTTCGCCGATGTTTTTATCCTCGGTATCTTTATTGTAATATTCCTCGCGGTGGAGGAACATCACGACGTCCGCGTCCTGCTCGATGTTTCCGGAGTCTCTCAGGTCGCTCAGGATCGGGCGTTTGTCCGTTCTTTCTTTATTGGCACGGCTCAACTGCGCGCAGGCGATCAGCGGCAGATTCAGTTCCTTCGCGATGGCCTTCAGGTCACGGCTGATCGCGCCGACTTCCACGGAGCGGTTCTCGCTGTGCACGTCGCTCGTCATAAGGCCCAGATAGTCGATCACGATCAGGTCCAGTTTTTTGTCCATCATCAGCTTGCGGCAACGGCTGCGCAGCTGGGTGGGCGTGATGGCCGCCTGATCATCGATATAAAGCGGCGCTTCCGCCATGGGGGTCAGTGAGTCTGCCAGATGCATCCAGTCCTGGTCGCTCAGCAGCCCTTTTCTGACCTTCTGCATATCCACCCGCGCGTCCGAGCACAGCATACGCATGGCGATCTGTTCCCGGGGCATTTCCAGGCTGAACACTGCCACACTCTTGCCTGCTTTCAGGCTGGCATAGCTGGCGATATTCATGGCAAAGGACGTTTTACCCATGGAAGGACGCGCGCCAACCAGGATCAGTTCGCCGCCGTGCAAGCCGGTCAGCATATTGTCCAGGTCGATAAACCCGGTCGGTACGCCCGCGATCTTGCCGCGGTTACGGCTCAGTTCCTCGATCTGTTCATAGGTCTTGACCAGCACATCACCCACGGGCACCAGCGTTTCCCCGTTCGTGCGCTTCATCACGATATCAAAGATCGCCTTTTCCGCGCTCGCGAGCGTATCCGCAAGAGACTTTTCCTGGGAATAGCAGTCCTTTTCAATTCCCTGGCTCGCCGCGATCAGCTTCCGCAGCGTGCTCTTTTCCAGCACGATGTTGATGTAGGCCTTGGTGTTCACGGTCGTGGGCACATAGCCGATCAGCTGGATCAGATAAGCCGCTCCGCCCACGCCCTCAGAGGTTCCCCTGCGGGACAGTTCGGCATCCACCGTCACCACGTCCACCGGTTGCTGGTTCTGGTTCAGCTTCTGCATGCAGTCGAAGATCTCCCGGTGCGCGGGCTGATAGAAATCGTCCTTCTGCAGTTGCTCACAGGCGCTCAGCACGGCCATACTGTCCTGCAGCATCGCGCCCAAAACGCTCCGTTCGGCCTCAAGGCTGTTTGGCGCCGAAACGCCCTGTAGATCCGGTCTTGTCTCCATTGTTCCCTGAACCTCGCGTCAGTTTGTCGCTTGTGTTACATTGCTTCGATGTGCAGGATCATCTTGGTGGTCACGCCGGTGTGCAGCCACACGCTGACATCGCGGTTGCCCACTTCCTTGATGGGATCGCCAAAGTCGATCTTCCGCTTGTCCACCTTGACACCATGCTGCTTCTCCAGCGCGTCGGCGATTTCAGCCGTGGTCACGCTGCCATACAGACGGCCCTTCTCGCCGCATTTGACTTTCAGGTTGATCACTTTGCCCTTCAGACTGTCGGCCTTTTCCTGGGCCTGACGCAGGGCTTCCGCCTCGCGGGCGTCCTGCGCCGCGCGCTTGAGCTGGATCTCCTTCATGGCGCCGTTCGTAGCTTCCATGGCCAGCTTCTGCGGGAACAGGAAGTTCCGGGCATAGCCGTCGCTCACGTTGATGATATCGTCTCTCTTCCCCTGTCCCTTAACATCCTTCAGCAATACAACCTTCATATTGTTTCCTCCTTGTCTTTGCGCAGATTTCTTGCGTCCCTGCGCTGGTCGATCAATCCCAGAATCACCATGATAAACGGGGCCAGCAGCAGGATCCCGACGACCCAGATCACGCGGAAGATCTTGCCCATCCCCATCTTGTCCTCCAGCCAAAGCTGGAAACTGACGCCCTGCAGTCCGTAAGCCACCGAGAACACCGTGCTGCTCAACAGTCCGATCTTCATCCACAGGTCGCTTTCGGTCATCAGGCAGATCACAAATCCAAGCGCCAGCGCGCCCACGGCCAGGCCGATCCCGCTCGGCATGTGCCATTCCGTAAACTTGGGATATATACCCTTTTCGCCGTTCTTTCTTCTCAAAAGATCCGGCAGCAGCGTACACAGCACCGTCACGATCAGCACGTGGCCAACGAAGCCTTCACACAGGGCCGCCGGCATCATTTCCTCGATGCTCACGCGCAGGCTGTTCAGCAGCTCGGTCCGTGTCGCGTCCGGCAGGGCCATGCTCAGCATGCTGGATACGTACATAGAACTTAACGTAACAGGGTCCTTGGTTCTTGCCATCCCCGAGTTGTAGGCGCTGATCAGCACCGTATCACACATGGGGCTTTTGGCCAGCTGTTCCTGTAATTCAAGGGCCATTCCGGGCACCAGCGGACCGTTCATCAGGTTTTGGAGCAGGATCACGAATCCCGCCCACATGATCACGATCAAGCCGGCCCAGAGCCAGACCCGGCGTTTGTTATCCTTCAGCGGCAGCAGCGCGGCCAGGCACCCCAGCGCGCTCCACGGCGCCGCGATGAACCATAGGGTTCCGGCCCCCGCGAGGAAGCAGCTACCGACCGCGACGCACCCCGTCAGGATCGTCGGCACGGTTCCCGAGGTATACGCGCATATGGCCAGCATGACCGGCAGCAGAAACATGATCACTGTATGAGGCAGCAAGCCCATCATGGACGCGATCAGGATCAGCGCCGCAAAAACTCCCGGTAATACCCATTGACTGTTTTCCTTGGGCATCCATCAAACCTCCGGTCGATACTTATTCATCCTATTCTATCCCAAATCAATTCAAAAATCAACAC
>JAZUFB010000321.1:0-4136 GCA_045640475.1 Clostridia bacterium
CCTCCGACTTCTTTGCCGCACACCGTCTCACTCAGCTCCTGTCCGGCTGCCGTCAGCACCAGTTTTGCCCGATAACTCCCCGCCGCGGTTTCTTTTCTGCACACGAAGCCTTTCTTCTCCAGATCCGATACCGCGCGGGAAACATCCGCTTTGTCCCTGTGACACAATTCCGCCAGCTGCGCCGACGAGATCCCTTCCGGATAGCGGCGGAGCGTGGTCAGATAAGCCGCATAGCTGCCCTTCAGTCCGAAGGCGGCCAATTCATCGGATGCAATCTTGTGCCAGCTGTACTCGATCTCCGAGATACTCTGCAAAAAGCGTTCAAATCGCTGGATCATGCAAATTATCCTCTCTGCTCAAGATGTTGATTGCTCAACGTTTTGCATTATATCACCAACAAGTTGAATTGTCAACATCTTTTCTTGTGTTTCAAGTATTCATGATGTTTTCGAAAATGGTGGTATCGGTAGTAACGCATAATGACAAGGCAAATGAGGTTTTGAGTTACTTCACTATATCCATCCTAAGCGTACTAAGTGTTTTGGGGGCATCAAAACAATGCTATTGATAAAGGGACAGCACACACTTGCTGTCCCTGATTTGTTTACCTCATATTTTGCAATTGTTACTGACATTCAACCATTTTTAGGCCTATCCATAAACAGATAACCTATCACACTGCAACAGCACAATCCGCCACCAAGCATCGCCAGGATCATACTATACAGAATGCCATGAAAATCCCCCTCTTTTTTATGAATGTTGATTGGAGCACAAGAACCATGTCCCTCATCAAGAAGACCATGATTATAAACTTGATTAATTTGGCGTTTCTGAAAAACTGCCCGGCTTGAAGCCGCCTTCGGGCATGGTGGGCATGCTGCTGGGATCAAAGCCACCTTCCGGCATGGCTGGTGTATTGCCGCCAGGTGTAAAGCCACCATCCGGCATGGTAGGCATACTGCTGCTTTCATCGGCTGCAGGCGTGTCGGTGGTTGTCGGAGCTTCCTCCGTAGTCGGAACAACTGGCGTATCCTGCTGGCTGTCATCCGTATTTACAGGCTGACCGAAGTCCATTGGTCGCTGCCCATTCTGCGGCATGCCATTGAAGTTGCCGCGTCCTCCGCCCGGGATGTTTCCGCCTCTTCGTCCACCGAAACCGCCATCCCGGCTCATGCTGCCCATATCGCCCAGATTCAGATCTCCGGTCTCAACCTGCTTATCTTCACCATTCAACTGGCAGCGTACACTTTCTGCTCGTAGTTCCACGAAGGATGAAATGGCAGCGACACCCTTGTCATAATCCTCAAGCGTGCAGAATTTGGTCGGGTCCTGCTCCACATAAGGCCGCAGCATGGCGCTAACGTCGCTGATCCACTGCGACATCTGTCCGGCAGAAAACCACTTGTCCAGCATTTCACCCAACAGCTCATGATATTGCGCGGTGTAGGTCTCATCCGCAAAGATCCAGGCCAGCATTGGACGGTCACTCACATCGCTGCCGCTAACCGGCTGATCAATATCAGTGTTTACAACGCCAGAGGCATTACTCGCCTCAAACGTACCAAAGCCCAGGTTGTAGTCCCAGGGGATCATCGACAGCTGGCCGTTTTCCTCGTAAAGATAGTAGTTGTGAATCATGGAACCTGTGTAGCTGTCGCCGTTGACCACAAAGTTGTGGATCACGAAATAACGAAGCACCTCGTCCACATCTACGGTAGAAGAAATGTCGGTATTCTCGCTCAGGTTTTTCAGCGCCGCAATCAAGCGCACCTGGTCTTCTTCTGTCACATTGGTCTTTGCATTGCTGAAGATGTTGGTATAGCTGGCCGGATTGTCATCAATATATTGCAGCTTCACATCGCTGCTGCCAAAGCCGAACCCACCTGGGCCGCCGCCAAAGATACCGCCGGGGAAACCTTCGCCTGGCTGGAAATCACCGTCCGGCATGCCCTGACCCTCCAGCATACTACGCGGATCTGTCGGGGTGAAATTACCGGCGCGCATGCTGCCCTGGTTCGGCATCTGGAATCCGCCGAATCCGCCTCGGTCCTGCTGCTGGAAGTCACCGCTGGGTATTCCCTGACCGGGCATCTGAAAGCCGCCGGGCATGGCGGGCTGGTTATTCTGACCGTTCTCGCCCTGCCTCTCGGTGAAGGATGAGAAGTCGAAGTCATCCATGTTGAAATCACGACCATTGCCGCGACCGCCGCCAAAACTCATACTGTCCGGCTTGTACAGGTCGCCATCCTTGCTGCCATAATTGCGCGCCAGGAAGCTGTCCTCCACGCCTTCCACTGCCAGGTACAGGCCCCAATCCTCGCCATTAACCCGGATGTATACATAGCTGCACAGCGGGGCATCCACGCCGAACTGCGCCATCATCTGATAGGCAAGGAAGTCCTTCATCATGGTATTGTCCTGGATCAGATTGTTCAGACACAGCTTATCCAGGCCATGATAGGTGCGGCCCTTCTGGTTGTGGTCAAACTCCAGCTTGAAGCTGTAGCGCTGGCTGTTCATGGAGCGCACGCTGCTCAGCGAGGTATTGCCCTTGGCGCGGATAGCCACGTTCTTCATGGCCTCACCGTCGATCACCACCGTACAGTCGGCATATTCCTCATTCTCGCAATTCGCAATAAAGTCGTCCCAGTTATCCATCACAATATCGACGGTATGCACGCGGGAGGCGTCAAACAGCGTCGTTTCATAGCCCATGGCACGGGCAGCGTACAGATTGCCCGGCGACATACCCCACAGCAAGCAGCTGAACACAATGGCGACAGCGATGGCAATGGCACAGATGCGGTCAATCGCTCGATGCGTTGACATGCACGTCCCTCCTATTAACCCATGTAATCGCCGTTGTAGCTCACCAGTACCGCGCTCTGCACGCCCTGCATGTCGCTCATCGTCTCGATGAAGGTCGTGTCGTCGCTCTTCAGGCGCACCTCAAAGTTGACCTCAATGCGGCCCTTCTGCGCAGACTTGCTCTTTTCTACACAGCGCAGGGTATTGTTCTTCAAATACTCCTTCACATTGCCGCAGCTGGCGCTGTTCTCGCACTGCACCACTACGATGTAGGGATTGCTGTGGCTCTTGCGGTTGACGAAGATCATCAGCACGATACCGATCAGCACACTGCCGATGATGGACAATGGAATCATGCCTGCTGCCAGCACAATGCCGCCCGCGATGGCCCAGAACAGGAACGCAATATCCAGCGGCTCCTTGATAGCGGTGCGGAAGGGCACGATGGACAGTGCGCCTACCATGCCAAGGGACAGCACCACATTGCTGGTCACAGCCTGGATGGTGAGGGTGGTGATCATGGTCAGCGCCAGCAGTGTCACGCCGAAGCTGGACGAATACATCACACCCTGATAGGTCTTTTTGTACACCAGGAAGATGAACATGCCCAGGCAGAACGCCAGTCCCAGGGCCATCACCATGTCTGGCAGAGACACGGCAGTCACGTTGTTGAGATAGCTGGACTTGAAAATATCGTTGAAATTCATTGGATCGTTCCTCCTGTCATTTGATTAGCCATAAATGCGGCATTGTGCATATTTGGAAAAAGCGCTAACCCGTCGTCCGGGCATCTGTACGGCGTCGCGGATGATATCCGGCAGGTATTCGTCCCATTTCACTTCAAGGATGATATGCGGGTCGCCCGCCGGGATAGTGACGCAATTCGGGTTGAGAAAATCCACGCAGGAAAGACCTGTACGTATGTTATAGTCGAACGTTACGCGGACATTACCGGGGCCGTAAACAAAGGGCTCGCGGGTATAGTCCACAATGGTTTTTGGACGCAGACCATTCATGCGCATCTTGGTATACAACTCCTGAACCAGGGGCTGTGGCGATTCGCGCATCCAGTCGATATCTCCGTCCACGATGGCCTGCGCCTGCTTCGGCGTAAGATGAGCGCTCTGCTTGTTGCCCAGGCCACCGATCTTGCTCTTTTTCTCCAGATGGATGTAGGTCAGATCGTCGTTATAGTAGCGGATACGGAACTTTTCCCGTCGGCTCAGGCCATCGTTTTTTTCGCGCAGCGCCTGGTCAGATGCATTATCAAAATACAGGCTGCGGAACATGTATTGTCCATTCATAGCATGCGGATCAGGCTGCAT
>JAZUFB010000322.1:0-2144 GCA_045640475.1 Clostridia bacterium
GATGATATGATTGACAAGCTGGGGCTGCATGGCTACGCGTGCAGTTGTGTTCTGGACATGAGCGCCGAACGCATACGTACACTTGGCGAGAAGTACAATCAGTTCTGGTATGAGAGCGGGACGGCAACGAATAATAGTCCCCGCATGGATTACAGCAATGCTTCCGCTGATGATGAGGGCTATTATCTGATTTATGCTCTGAATGGCATGCACGACGCAGAGAATGGTCAGCAACGGATTGCGATGTACATTGATCGCGGCGGCATCGCCTATATGTCGGTTCACAATTCTTTCACCATGGGTGACGTACTGTATATGCCTGATTCACTGATTTCACCCGATGAGGCTGTTACCACGCTGACCGCGGAAGCAGCTGCTGCTCATTATGGAAAGCCTGTGCTGTCTGTACACAAGGAAACTCTGGTGTACCGCACCGTACGTGCGGATGACAAGGCAGAAGGCATGGTGTTCTCACCTGTTTGGTATATTGAATACAAGGATGCTGAGACCGCTGCAAACGAGTATGATTTCTCCTGGGGCGAAATCAACGCCGTGAACGGGAAACTGACCAACGCGAGCTTCAGATAAGGTGATCCAGGCCGGGAGGGCGACTTCCCGGCCTTTTCAGTTTTCATTATTACCTTATGTGCTGATAATCTATATCATTGTACGCGAAATTGTATACGGGTAATGAAGATGCGCGGATACCATCAACAAACGGTATCCGCGTTATACTATGTTTACTTATTCAATTTGTGATTAACCGTTAATGTTTCCCTTGGTTTCCTCAAATTGTGTTACATTCAGCTCCAGATCAAACTGGAAATACCACCGGATGCCCTGACCATTTTTTTCTTCCAGCAGCACCAACAGTGTTGGATGGACCTTACGCTCATCAGGATTTACCGGATCATCAAACATGGTTCCGACATGGAATGTAGCCTGTTTCAAATCGTCCCCGGAGCAGGATGTATGGGTAAGGAGATATTCCTTGCCTTTTCCAATGATTGCTTCTTCAGTCAGATCATGCTCGTACAGGAATTGCGCCATCGTATAAGCGCCGCTGTCTTCACGTTGAGCGGTGTAAAGAACGGGGCTGCCGCCGTAGCAAAGCATGATCTGATCTGCCTTGTTCAATAGGTCGCTCTCCGAATCGCGTCCGGCAACATAGCCAGCGTCCAGCGTGCAAAGTTCATCCATCATCCGGTAGTATTCGGGCAGATCGTCTTTTGTCCAGAACATACGGGACAAGAGGCCATCTGTATAAGTGGGCAAAAGGGTTTCGTTCCAGATAATGTTGACAGCACTTATTACTTTGCCCGATTGCGCGTCCATACAAATCATGAAGTAGCCCAGTCTTGTCCCGTAACCGGCGCCGAAGATTTCACACGGACCGAGATTTGCTGCTGCTTCTTTGTTAAAGTTATAGGAGAAGCAAATATCGACGGTTTCTGATGGCTGTGGACTGCGAATAGCGACAAAGAAGCATTTGGTCATATCCTCTTTTGTGATACCGTATCGACTTTCCATTTCTGCAATCGCTGTCTGCACAAAGGCGTCGGAGGAATCAAGCAGATCATCCTCCAGTTCAGCAAAACAAATATCGATATTCATGGCACGAAGACGGGCTTCATCGCTCTGTGCTCTTTCAAGAGGAGCCATGTCATAACCGGCCTCAGCGAACAGATCGATGAAATAATGGCGGTTTTCCGTGCTCTGCTTCATAAAATCAGCGCGCTGCGCCTGCTCATAGACATAATCCCTGCTGCCGTTATCCCAACAACGCTGGGCATATTCCGGCCAGAAATCATCATTATAGTAGAAACAGTCGCTTACATCACCGGAGGGGGAATTGATTTCCACCAGATATTCACCGGGAGCGGGATACTCATGGTCATCGTCCAGATTCACGTTGGTTCTCGGAGAAATGTATACCCGCCACTGAAGCAAACTGTCCTGATAGGGTGTTTTATAGAATGTGGGATACACGCCCATAGAGTCCAATTCTTCCTGCGGAGTGCCGAAATTCTTCATAATCGTGTCTTTGGCAATTCGGACAGCATCGTCAAGACTCAGATCACCTTCGCCGGGCACAGTGGAAAGGATCAGATCTTCTTTCTTTCCAACCTCTGCTTCTAACTGTT
>JAZUFB010000323.1:0-6699 GCA_045640475.1 Clostridia bacterium
ATATACCGTCCGCAACAAAACCAAAACCACCACGGACGCCATTTCAGGTCTGTTCTCCAACGAAAAAGCCTGGACAGGTATCCAGACCAGCTTCGGCCTTTCTCTGGTGGCAGCCGCGCTAGCCTGTATCATCGTGGTCATCGCCTGCAGCTATATCTCCAAGCACAGGAAGACCGGTACCATTTTGGAATACTGCCTGCTCCTGCCCTGGATGCTGCCCACCATCCTCATTGGCTACAGTCTGCGCACCTACTTCAACAGTTCCGAGGTTTGGTATGTGGCCAATCAAAACCTGTACCGGGGTGACAATGTCCGATTGTTGATCATATTGGCATATACGATCATCAAGCTGCCATTCAGTCTGCGAATGATCAAGGCGTCCTTCTACGCCATCGATGAGGAACTGGAGGACGCCGCGAAAAACCTGGGGGCCGGGCCATTGCGCACCTTTACGCGCATCAAGCTGCCCATCATCCTCCCCAGTGTACTGGCCGTATTCGCCCTGTGCTTCAACGAGCTCTTCTCCGAGTATGACATGGGCGCCACCTTCCACGCGCCGGCAGCATCGACCTTTGCCATGGTCATCAAGAGCATGACGGAAACAGACAGCCGCGCCTACTACAATCTGAATGCCGAGGGACGCCAATGCGCCTCCACGGTCTTCATCATGCTGGTCAGCGGTCTGATCCTCTATCTGGTCTACGGGGTCGGCTCACGCGATCTCGGCGAACGCCTGGCCCTTCGCGACAAACGGAAGAAGCGCCGTCAGGCATTCATATCCAAGCTGCGCAAAGAATAATCCATAGCATAAAAAGGACCGGATCTTCTTTCCACGTCAGGAAAAAGATCCGGTCCTTTTCATATATGAATGTTTCTTTATTGGTTCACCACGTTCTTCGCCCAGAAGTCCGACCGCAGCATCAGCAACCCGATCACGACCTTGATCACATCGATAAACTGGACGCAGGCATAGATACTGACGATGTCCATCTGTGTGAAGCGGCACAGCACAAACGCCAGCAGCACCGTCACCACCCAGGTATACACCGCGTCAAACAGGAAAGTGATCAGTGTCTTTCCGCCACAGCGGATGGTGAAGTATGTCACATGCGCAAAGGAATGGATCGGCAGCGACAATCCGGCAAACACCAGCAGCCGGCTCGTCAGTTCCCGCACCTCGTCAGATACGTTGTAAAGCATCGGGACCAGCGGTGCGGCCGCGACCATGCCAAGGCCAATAATAACGTGGATGATTTCCGTCAGCATGATCAGTTTCCGGTCTGTATCGCGCGCCTCCTCAATTTCACCGGCGCCCAGTTTCTGCCCGACCATGATGGAGACCGCGCTGCCCATGGCAAACATGATCACACAGAAAAGATTCCACGCGGTACCGGTAATATTCAGGGCGGATACCGCATTCAGTCCGCGGCTGGAATAGAACTGGTTGATAAAGGTCATACCCAGGGACCAAAGGATCTCGTTGACCAAGAGCGGACTGCCGGTCTTCGCGATCCTGCCCGCCAGTGCCGCGGGGATCTTCAGGCTCCGATAGGCGCCCTTCATATAGGGGCACTTTTCCAGATGCGTATGTGCATAGATCACCACGACCGCCAACTCAACATATCTGGAGATCACGGTCGCGATCGCCGCGCCCTGCACGCCCATCGCGGGCGCGCCCAGATGACCGTAGATCAGCACCCAGTTCAGGAAAAGGTTGGTCAAAATCGCCAGTATGCCGGCAACCATCGGAACAACGGTCTCACCGGCTTCTCTCAGGGTACCGGAATAGGTCTGTACCACCGCAAACGGCAGCAGTCCCCACAGCATGATCGTCAGATAATCCTTGCCGCCCTGCAGTGCGAGTGCCATATCACCACCGTTGCTCTCCCCCTCCAGGAAGGACTGGATGAATGCCTCACCGAAGAGCAGATAGATCGTTATGGCGATTGCGGTCACCAGCGTGCTGAGGATCATCTTGAACCGGAAGGTATGCATCATCCCTTCCATATCGCCCTTGCCGTAGAACTGGGCGCCAAAGATCCCGGCACCACTCAGTCCGCCGAAAATAGCCAGATTGAAGACCATCAGCACGGAGTTGGCAATGGACGCGGAGCTGATAGCCTCCACGCCCAGGCCTCCAACCATGATATTGTCCAGCAGGGATACAAAACTGCTGATAAACTGCTGGACCACGATTGGGATCAGCAGGCTCAGCACGGCCTTATAAAAACCTTTATTTCCAAAGTACTTCTTCAACATTTTGCGTCTTTTCCTCTTTTGCCTTAAGTCCTCTTTTTCCCGGGAAGATCCTTTTCTTCCCGTCACACCATTTTTTCAGGTCTGAGCAATTCAGCCGCCCGGCTTTCATCCAGCAGTCCCTTCTCCACACAGACCTCTTTCAGCGTCTTTCCTTCAGCGAAGGCCGTCTTGGCCACCTTCGCGGCGTTTTCGTACCCGATTTCCGGGCTTAGCGCGGTCACCAGCATCAGGGAGCGTTCCAGGTTCTGCCTCATCTTTTCCCGATCAGGCCGGATCCCGCTCACGCATCGGTCAGTAAAGCTCTCCATGGACTCCGCCAGCAGTCTGGCGGACTGCAGGAAGTTGTAAGCACATACCGGCATAAAGACATTCAGCTCAAAATTACCCTGCGAAGCGGCCATCCCGACAGCCGTATCGTTGGCCATCACCTGCACCGCCACCATGGTCACCTGCTCGCACTGGGTGGGGTTCACCTTTCCCGGCATGATGGAGGATCCCGGCTCGTTTTCGGGGATCAGGATCTCGCCCAGTCCGTTACGCGGGCCGCTCGCGAGCCAGCGGATATCGTTGGCGATCTTCATCAGGTCGCAAGCCAGCGCCTTCAGCGCGCCATGGGCGAACACCAGTTCATCCTTCGAGGTCAGCGCGTGAAACTTGTTCTCTGCTGAAGCAAAGCGGGTTCCGGTCAGGAGGGTCAATTCCTCCGCCGCCTTTTCACCAAAGCCGTCAGGCGCGTTGAGCCCTGTTCCCACAGCCGTCCCGCCAAGCGCCAGTTCGCGCAGCGGTTCCAGTGCTGTCTTCACCATCTGTATATCGCGCTTTACGCTGGCGCGCCAGCCGGAGATCTCCTGGGAAAAGCGGATCGGTGTCGCGTCCTGCAGATGGGTCCGTCCGGATTTGATCACGTCCCGATTGGCTTCTTCCAACCTTTCAAGCGTTGTTTCCAGCCGTTCTGCGGCCGGCAGCACCTTTCCCTCGAGGCTCAGTACCGCCGCGATATGCATTGCGGAAGGAAAAGTATCATTGGAGGACTGGGACATGTTCACATCATCGTTGGGATGCAAAAGCTTCCGTCCCAGGATCTCGTTCCCGCGATTGGCAATCACTTCGTTGGCATTCATATTGCTCTGGGTCCCGCTTCCGGTCTGCCAGACCACGAGGGGAAAATGCGCGTCCAGCTTCCCTTCCGCGACTTCCTTCGCCGCGGTGCAAAGCGCGTCACATTTTTCATCGGTCATTTTTCCCGGCTTCAGGGCGCGATTGGTCCGTGCCGCGGCCAGCTTCATCAGGCCAAAGGCATGGATGATCTCCTCGGGCATGGTTTCTTTTCCGCGTCCGATCGGGAAATTCTCCACAGACCGTTGTGTCTGTGCGCCCCAGTAGCGGTCCGCCGGGACCCTGACTTCACCCATGGAGTCATGTTCTGTTCTGTATTCCACGTTATTTCCGTCCTTCCGTACAGGTTGCTCCCGCGTGTCTCATTCCTCAATGCCGTTGACCTGAAAGCGGAGCCGTGTCCCGTCGATCTTCATCTGGCGCGCCTTTTCAAACATCATGCCGATCAGTCGTGCCCGTGCCACACGCTCGGTCACTTCAGCCGATGAGAGGCTTACCGTCAGCTCGCTGTACGCGGGGTCATCATTTTCGCACACCAGTCTGAACATCACCGGATCGACCGTTTTGTCGGTCTTCCAACGGATCATGATCAATCCTTCATCAGCCACAGTCCTGTCCTCCTTTGTTGCTTCCCGTTCTTTTGATTCTTTCCCGGGCAAAGTCCAGCAGGTTCTCTCTCTCGTTCTCCGTCTTCCCGTCGATCACAGCGCTTAAAAGACTGTCCAGCGTTTCGCCGATCTCCGGACCTTTCATTCCCAGCCGGAGCAGATCCGTTCCGGTCACAGCCAGCTGCTTCAGAGAATAACAGGGGCCTTCCGCCAGCAGGTCATCCAGTGCCTTGACCAGTGCACGGGTGTCCTCATCCTTTTCCGTTTCGCTGCGGGTACCCGTCGCGATCCGGTCCGCCCGGTGGATCTTGAACAACCGTCTCAGGTTCTTCTCTCCAAATTTACGGAGCCGGCGCAGCAATATCTTACGCTCTGTGCTCAGCGGGATATCATGCGCTTCGACCAATGTCACCAGGTCATTGGCGGTTGCCCGGTCCAGTTTCAGGCGTTCAGCTGTTTTCGCCGCGATCTTGGCGGATTGGACGGGATGTCCGTAGTAGTGGGAGCATCCTTTTTCATCCGTGGTCATCGTCAGCGGTTTTCCTGTATCATGCAGCAGCATCGTCAGCCGAAGCAGCGGCTCCGCCTCTACATTTTCAACGCCACGCACGGTATGCTCCCATACATCGTAAAGATGGTGCGGATTGTTCTGTTCAAAGCCGACTGTCGTCTTCAATTCGGGAACGATCAGGCAAAACACTTCCGGGAAAGCACGCAGGATCCGTCCGCAATCCTTCCCGCAAAGGAGTTTCATCATTTCTTCCCGGATCCGTTCTCCGGCCACATTGTGTAGTGTTTCATAATATTTCCGGATCGCGTCCGCGGTTTTCTCCTCCACTGTGAAACCGTACACCGAGGCAAACCGTAAGGCCCTCAAAATACGCAGTGCGTCTTCTTCAAAGCGCTTTTCGGGGTCTCCGACACACCGGATGATCTTTTTTTCAAGATCCGCCTGTCCGCCAAACAGATCCACGATTCCGTTTTCATCATTACAGGCCATAGCGTTGACTGTAAAATCGCGGCGGGCCAGATCCTCATCCACCCGGTCCACAAAACATACATGATCCGGATGCCGGTGATCCGTATATTCCCCGTCGATCCGGAAAGTCGTGATCTCATAGGGCACCCGGTCCACGATCACCGCCAGCGTCCCATGCTTCAATCCGGTGTCAGCGGTCCGGTATCCTTCAAAAACCTGCTTCATTTCTTCCGGGAGTGCCGAGGTACAAATGTCCCAATCCTTCGGCTCGATCCCCAGCAACGTGTCGCGGACGCAACCACCCACGGCATACGCGGCGTACCCATGTTCACGCAGGCGTCCCAATAGCCCACTCACGGTCTCCGGAATCCGCACGCGTCCCAACTCCCTTCAAGGCAGAATATCTACATTATATAAGGCGGCTCTGCTGAAATCAAGACGAACAAACAATGCATCCCGTTCTGCTTTCTTTTTCCGTAAAATTTCTTTTTGATCTCCCAAAAAAGTTTGTAACAAAAATTTAAGAAATTGCCTGTAAAAAATATTGTCTTTTGGTTTCCCGTGTGATAGACTATCGGAGTTAGCCTTGATCCGCTTCCGGGCGGCTGCATGCGTGACTCTGACGCATGTTCCGGGATCGGGTCGATACGTCTCTCATTTAGGCACTGTCCGGCCGACCTTCCATTGCGGCAGGCCAGTGTTGTTGTGCGCTTGCTTTCACCTGGCGCCAACAAAAGTCACGGTATGCCTTTCCCGGTGGGTTGCCCCGAAAGACATGTCCTGCTTTTTCCCCGGTTGGCCATATGGCCAAACAGAATACGGAGGTGTTTTAAACACATGGCACGCATTGCAGGTGTTGACCTGCCCAGAGAAAAGCGCGTTGAGATCGGCCTGACCTACATCTATGGCATCGGCCTGACCACTTCGCAGAAAATGCTCGCGGAAGTCGGCGTGAATCCCGACACCCGTGTGAAGGATCTCTCCGAGACCGAAATCAGCAAACTGCGTGACTACATCGAGCATAACCTGAAGGTGGAAGGTGACCTTCGCCGTGAAGTTTCGCTCAACATCAAGCGTCTGACTGAAATCGGTTGCTACCGTGGCGTACGTCATCGTCATGGTCTTCCCGTCCGCGGACAGAACACCAAGCAGAACGCCCGCACCCGTAAGGGACCCAAGAAGACCATCGCCGGCAAGAAGAAAGCTACCAAGTAAGCCACAATAAAGCTTACAAGCTGAAAAGCTGACATAGCTAATGATGCTCGTCTAATTGACGGGCAAACGGAGGGAAAATCAATGGCACCTAAGCAAAAGCTTAAGAAGGTTTCGCGTAAGCGTCGTGAGCGTAAGCTCGTCGAACGTGGCGCGGCCCATATCAGTTCTTCTTTCAATAACACCATTGTGACCATCACTGACACGCAGGGCAATGCTCTGTCCTGGGCTTCTGCCGGTGGACTTGGCTTCCGCGGAAGCAAGAAATCCACTCCCTTTGCTGCTCAGATGGCCGCTGAAACCGCTGCCAAGGCCGCTATGGAATACGGTCTGAAGACAGTGGAAGTATACGTCAAGGGTCCCGGTTCCGGCCGTGAAGCCGCGATCCGTTCCCTGCAGGCCGCCGGTCTGGACGTCAACATGATCAAAGATGTCACGCCCATTCCCCACAACGGCTGCCGTCCGCCCAAGCGTAGAAGAGTGTAATCGAGGAGGTACAAACAAATGGCTAGATATACTGGTTCC
>JAZUFB010000324.1:0-2849 GCA_045640475.1 Clostridia bacterium
GGATCCTCGGACATATATTCAAAGTTGCGTCCGCACAGGGGACTGCGTTTGATGTTGGCCGCGGGGCCAAGCACGACGTCCACATCATTGGCCCGGGCAGCCTCGGCGATCGTTTCACCGGTCTCCCCCGCCAGATCCGGATCAAAGCTGGCGGCGATCCCCGCCATTGCCGGGAAGCAGACGGTCGGCACGGCCTTGCCGGACAGATCCGGCGACTCGGGATCCATAACCTTCCGCAGTCCGATCGGCCCATCCGCGACCCAAACAGGCGGGATGCCCAACCGTTCCACGCCGGTTGTTTCCCAGCCGTTCTTTCCCTGGCAAAATCTGACCTTTTCCTCGAGTGTCATTTCAGACAGGATCTTTTGAATATCCATGAAAAAGACTCCTTTACTGAAGGGCACTCCGAACTTTTCGCTCTGCGAGAAAGTTCTATGTGCCTCCCACGTTTTCGCATTGCGAGAACCGTTCGAAAAAGGAGAAGGAATTTTCCTTCTCCTTTTCGATTCAGACAACTGAATTATTTCTTTCCGCCAAACAGGCCCTTCAGCGCATCGGTCAGAACCTTGGTGATGCTGCGGGTCACTTCGCGGGTGGCGGTGCTGATGGCAGTGTTCTTGACGCGGCCGGCAATGGAGTCATTGCGGCGGGCACGCTCGGCGGCTTCTTCGCGCAGTTCGTCGCTGCGGGCACGACGCTCGGCGGCTTCCTGTTCTTTGGCGGCCTTCGCGGCGGCAGCGGCAGCCTTTTCGGCTTCCTTCTTCGCCTTTTCGGCATCCTTTTCAAACTTGGCCAGCACGGCGGGATCGGTCACCTGGACCCAGTTGCCGGTGGTGGGATCCATCTGCATGGTCACCATCTGCTGGACATACTGGCCGGTGGTGGGATCCATCACCATCATGGGCATCTGCTGGATCTGGGGCTGCACCTGGATGGTGGGAACCGCCTGGGGCTGCATCATCACAGGCTGCTGATACACAGGCTGCTGCACCATGGGCTGCTGATACATTGGCTGCTGCTGGATCATGGGCTGAGCCATCACAGGCTGCTGGATGGGATTCTGGGCGACCTGCACGGGCTGGACCTCAGGGGTCTCGGGAATAGGACTCATGGTAGTCAACTCCTTTTGTACATACTGTCCGGTAGTGGGATCATAAACCATAAAATTCTGGCTCATCGGTCTTTGTGCGGTGCTAACCTGCACCTGCCAAGGGGTCACAACAGGGGTTGCGGGCTGCCGCATGAACTGAGGTGATAACTGTTCATAGGCACTCTCGCGGTCAACAGCTTCGTCATAGACACCGGCGAACCGGCTCAGCGCGATCACCTGCGCGCGCTTTTCGGCGGAAATGGGTCCCATGTAGCTTTGCGGGGGAAGGATCGTTGCCCGTTCCACCACGCCCGGGGCTCCGTTCTCATCCAGGAAGGAGATCAGCGCTTCGCCTGTTTTCAAAGTCGTGATAGCTTCTTCTGTATCAAAGGACGGATTTGTCCGGAACGTCTGTGCGGCGACCTTAACGGCCTTCTGGTCCAAAGGAGTGTAGGCACGCAGCGCGTGCTGCACACGGTTGCCCAGCTGGCCGAGGATCGGCATGGGAATGTCCGCCGGGCTCTGGGTGATGAAGTAGACACCCACGCCCTTGGAGCGGATCAGGCGGACCACCTGCTCGATCTTTTCCATCAGAGCCTTGGTGGTGTTGTTGAAAAGCAGGTGTGCTTCGTCAAAGAAGAACACGATGCGGGGCTTGTCGGCGTCGCCCTGTTCGGGCAGGAGGTCATACAGTTCCGTCAGCATCCACAAAAGGAACGTGGAGTACATGGTCGGATTGTTGAACAACCGGTCCGCGGACAGGATGTTGATGAAGCCGCGACCGTTCTCGTCCTTCTGCATCCAGTCGAGAATGTTGATCGACGGCTCCCCGAAAAAGAGGTTACCGCCCTGATCCTCCAGCATGGCCACGGCGCGCTGGATGGCGCCGATACTGGCCACGGAAACATTGCCGTAGTTCAGGGTATAATCCTTGGTATGCTCGCCCATGTGAGCCAGCATCGCCTTGAGGTCCTTGATATCGACCAGATCGAACCCCTTGTCCGCGGCCACGCGGTACAGGATGTTCATCACGCCGGTCTGGGTCTCGTTCAGGCTCAGCATACGGCTCAGCAGCATGGGGCCCATTTCCTTCACCGTGGCACGCACGGGATGGCCCTGATGATCCTGCTCGCCATACACGTCCCAGAAGACCGTGGGATAGGAATCGTATGAGAAATCGGTGACCCCGCACTTGGCCAGACGGCTGGCCAAAGCATCCGAATGGACGCCGGGATTGACCATACCGCTGAGGTCACTCTTGATATCGCTGAGGAACACAGGCACGCCCATGTCCGAGAAGCCTTCGGCCAGAACCTTGAGCGTAACCGTTTTGCCGGTGCCGGTCGCGCCGGCAATAAGGCCATGCCGGTTGGCCATGTTTGGCAACAACTCAACCGGGCCATTTACGCCGCTTCCGACCCAAATTTTACCCTCGTGAAGCAATTCCTTTTCCTCCTTGTGTCTTTATTGTATATAATACACAAGCGACCCCTGTTCGTCAAGGATTCTCCGCAAGTCCGGCCATGATCCGGCGCATTTCCTCCCCCGCACGGGCACGGTGGCTGACGGTATTTTTCTCCTCCGCCGTAACCTCGGCAAAGGTCTTGTTCAGCGGCTCATACAGGAACAGCGGATCGTAGCCGAAGCCGCCGTTTCCGCGGCGTTCATACAGGATCGTTCCGGGGCACGCGCCACGGGCAACCAGCGCTTCCTGTCCGGGGAACTTCAGCGCCAGCACGCAGATGAAGGAAGCACTGCG
>JAZUFB010000325.1:0-3758 GCA_045640475.1 Clostridia bacterium
GTCCAACTCCATCACCAATCAGAAGGCGTATCTCACGGATTATGCCGAGAGGAACGGATTCCGGAACTGCCGGCACTATACGGACGACGGCTTCAGCGGGAAGGATTTCAACCGTCCGGGATGGAAGCAGCTGATCAGCGATATTGAAGAAGGAATCGTGGAAACAGTTATCGCCAAGGACCTGAGCCGGATCGGACGCAACTATATCCAGACCGGCTTTTATACGGATGTCTATTTCCGTGAAAAGAAAGTCCGCTTTATCGCTATCGGCAACAGCGTGGATACATTGAATCCGCAGAGCTCGGAGTTCACACCAGTCATGAACGTGATGAACGATCTGTATCTGCACGACCAGTCACGGAAAATGCGCACGTTCTATCAGCAGAAAGGCAAAAAGGGTCTGCCTACCAATAACCTGTGCGTGTACGGTTACCGGAAAGACCCGGAGGACAAGAATCACTGGCTGGTGGATGACGAGGCGGCCGCTGTGGTAAGGCGCGTCTTTCAGCTGGCCATCGACTGCCACGGGCCTTATGAGATCGCGCGGATACTGACGGAAGAAAAAGTGTTCTGCCCCGCGTACTACAATTCAATCCACGACACCTGTATGAAACGCGCCAATACGGATATGACAAAACCGTATGCCTGGAACGGTGTGACTGTCGGAAATATCCTGCGGAGACCGGAGTATATGGGTCATACCGTGAACTTCCGCTCGTCAAAGAACGGCTTACGGGCAAAACGATACAGAAAATCGAAGGAGGAATGGCTCATCTTCAAAAGCACCCATGAGGCGATCATTCCGCCTGATGAATGGGAATTGGCCCAGTACGTATTGCTTGTGCGCAGACGGACAGACAGCACGGGGGAAGCCAATCCACTGACAGGGAAGGTGTTCTGCGCGGAATGCGGCGCCGCGCTGAATAATCACAGAAGTCTGGCAAAGGCAACAGGCAGAGCATCCGACGATTATTACGATTGCCCCACCTACAGCCAGGGGAAAGGCGACTGCAGCTGTCATTTTGTTACCACGGAATTCCTCCGTACCGCGATTCTTGATTCCATTCGTTCTGTTGCCCGGTATGCCATCACGGATGAAGCGGCGTTTGCCGAACAGGTGCGTTCACTCTCAACCTTGCAGCACACAAATGCCGTAAAAGAAAAAGCGGAAGAAATCGCTAAAGCGAAAAAGCGCATCTCCGAATTGGATATCATCATTCAGAAATTGTATGAGTCCTACGCGTTGAACAAGATACCGGAAAATCGGTATGAAGCGTTGTCTGCCTCCTATGAAAAAGAGCAGGCTGAATTGCATGAGCTTCTGAAACGAGATGAAGCTGAGCTCAACGATTACGAGAATGATTCCTCAAACATTGAGCGGTTTCTTGCGCTGGCGCGTGAGTTTCGTGATGCGGAAGCGTTAACGCCCGCGGTCATCAACAGCTTTATTGACAAGGTCATTGTGCACGCGCCGGAAAAGATCCATGGTCAACGCCGCGTTCAGGTTGAGATCGTGTTTCAGTTCATAGGCAGCTTTGCTGTACCGAACACCGTTCCGGTGCTGACAGAAGAAGAACAGGAAAGAGAACAGCAGGAAGAAATGATACGGGAAAAGGAGCGGGAGAAGAATCACCAAAAGTATCTGCGCCGGAAGGAACGCAAGAACAAAGAACAATTTTCAAAGACAGAACCGCTGTCTGAAAAAGCGACAGCATGAAGGGAGAAAAGCAATGATCAATCTTTATGAAAACGAAATCAGAGCGCCGAAAAGCAAAGCGAATGCGAATACCTCTTCTGTCACGAACGTGACCGCACTGTACGAGCGGCTTTCCTGTGAGGACGCTTTGGCGGGAGAATCCAATTCCATCACCAATCAGAAAGCCTTTCTGGAAGATTATGCCGCGAGGAACGGTTTCACAAATTGCCGTCATTATACGGATGACGGATACAGCGGCGCGAACTTTGACCGGCCCGGCTGGCAGCAGATGATCAACGACATTGAAGCCGGAATCGTAAAAACGGTACTGGCAAAGGACATGAGCCGTGTGGGACGGAATTATATCGAGACAGGTTACCGTACGGAAATCTATTTCGCGCAGATGGGTGTCCGGTTCATTGCCGTCAATAACGGATTTGACAACGCGAATCCCGACAGTACGCAGTTTATCGGTCTCATCAATGTGATGAACGACTGGTACCGGAAGGATATCGCCAGAAAGATGACCCTTGCCATGAAGCAGAGAGGAGAATCAGGGAAACCGCTGGCAACGAATCCCTGCTTCGGGTACAAAAAAGATCCCGCGGATAAGAACAAATGGATCATTGATCCGGACGCTGCCGGTACTGTCCGGCGTATCTTTGAACTTGCCGCGTCGGGCATATCGCAGCTGAAGATTTGCCGAATTCTGGTTCAGGAAAAACATGTAACACCCGGGTTCTATCGTGCACAGCATGATCCGGACGGATTCGGAAAGCGATATGCTGACAAACAACCCTATCATTGGAGCGAAAAAATGATTGCTAAAATTGTATATCGGCGCGAGTATATTGGCGATACCGTCAACTTCAAAACCTGTCAATTAGAAGCTCATAAGTGCAGAGTATCCACATCACTGGAAAAACAGATGATTTTTCCGAACACACATGAAGCAATCATTGATCAGGAAACATGGCAGGCAGCGCAGATGATCTTTCATCCTGAAATAACAAATGTGCCGGGTAAACCCTGTGTCTTCACGGGCCTGGTGATCTGTGGTGAATGCGGTGTTCCCATGCGTTTTCATCATTGCGTCGGGCATGAAGAGGTCAATGATTTCATTTGTAGCACACACAAGAAATCCGCTTCCTATGCGGAACGGCTCTGCACTCATAACAGTATCCGCGTTTCTGTGATTTCCGATATCGTCAGAGATGTGATTCAAAGTGTCAGTCAATATGCCATTACGGATCAGGAAGCCTTCCAACGTGCGTTGGAAAAAGAGTCGAAAAAAATCAGACCGGATGAGCAGAAGCAATTGACCGGATCGATCCACGCGAAGGAAAAGCGTATTGCGGAACTGGAGCATCTGGTGAAAAAGTTGTATGAGGATTATGCACTCGGTCATATTACAGAGGAACGGTTTGACAAACTGTCCGTATCATATGAACAGGAGGAGGAAGAAATCAGGCAAAGTCTTTCGGAACTGCAAACGAAAGTCAACGATGTGGATTCTGAAAGAAAACGGACAGAACAGTTTCTCTCACTGGCGAAAAAGTATCAGGATTGCACAGAAATAACGGATGAAATGATCCGTGCGTTTGTGGAAAAGATCGTTGTGCACAAAACGGTCCGTTCCGAATCGGGGCAGCGTACCCGGGACATAGAAGTCCATCTGAATTTCATCGGCAATTTCACAATCCCCGCGGAAGGAACAGAGGAAAAATGAAATATGATAAACGGAATGGGAAGTACAAAGTAAAGGATTCAATAAAAAACAAATCAAAAAATAAATTAATAAATGATTTGTGTTCATGCAGGCAATGCGGGAGAGTAATTTCCGCATTGCTTTTCATTTTGCGCAAAGAATAGTATGAACGATATCAAGAAAGCCTGCAAATAAAAAGTCAAGCCCCTAAAGCAAAAAAGTTGCAGGCTTAGAGGGGTGGGAGAAGAGTACAACAAAAAGACCTCCTCCAAAGAAGGCGGTCAGCAGGGATAGCACAGTCGTCACACCGAGTCAAGGACAAGCGGCTACGCCGTGCCTACGGCATCCTTGACA
>JAZUFB010000326.1:0-3267 GCA_045640475.1 Clostridia bacterium
ATTACATTGCAGCTTTGATTTATATTTTATAGAATTCAAATTTTGCCGTTAAAGGATGTGTTGTTGTGGCATCGAGTAAAGAATACTTAGATTTTATATTAGAACAGTTGTCAGAATTAAATGACATTACATACAAGGCAACAAGTATTCCGATGAAATCTTGGAAAACTCGGTTGTTTATTCCAGTTGTGCACCCTGCGAACGGTGCCTGGCGGCAATCGCGTCCCTTGGGGTGCACAAAATCGTATGCGGTGTCTCCTATCGCACCGGGCGTACATCCCTGCAGGCAATGATAATTCATGGCTTGCAGGCTTTTTATTGCCGATTTTGAAACGACTGAAATCAACCAGATTGGACACGTTTTAGTACATTTTCCCTGCTTTTACGTACCCATGGGGACATAAGTTGGGCAATGAACATCCAAATCAGGTCGTTTCTTGCGCAATTGTTACAGTTCTGGTTGCGGGAGTAATTGTATGATTTGATACGTTAGATATATGGTGCTGGTTGTATAATAATTATGATAATTGTGCGATGGGTATTCCATGGTCTCTTTTCAAGGAGGTAGCATCGATATGAAGAGATTTGTAACGATTGTGTTTGCGTTGATTCTTGTATTGCTTTGTACAACAGCTTTGGCTATGACACAGGAAGAATGGAATAAACAGTGCAAATGGAAAACGAATCGATCTACACCGGTCTATCGGATTGTTTCCCAACGGGAAACAGGACCTGATGAGGATCCGGATGCGGGGTATGTGTTTGATGAAGTCGGAACACTGCCGGCAGGAACATATTTGGGCAGCCGTATGCATGGAATTGGTGACAAATCTGAAATGGGGGCTATGGTTGGCGGTAGTATTGTGAACTATTATGTTCCTTCAAGTGCCATCAGTTCCGCCACCCGATCCATAAAGATGCCGGATGGAAGAAAGATTACTATTCCGGAACTGGCATATGGGGATGACAACGCGGTTCGGGCGTTTCTGGCAGATCAGTATTCGGCTGATGAGATAGATGATATCCTGAAAGCAATGCATAGTGGAGGATCATCTGGAAAATCTGGAAATTCAACCGGAAAATCTTCCGGGAACACGAAAAAAACTGGGAACGCTGGCGCGTCACAACCTGAATCGACAGTGTGGGAAGTTGTCTTGATAAAGGACCAGGGAACTGAAAAAGTGAGCCTTGTTACGCTTGGGACAGTGAATAGTGAGATTGAAACGGGAAATGAAAAGAGTACTGTACCGACTGCGCAGCTGCGCTTTGAAAATCGCACGGATACTGACCCGATCGTGGCTTCTGTCCTGACTAAAAAGACAGGATTTGTGACGGTGAGAAATGAAGCAAATGAAAACGCTGCCTCACTTGGAAGAATTCCTGACGGGATGATCGTAGGCGTGATCGAACAGGGGGAGACTTTTACAAAGGTGTCCTACAAAGGCATAACAGGCTATGTAGTGACCCGTGGACTGGCGTTCCATGATCCGACTCAAACACCCATTGGCGTGGGGCAACTGTATCAAAAAGGGAAAAAGGAGACCTCCATCTTTCTACAGCCTAAGCAAGACGCCAAATGGTTGGCGAAATGGCCACAGGGGGAATCTGTGACAGTAGTGGCTGAAGAAGGACGTTATTATGCTGTTGAAAAAGACGGTTTCTATGGATGGTTGAAGAAAGACTATGTGCAGCTGAAATAAGCTGGCAATGAACAGAATACGAACAAACGGAAATGACTGTAAGGCAAAAAAGGTTATCCTTTTGAGTTCCAATTGTTCGCGATTCCGCTTGATTTTTTCATTCATCCGGCCAAAATGCAATCTCAGATATTTCGCCATCCATGACGATGACCGCTGTCATGACATGATCCACGTAAAATGTTACCATCGCGACTGAACCGTCATCCAGGTTCCAGTGCAAAGTGGGTATACCGGATCCGGTTTTGCTGTCTTCCGGGCCGATCGCCCGGACGATATCCTCATAGGTCGTGGTCTCGTTTACCGTCCGGAAATATTCTCTGGTAGCCCCTTTCTTCTGAACCGATTTCGAGCCGTCCCGGTCAGGCCGCGGCAACAGGCTGATGATCGTTTCCACATTTGTCTGACCGTAGATATAGCCAAGTTTTCCGGTCGTATGGATCACATTTCCGTCCGCGTCAAACATATCGATCGACCAGCCCTGCCCATCGCACGCGTCCGAATCCACGCGGGGGTCCATCCACACGCAGTCGCAGGCATTCAAAAGCCTTGCAAATTGGCTTTGCGTCATGAACCCGGTGTATACATCCGGTTCATACACTTCACCCCGGTCCTGAATATAGTGTACGGTCATTTCATAGCTTCCGTCACTGCAGATCTCCCACGATGTGCCGCCCCAGTCTCCGATGCAGGCCTCGCCCCAGTTGCTCGTATGGGCGGACAGCATCAGATAAGGCTCCACTGACTTGTATATCACAGGATCGCTGTTCCCACCGGCGGGCATTAACCCAAAGAAAGCAAGAAGGATACTGAACACGCGTCTAATCAATTCCATGTAATAAATACCTCCGGGTGGTTTTCTTCGGCCGACATCCGGCCGTTCATCCTGTCAGACGTTTCTCAAACGGAAAAGTTCCATAACACAAAAATGAGTCTGTCCAATAGACTTATTTTTTTGAAAAAATCTGACGTACTCTGTCAGAAAACAGGGCTCTGCATTGTTTATTGTATTGAAACGAGAAGGAGGTTGACTGATTCATGCTGACAATGAAAGCGATAAAAAGATTTTCTGTGCTGATTACTGTGGTGGTTATTCTATTTGCCTCTTTGGGAGCCGCTTATGCCGAACAGCCTGCGTTTCAGCATACGCTTCCGGTGATCATGCTGACCGTGGATGAGGATGCCTTGTGGAATGAAACAGACGGGATGCTGACAGAAGGTCCGAACGTGAACAAAAGTCAGTTGCCGTTTAAAAATACGGTGTATCGTGAAACCATGGATCTCCTGAGAGACGGACATATCAGAATGCTCCTACCGGACGGGACTGTGATGCTGGATCAGGATATGAAGATCACAGTCACGGGATACTTTGATCTGGATCATCCGCAAAAATCGTTCAAACTTCAGGCACTGGAAAATGAAGCCTTTGCAGGGAAACTGTTTGATAACCGCGAGCGTGATTCGTTCGGAAGCCTGCTTTTGAGCACCGGCCGGGGAGATAATCTGGATACCCATTTGAGGGAGATGTTCTTTTCTGAGCTGCTGGATCAATATGGTTCAACGTTGCTGC
>JAZUFB010000327.1:0-7673 GCA_045640475.1 Clostridia bacterium
TGAATATGATCACCATTTCCGGTGGTAATGACGAAGGGGTCCCACCTGTTCCCATACCGAACACAGAAGTTAAGCCCTTCAGTGCCGATGGTACTTGGCTGGTAACGGCCCGGGAGAGTAGGTCGCCGCCGGATTCCATACAGCCTGTCAAATGACAGGCTGATTTTTTATGTTGAGTTAGAGGGCCAAAGAGGGGCGAGGGGCAAGGAACTGACGAGGGCCAAGGGCCAAGACAGGAGAACCGTCTCCTTGTTCTCCAGGGTGATTTTAATTTGCAAAATTGGAAAAAGGAGACAGAGAACCGTCCCCTGTCTCCTGGCTGATATTTTTATGTGGAGTCAGAAGGGCAAGGGGAGACGAGGGCCAAGGGCCAAGGAGGGGCGAGGCCCAAGACAGGAGAAACGTCCCCCTGTCCTCGAAAAAAAGGAGACAGAGAACCGTCCCCTGTCTCTTTTATTTGTACTTTTGTACGATGCAGAGGATATCAAGGCCGTACATTTTTGCCCTTGAGCGGCCGATGCCTTCTATATGGGAAAGGGCTTCGAGATTATCCGGCATCTTACGGCAGATCTCCAGCAGGGAAGCATCGGAGAAGAGCGTGAATGCGGCGACATGCTCGCGCGTGGCGATCCGGATCCGAAGATACTTCAGCTCACGCAGCATACCGTCGTTGATCTGAGACTCATTTGCTTTCTGAAGTTCCGATTGCTTGATCGTAACACGCTGACCGTGGAAAAGAACAGCCCGGGCGCTGTCAGTCAGTTTCAGACGGTGATCGTCCTCCACATCATCGATCAGATGGCCCTGACGGCACAGAAATTCGGCCAGCAAAAGGACTTCCTTGCGGGTACGGTCTCTGATGATACCGTAGGTGGAAAGCGTTGTTACATCTGTTTCAGGCAAACATGTTGATACGACTTTCCCGAGCAGGATGTCGGCTACCTCTTCGGCACGGCCTTGTCCTTTGATGCGTGCGACGCAGGAAAGGATCTTCTGGGCATCGACTGTGATATCCAGAGACTGGCAATCCTGTACGCAGGAGGAACAATTATTGCAGCGTTCAGGGGACGCCTCTCCAAAGTACCTCAGGATCCTGTGACGCAGACAACGTCGACTGGTGGCGTAAAAAACCATCTGTTTCAGGCGTTCATGCTGCTTCTCCCTTACAGAATCCTGCTCTTCCGGAGAAAGGTCAGGATTAGGGTCACTGTTGTCAATCAGATATTCCGCGACATGCACATCCTCCGGACGGTACAGAAGAATGCAATCGGCGTCACAGCCGTCCCGCCCGGCGCGTCCGGCTTCCTGATAATAGGCTTCCAGACTCATGGGAATCTGATAATGGATCACATAGGAAACATTGGATTTGTCGATTCCCATGCCAAAGGCGTTGGTAGCGACCATGACTGTCTTTTCGTCGCGCAGAAACGCCTGCTGGTTCCGGTCCCGCTCTTCCCTGGGCAATCCGGCATGATAACGCGTAGCCTTAAAACCGGCATGACAAAGGTCCTCACAGACAGCCTCAACAGCTTTCCGTGTCTGACAATAGACAATACCGCTCTGGAGATATCGCGCCCGGATCAAAGAAATCAGATGGTCATCCCGGTCAACCGGTTCACATACGGTAAAAGAAAGATTGGGCCGGTCAAAACTGGAAACGAACTGGAATGGATCGTTCATACACAGAAGACGGCGGATATCGTCACGGACCCGTGGCGCGGCGGTAGCGGTGAAAGCTGCCACGACGGGACGGGAGGGCAGGGACCGGATGAAGTTGTTGATGCATAGATAAGCCGGACGGAAATCCTGGCCCCATTGGGAGATACAATGTGCTTCGTCTACAGCGACAAAGGGAATATCCAGATGCTGGCATAACTCGGAAAAGGACGGCAACTGAAGCCGCTCGGGAGATACATAGAGGATCTGGACCATACTGGAGGAAAACATGAAAAAGGTTTCCTCATAATCCTCATTTTCCATGCCGGAAGTGATGCATTCCGCGGAGATCCCGAGTTTTCGGAGCATGGTGACCTGGTCGCGCATGAGGGAGATCAAAGGAGAAATGACCAGCGTGGTGCCTTTGAACATGAGCGCCGGGATCTGATAACAAATGGACTTGCCGCCGCCGGTTGGCATCACGCATAAAGCGTCACGGCCGGAAAGAATGCTGTTTACAATCTCTTGCTGTCCCGGACGGAAAGCGGAATAACCGAATGTGTTTTGCAGGATCTCAAGGGCTTGCATCTTCCGCTTTCTCTCCTTTCGGTGTTCGTTGGATCAAAACAGGCAGGAGATCCCGGTGCAGAGCAGACCGGAATAATAGAGGATCATTATGATGGGATCGAGCGATATGCCCGTGACCAGAAAAGCACGTACCCCGATCAGACAATCACTGATGAAAAACAATGCTCCTCCGGCGGCCATCAGCCAGCCGGCAAGCGAAACGAGCGAGAATCCGCCGGCAATGGTACAGGCGGTCATCAGACAGAGGCAGACGGCATATGCGGCGATGAGCGGCAGCTGCTTACCGGCTTGCTTACGGAAACGGACGATCAGAACGGTGAGCAGGCCAGCCAGCAAGAGCAGACAGATCAGATGGAGCAGAGTGACCTGCGCGCGGGAAAGACTCCAGAAAATGAATCCGATATGCGCGAGACCAAAGAAGGTACCGCCGAGGATGAGACTGTATTCGAGCAGAACATCCGCGATCACGCAAAAGAAGATCGAAACAGCACAGAGCCAGGCAGGATTACCGAGACGGATCGCCGCGACCAGGGCGGGCAAAAAGGCACAAACCGTTCCGAGCCCCTTGAAGATGACCGCAAGGAGCTGATCCTTCTTTTTCCAGTAGAGGAAAAGCGGAAGGCAGATCAAAAGACAAAGAACGCAACAGGCAGGAACGAACATGAAAATACTCTCCTTTCCGGGGAGAAATCAGGGCTCAGACAACAGGTCCCGAACGGTTCTGAAAGCATCGGCAGCGATGACCGCGGAAGTGGTTCCGCCAGTCTGCCCGTCCGGAATGTCTTCTACGAGGATACAGAGGGCGTAGGGCAGGGCAGGGTCAGCGTTAAAACCGGTAAACCAGCCATAGTTGACCGGCGTGCCCTGCACTGTGGATTCGGCAGTGCCGGTCTTCCCACGGATATCCATCCCGCTGACCGCGGCGCGCCATCCGCTTCCGCCATCCTGTACGGTCCTTTTCATAAAGCCTGAGATCTTTGTTGCAATCTCTTCTGTGCAGGTTTTGCGGCAGACAGAAGGCTTCAGGGACGAGACCGTACGCCCGGCGGGGGAACGGACTTCACGGATCAGCTGAGGCTCAGGCATGGAACCGCCGTTCGCGATGGAGGCGGAAATCAGACAGATATGCATTGGGGTAGCTGTGATACCGCTTTGACCGATGCCGGATGTCGCTAGCGCGAATCCTTTTTGCTCTGAAAGCGGATAAACACTGTTTTCCACGACCAGATCCCGGAAGAGAAAATTGGTACCGAAGCCGAAGCTGCCGGCGACGGACCGCAGATCACGATCCCCGATCCGGAGAGCCAGAGAGGCAAAAAACGGATTGCAGCTGAGGCGGAAAGCATCCGAGATGCCGACGGTCTGATGGATTTCCTGCTGAAAATCATGAATAGTGATCCCGTCCGAAAGCTCCAGGGCTCCGTCACAGTCGACGGTGTAGGTAAGCGCGTCCGGTATCTTTTCAAGCGCAGCGGCGGCGGTGACGATCTTGAACGTGCTTCCGGGCGGATAAAGCCCCTGTGTGACACGGTTCCAGAAAGGCTGATCCGGATCAGCTTTTACGGAATCCATCGGTGCATCCGGATCGTAGGTCGGAACAGAAAGGAAGCCGACGATTTCACCTGTTTGCCAGTTCATGACGATCGCGGCCCCTTTTTTTCCGGGCACGCGGCTTTGGAAGGATTCCATCAGTGCACGGTTGAGACGGCTGTCCACAGTGAGGATCAGATCATTTCCTCGGAGCGGTTCGCCGGAAAGAAGCGAACCGATCTGGTCCGGCAGGGAGGCGTTAAAGCCGTAGAGCTGACCGATCTGAAAGGATTCGATGGCATTGGAAATATTTCCGTCGCGGTCTCCAAGCAGATGGACTACAGATTTTCGCGCTTCGGAATTTTCCTGAAAGATCCGTTTTCCATCCTCTGTATATGCCAGGACGGTCTCATTACGGTCCAGAATGCTGCCTTCAGTCACGTTTTGTTTTTGTGTGTTCAGACGGGAATTATGCGAGGAAGAAAACCACCTGTTTCCGTACCGGGTCACGCTGAAGGTTCCATATACAGCCAGAAGGACCAACAGGGAGACCAGCAGAAAAGCAACCAACCTGAAGCGGTGTTTTTGTGTTTTCAACGCTGCGCCTCCTTACTTCACGCCGCGGGTGCGGGCAATGACGGCGTCTTCTTCAAGCGCGTCACGGTTGAGACTTGCAACGCCCTGGATCAATCCGGACAGGCACATACTGGAAATGAGCGAAGTGCCGCCGTAACTGACAAAGGGAAGCGTGACACCGGTGAGCGGGATCAGTTTGATGACTCCACCGATAATGACAAATGTCTGCAGGGCCAGCATGACCGTGCACCCCATGGCGATGAGTCCGTGAACACTCCTGCGGGCGGCCATGGCTACCCTGACACCGCGGGCGACGAGTGCTATATAGACCAGCAGGACGCACAGACCAAAGATCACGCCGAACTGTTCGCAGATGACGGAAAAAATGAAATCTGACTCATAAACAGGAATAACGGTCGGATCTCCGAGCCCGAGCCCCACGCCGAAGAAACCGCCGCTCGCGATCGCGACAAGAGACTGGACCAATTGATATCCGGTCCCGTCATAATCCGCCCAGGGATTGAGCCAGATCGCGAAACGGACACGGACATGGGAAAACATCCGATAACCGGTTATGCCGGCACCGATGCCGCTCGCGACACCGACAAGCGTGCCGATGTTGCTTCCGCCGGAAGCCCAGTAGAGTAACAACGTGGTACCGAAATAGACGAGCGCGGTCCCCAGATCACGCTGGAGCATCAGGATACCGAGACACAGTACGGAGAACAATAGCCAGGGGATCATTCTATGTTTGCTCATCCAGCAACTGAGGATGATGATCAGCGCCGGCTTGACGATCTCACTGGGTTGGAAATGGACAAAACCGAGCGAGACCCAGTTTCTGGCACCATTAGTCTCGCGACCGATCAGAAGCGGCAGGACCAGCAGAAGCAGGGAAACCGGAATCGCAAGAAGGGAGAAAGCTTTCCAGGATCGGATGGAACGGACCAGAAAGATACAGATGATCATGGCAATCATGCCAATGCCGCAGGTGGTAAGCTGGGTGATCGCTACAGAAGGCTTTGTGGCATAGAGAACGACAACTCCCAAAGCGCATAGAAAACAGGTGAGGGAAAACAGGATCTCGTCGATCGGGAACAGCTTGGGCAAAAGCCGATTGGCGATCCAAACCGCCGCGGGGACGGCTCCAGCCATAATCAGGCAGGGAATATCCGTTTTGCCGTCGCGGAACGCGATCAGAAGGAAAGCACACATGCAGAAGGTCATGACTGTGCTTGTGAGATGACCGGAAAGAGGAGAACGCTTACTCACTCCAATCACTCTCCCTTCGCTCTGTATGGCGGGTTCGTCTGGGGGAGCCGGAGGTCAGTGTGGCGGAAGTACCTGAAAAGTTGGGACTTGCTTCGGATGCATTTTGGAACGGATCAGCTGAGACAGAGCCGGGCGTGTTGACCATGCTTTGGTTCGGATAGGCGCAGGCAGGGATCTGATCCGCGGCTGAAGCTACCGGTTCCGCATCCGGCATAAAAGCGGCGCCGCGTTCGGGACAGACGCCGGCAAACAGGCGGAGGCGAAGGACCGCGGTACCGATTTCGATCTCCGAATTGTGGAGCATGGGATGGGCTTCGGGCTTGGATCGGGCATTCAGCTGGATCCCGTCCACCGTGACCGTACAACCGCCGCGGGGATGGATCAGCAGGCCATGACGATCATCCAGCATAAAATCAAGATGCCGTTTATGGACACCGGAGCAGGGAAGGGTCAGATCGCAACTGCGGTAATAACCGAGTGTCCCTTCAGCCGGGATGGGAAGGACCGAGCCTTCTTCCAGATGTTCGCTGCCACGCAGGACTTCAAATTCGCCAATCAGACCGGCATTCGGTAAACGACGGAGGAGACGGTCAGTTTCGCGCCGGTCACGGCGCAGCATCAGGAAGGCACGCAGGACGATCAGGATCCCAAGAAGAACAAAAATGTAGCGCATCGCGCCGGCGACAACAGTATAGATCTCCTTTGGCAACATCCGTCCCTCCTGTTCCTGCATTTTCGGGGTCACCCCCTATAATATTATACATGAAGGAAAGAAAGGCCGCAAGGAGAGGGAAAAAGGCCCCTTGTACCTGTTAAAAGTTTGTCAAATTGTCTTTTCATTCCGCCGGATGTGTGCTATAATTCCCGTGACATTCATGAAGGAGGTCCTACTATGGCTATCGTTACCACTAAGGAAATGTTCGCGAAGGCTTACAACGGCGGATACGCCGTGGGCGCTTTCAACGTCAACAACATGGAAATCATCCAGGGCATCACCGAGGCTGCCGGCGAGCTGAAGGCTCCCGTGATCCTGCAGGTGTCCAAGGGCGCCCGTAACTATGCCAACCACAACTATCTGGTCAAGCTGGTGCAGGCTGCTGCTGAAGAAAACCCCGATATCCCGATCGCTCTGCATCTGGACCATGGCGACAGTTTTGAACTGTGCAAGAGCTGCATCGATGGCGGTTTCACCTCCGTCATGATCGACGCCTCCTCCAAGCCCTATGAAGAAAACATCGCTCTGACCCGCAAGGTCGTTGAATATGCGCATGATCACGGTGTTGTGGTCGAAGCTGAACTGGGCACTCTGGCCGGCGTTGAAGACGAAGTTTCCGTCGATGCTGACAAGGCTATGTACACCCATCCCGAAGAAGTAGTCGATTTCGCGACCCGCACCGGCTGCGACTCTCTGGCCATCGCGATCGGCACCAGCCACGGCGCTTTCAAGTTCAAGCCCGGCACCAAGCCCCAGCTCCGGTTCGATGTGCTGGAAGAATGCAGCAAGCAGCTGCCCGGATTCCCCATCGTTCTGCACGGTCCTTCCTCTGTCCCGCAGGAATTTGTTGCCATGATCAATGAATTCGGCGGAAATATGCCCGGTGCTATCGGCATCCCCGAAGAACAGCTGCGTCAGGCTGCCCGCAGTGCCGTCTGCAAGATCAATATCGACAGCGATATCCGTCTGGCCATGACTGCGAGCATCCGCAAGTACTTCATGGAGAACCCCAGCCACTTCGATCCCCGTCAGTACCTGAAGCCCGCCCGTCAGGCCGTGAAAGACATGGTCAAGCACAAGATGGTGGACGTTCTGGGCTGCGACGGAAAAGCCTGATCGATTCGGTAAGAATACAAAAAACCCTGCATGGTTTGCCATGCAAGATTTTTTGTTTACGAGGGTACAGGGTGGAGGAGAGCGAGGGCCAAGGGCCAAGAAAGAGGGTACAGGGTAGAGGAAGGGAAGAAAAGAAAAAAGACGCCGGTTTAGCGGGCGTCTTTGACCATCTGGCGGGTATCGTTGACGACTTCTTCCATGGAAGGATTGGCGGCAATGG